>NZ_DDGR01000019.1:127567-239588 GCF_002337775.1 Sphingobacterium sp. UBA1897
GGCCTTTTTAATGCTTGATTTTATGCAGATGAATCGTTGTCAAGAGGCATTTTTTATGACTTTTTTTTACGTTGACTTTTGATCCAATTCAATGCAATAGCACTTGGTTCACGCGATGCCGAAAGGCTTGTATTGTGATCTAATAAAGGAAATAAGCAATATTCGAAGGGCTTTCCTTGTGCTTTCAGTGCATTGATATGTTCAATCGATAAGCCTACAGGTATTTGGATATCTTTGGATCCAAAAAGCCAGAGTCCTGGAGTTGTTATCGTTTTAAGTGATGTCATCGGATCGGTATTTGTAAATTGATAGCGATCTGGATCATTCGCTACATGTTGTCGGGCATCGGTTTCCGTATGTTTATCCCAAAAATCTTTTTTCCCATTTGTAAAGAATTGGAAGCGGAGCTGCTCACGGGCAGGGATAACTGCTCCACTGTACAATACAAAAAAGTCGACCAAAGGATTTTGGTTAGTCGCTAAGGGAATGATCCATCCCGCTTGACTGAATCCCAATAGCCCTAAAGGAATGTTCGTTTTCCCTAGTTGTTGATGGAATACTTTTACTGCCGCTTGTGCATCTTTAGCGAGGAGGTGGAGGTTGGCAGAATCGATATTATTGGTACCGACCTCAGGGCCAGCATAGGTCCCCTCAGATTTTCCTACTCCGCGCTTGTCATAAGTAAATACGGCAATACCGTTTTGGGCTAAATATGAGGCAAACTCCATCATTCTTTTCTCTTGTCCAGAACCATGTATGAGGACAATGGCAGCATGGGCACGCCGAGGCTGAAGTATGGTTCCTGCCAGGTTAATACCCTCACTCTTAAATACAATATCTTTTGTAGACCAGTCTAAAGATTGGGCTTTTGTATGCTGTGAAAAGAGCACGCAATAAATAGCGATGAGAAAAGTTAGCGTACTAAATGTAATCCGCTGTAAGGGAGAATAGTTCGTCAAGGAACAGTCTAATGAATAAGTTTTAGGCATAATTAATTCGGTGTTAAATTTACTTTTGTCTAAAGTAATGGGTTTAATTCTAAAAAGTGTGCGTTTTTCGGTAGACTGTGGATTTGAATCGGTAAATCGTACTATTTTCGTTGTAAATGGCGGACTAAAATTCTCTCGAATCCTCTGCTTGGTATTTCGCAGATACGCTATGTCCATTCCTGAAAAAAGTTTACAAAAGGTCTAATATGGCTCTTACTTTACGGTTGGTCTTATACGAGATTTTGGTTTGTCTATATTTTGTGGGTAAAAACTAGCGATCAAATTTACTTTTGATCCGTTTTATAATCGTTATTTCTACGGAACTTATTCGGACTTTATTCGCTTTCATCCGAATGAAGTCCGAATGAGGTCCCTATAAAGTCCGTATTAGCTCCCTGAAAATTAAGAAAGTTTGTGGGAAATAAAATAGCGATGGAATAAGATTCGTTAACAGTGTTTTAAGTTTTTCTTTCGTGTTGTATAACGTAATATATCCTTTATCAAAAGTTAACATCTGAAAATTATTTTTGAGCTGAATGAAGCGATTGTTCCTGCGGTAGTTTTCCTTAAGGAAAACTCAGCAAGTAAGAAAAACTCAGCAAGGACAACCATAAATCTTATGAAAGAATAATATGCAAATTTTCTGCAACATGATTCCTCTCTTAGGGGAAACCGATCTTAGTACTGGACTTCTTATTGTTTTTGCCCTTTGTTTATTTGCCGTTGTGGCCTTTGAATTTGTCAATGGCTTTCATGATACCGCGAATGCTGTTGCAACGGTAATTTATACCAAAGCACTTAAACCAATTGTAGCCATTCCTTGGTCTGGCTTTTGGAATTTTCTAGGTGTTTTTGCAGGTGGGATCGCAGTGGCTATGGGAATACTTAAATTGGTGCCTCTAGATACTTTAATGGCACTACCGGTTTCGGTAGGCGCTTGTTTGGTCCTTTCTGTATTATTGGCGGCTATTATCTGGAATTTAGGGACTTGGTATTTTGGTATTCCTTGTTCGAGTTCACATACCTTGATTGGTGCCCTTATCGGGGCTGGTATAGGCTTCACCTGGTATTATGGAGGCAGTGGTGTCAATTGGCATAAGGCCGAGGAAATTGGTCTTTCTTTGATTCTCTCACCTTTGATTGGTTTTGGTCTAGCGGTGTTATTGATGCTCTTTTTAAAGCATGTCGTCCGTTATAAAGCACTTTTTCACATCCCACAGGGAGAAGATGACAGACCTCCCTTGTTAGTACGCGGTATTCTTATACTGACCTGTACATTGGTCAGTTTTTTTCACGGTAGCAACGATGGACAAAAAGGTGTAGGACTGTTTATGTTGATCTTAATTGCATTTCTGCCTGCTCGTTTTGCAATAAACCATTCCGTACCAGATGCGGCTGTCATTAAAACGCTCGATCAAACGGAAATCGTGTTACAGACAATTGCTTCCAGTAATGTCGCTCAGGGAACGATGTTTGTGCAAGTCAATCAGGAGATTGAGCAAGTCAAGTTGCATTTGATGGATAAAAGTGTAACGGATAAAGCCGGTACTTTTAAATTCAGAAAAGAGGTTGAAGGTTTAGTTAAATCCATTGCTACATTAGAGAGCAGTAAACAGATCGATATCAATCCTGAAAATCGATTGGAGCTTAATCGTAAGTTGGGCGAATTGAAACATCTTACGGACTTTGCACCGATCTGGGTGATCTTAACTATTTCAATCGCCTTAGGTCTTGGGACAATGATCGGTTGGAAACGTATTGTAGTAACGATTGGTGAAAAAATAGGAAATGAACATTTAAGTTATGCTCAAGGAGCCTCAAGCGAGATTGTTGCTGCTTCGACAATTGGTATCAGTACCGTATTGGGTTTGCCGGTTAGTACAACGCATGTGCTTTCAAGTGGTATTGCCGGTTCAATGGTCGCTTCTGGAGGAAAGAGCAATCTGAATAAAGGGACACTCAAAAGTATCGGTCTTGCCTGGGTACTTACTTTACCCGTGTCAATTGGCTTGGCATTATTACTATTTGTATTCTTCCATCTTTTTATTTAGTTGATTGTTATCTGAATGTTTTTGTCATCCATTGCATTTGTACACATGGCTATTGACAGGTAAATATTAAAAACTTAAAAAATGAAACAAATTCTTGTTGCCTCCGATTTTTCAATCAATGCAAGTCATGCTTTGCGTTACGCCTTGTCTTTGGCTTCTCGTTTGAATATGGAAGTTGCTGTTGTACATGCCATACACCCGACAGAAGGGATCAACAACAGTACTTATAACGCGATCTTTATAGAAGATTATTACGCTAGAAAACGTGCTGCTTTGCAAGAATGGACTGATCAGGTGGTCCAGGAAAATAAATACAATGACCTCAAAGTGCGAACCGTTGTTGAAGTAGGTTATCTGCGTAATGTAGTCACAAAGTATGTTGAATATACGGATGTTTCTTTTTTGGTGATGGGAATTACCGGGGCGACAGGCATTAAAGAAATTGTCGGTAGTAATGCGAGTATGGCTGTGACAAAATTGCGTATTCCGACCTTGATTGTACCTCCTGAAAGTAATCTGTCGGTTATTCCAGTCATTACATTGGCAACGGATTATAAAACAACAAAATTGTCTGTTCGTGATGTCAAAGCGCTCAATCGTATTTTAAAACTTTCAGACCCCAAGAAGTTGGAAATTCTACACGTCTCAGAAAGGGATTTGGACGAAAAGCTGGTGCGTAATGGGGAGAAAAAAATGCGTCAGTTGCTTCCTAACGTAGATATCAACTTTAATTATGTGGATGAGGATGATACACGGCCATCACATGCGATCATTGACTTTGTTGAAAACAATCAGACCGATATTCTGTGTTTGGTCAAACGCAACCATAATATGATTTACCGTTTATTTGCAAGTAGTACGGTGAATGAAGTTTTGAACCGATCAGTTAAAGCGATTTTGGTTTTGCATGAATAATATGAATGGAAACTTTTTTTACGCTATATATCAAGCCGTTTTGGATTTTCCAAGCGGCTTTTTTCTTGACTTTACCAATGCTGCAGAACGCGTTAGCGCGGAAAATTCGAGTTGTCTGATCCATTGTTTAAGTCCCAATTTTCGGAATCGCTAAATTGAACAAACGGTTGCGTTTTGATCAGAGTTGCCAATGCTGATAATTCTCGTTATTATCGTAAGGTTATAGTCTGTTCGTAAGCAGATTGACTATCGTTTGTTCGTTTATAAAATAAGAAAATTGTGAAAAAATATCTATTTCTTGCAGGTATTCAGGTAATGTCAGCGTTAGGGCTATCGGCTCAAACGACAAGTTCAAATGTACCATTACAGCTATTGGGTACCCGGAGTTGGATCCGTGTAGACATGAAGGATAATCAACCGAGCATATCCGGAGCGAAAGTCTTTTGGGCAAAAACGAATAAGAAACCGCAGACAGCCAATGCGATATTGGCAGAAGGTGCCAAACGTTATTATATTCAGCAGGTAGAGCCTGAAACGACCTATTATATCTGGGTAGAATCTGCTACAGGAAAATCCTTGGCAAATGGAAAAGTGTATACGAGCAAGAGATGGCAGCTGGATAATACTGAACTCGATGAAGAGCGAAAGAATCCAAGTTCAAGAGCAGTTCCTGTTGGTATGGAAGTTTATTGGCAGGATGAATTTAACGATCAATTACTTAATCGGAATAAATGGACGACCAACTATTTTTCATCCTTGAATTATCTGAATGCAAAATCCAAGGATGAAATGTTGCATGATCGTTTGCCACAACCCGCTTATACTTTAAATGGATCAGCGATCAATCTGTATGTCAATGATACTATTCCCAAACGGATTTTTACAGCGGGTGGCAACCAGAAGATTTCATCCATCCAAACCTACGATTGGAAGTCCAATGAAAATTTATTGGACAACAGCAAAGGTGGGTACTTTGAAGTTAAGGTAAGACGTAACCGACAGGGGAATCCCAAGGGAACAAATACAGCTTTTTGGTTTGATTCACCTGGACCAGATATTCGTTATTATCTTCAAGAAGGATCCGAAGTCGACGGAATTAAAGGCATTCGCCCCAAGGGACAGCTTTTTGAAATCGACGTTTTCGAATATATTACGGCTCAGTTTGTGATACATGGACATGTTGATCAAAAAGGGGTATTTCAACGTAACCTTGCTACACATATTGCAGAGGGGTATGAACATGTCGGACAATGGGTAACACATGGGGTATTGTGGACACCCACAAGTATTAAACATTATATCAATGGAGATCTGATCAAAGAATATACGAATAAAAATCAGATTTATTCACCCAACCACTTTTTGAACGTATTTCTTGGAGCCTATGGATCTGAAGGCGGAGTCAATATGGAGGTCGATTATATTCGGGCGTATAACTGGCCTTTAAAAGATGGTAATGAATTGCCTAATCCAGATTTTGAGGGTAAGTCTGGCCTTGCGCCTTGGGAAGGAGCAGCGGTCATCGAAGAAGGGCGCGGCGAAAAGGGGAGTAAAGCGGTGGTACTTGCGCCGGGTCAAAAAATAGAGCAATATGTTTATTTGGATCCCCAACAAGACTTCAAACTTGTCTATTGGAGTAAAGGAGACAAAGTGCAGGTGGAAGTCGATGATGTCGCTGTCGTAACAGGAAAGTTGTCGAATTTAAAGACGTTAATACCTGATTTAGAAAAGAAAGGTGGAAAACAGGAGCTTGATTTTGTTACTGGCAAGGAGATTAATCCGAATAAAAAAATTGTTCGGATCGGATTTACCAATGTAGGAACGGGAAATGCATTTTTGGATAATATCACGTTGAAAAAAAGATCGTTATAATGCAGTTTTCTTAATAAATATTGGCTCCATGTATATTACGTAGGAGCCATTTTTATGTTTTTTTATGTGGTAAATGTTTCTTTTGATATGCTGAAGGTGACATATTTGTCTGTTTTTTGAAGAAATGAGAGAAAGTAGCGGAGTCCTCAAAACCCAATTCAATCAGGGTAGTCTTGATTGGATTGGGCCCCAAAATCAGCAGGTGCATAGCTTCCTTTAATAAACGATTATGAATCAGTTTGAGGGGGCTAGTCTCCATGTATTGCTGTGTTTGCATCCAAAGACTTTTTGCAGTTATATTCAGTAAATTTGCGTAATAAGCGACATGGTGTTCTTGTTTATAATGAAGTTCTACTAATTCAAGAAAGCGATTCAGGATGGCTGGATAAGCGTATGGTGCTAAATTATCGATGTGGTTGATTAAGGAGTGGTTAATCTCTAGTAAGCTAGTTGCCAAACGTGATAAAATGAGTGATAATGGTGGCTGATAGTGATAGAGTTCATTACGGATCTTATCGAATTCATAACGGAGCGTTTCAAATTTATATGGCGTGACCTGAAGTATCGGATAATCTTTAAGGAGTTTTATGTTGATTGAAAGCGCATGACATAATTTTTCAAAATTTTGCCAGGGAATTCTAAAATGATAAACAGCGGTTTCTTTGAAAAAATAGAAAGAACTTGACTGACCGGGGAACATTAGATGAATTTGATAACCCATTATATTATGTTGCCCCTGATCAATCTCACGGCGACCTCCGCTCGAATGTATTAAGATAAGGGTCACAACCTCTTTGCTTTTCAGCATATGGTAGGTGTGTACCCTGATATTCCGCATTCGATATAAAAAACCGAGATGCTCTACCTCGTCGTCGCATGTTGTTATGTTTGCAGCATTAAACATAGTTATTTTGGTCTGAGGATGTATTAAGTGCACGATTTGTTTTATTGAGTTTTTACGATTTTTATTTAGTGGCCATAGGGATATTCTTGTATCCAGTTGAAATTGCGCCGCATCAATTCAAGTGCTTGCACGTCTTGTTTAATAAGTTTAATGTACGCTGTATGGTCATCAAAGGTTTTTGTCAGAAGAATATTTCCGTCAGGGTTGATCTGATAATCAAATTGATAATTGTTTAGGGTAATTTTCTTCCCGGGGGCATCAATAACAACGCTCTCCCTTTGTGGGGTATAGTCTGTGTTGCGTATTAAGACCTTGTTGTTATCAATTTCGAAAACAATAAGTCGCCAATCTTCGGGAATTGATTTGCCTTGTGTTCCCGCTTGTTCAATACGGTAGATTCCATAGAGTGGTGACTTCGTTTGGTACTCCGCTATCTTTTTTTTTGTACTTAATATGCCCATGCCCTGTTGCACCATAAAGAGCAGTAACACCACCAATTTGGCGATAAACAAACTTTTTCTTTTCCAGCTTTTGTTGAATAGGGGTTGTTGGATAGGGAGTAACTGTACAGGTTTTCCTGAAATAAAAATTGCGAACAATGCTTTCAAGTAGGGAAGCAGTAGAAATAAGGAAAGTAGCAGGAGTGCTGTAGAGACCATTTTAACGGGGACGTCATAAAAATAATTGACAGCCATAATATTGATACTGGTCGCAACCGTAATTAGTGCACCAGCAACCACCGTTTTTCTGAAAAGCAATAAGCCCGATAATATTTCTACTGAACCAATAAGTATATTGTAGCCTTGAGAATAACCGATATAGGTCCATGCGAGACCCATGGGGGAATACTCGCCCAATGGCTGCAGGAGTTGTGTTAACCTCGGCGGCGGCATTTGCATATAGAAGACTTTGATCATTCCATAATGAATAAGCATAAAAGCAAGATAATAACGTATTGCTGTAGTTAACCAATAGAAAAGGATTGTGTAGCTGGCTCTTCTTCGATCCAATATGGACCATAAAGCCGCCCCAACTAATGCCAGCAGGAATAGGATCGATAAGGATACCCAGGCATAGGAGGTATCTCCACTTCCGTTGATGAAGATGCTGTGGTCGTAAGAATAGCCCAATATATTTTCTGCAAACCAGGGAGTCAACCTTTGCATGAAATGAGTAAGAGGGATGCTGATATATCCATATAACGGATAAGTACCATTATTAAAAACAAGAATAAAGGACAAAATGAAAATAAAGGAAAATCGAAAACCTAATTTTCTAAAGGCAGGCCACCGTTCTGGGGCGTTTTCGTTAAGAATATGCATAATTAAAGTTTACTGTATTTAAGTTAATATTTTTTGGTAAAATAGATCGTATGTTTATTGAAATAAATAATCGATTAAATAGTAAATAATCATTACGATGTATTTGAACAGAAGTTTTTATCTTGCTCTTAAAAAATATGAATCATGGACAAGATCAAAGAATATTTTGAATCGCTCGTTGTCATGAATGATACGGACTGGGAAGTATTTTCCGCTAAGCTTGTTAAGATGGAGTTTCCAAAAAAGTCACTGATTTTGGAAATCGGAAAAACTGAACAGTATTTATCTTTTATTGAAAAAGGAATCGTACGTTTCAATATCCCAAAACTGGACTATGATTTTACTTTTGGATTTGCTTTCGAAAACTCTTTTGTAAGTGGGTACGATTCCTTCTTGACGCAGCAGCCTTCATCGTATCATCTCGAGGCAATAACAGATTGTATTGTATGGCGGATATCGTTTGAGGATCTCCATGCGGTATATCAAACAACAACGGTTGGGAACCTAATTGGTCGGAAAGCGGTTGAGGACATTTTTCTAAAAAAAATGAAACGGGAACTGACGCTACTTGAAGATTCGGCAAAAACCAGGTATATCAATTTGATGCGTGAGCAACCTGAACTGATTCGCAACATTCCCTTAAAATATCTGGCTTCTTATATTGGTATTAGACCGCAATCGTTAAGCCGGATCAGGAAAGAAATTTATTAACAAATGTTCATTGATAACAAAAGGAAGGGCACCTATTTTTGTTATAAAAAAGATGAAACCATTTTTTGTTTTAATTGTCGTTTGCATTATTTCCAATCTCATCCTATTGCTGCTGAAGGGGGAGATGGATATTCTTTTAGCGGGTAAAGTTGGATTGGCAGTGATGCTGTTGTTCACTGCATTGGGACACCTACTTTATACCAAAGGAATGATGTTGATGCTATCCGACTTCGTTCCATTTAAAAAAGAAATGATCTATGGAACCGGTTTAATGGAATTCATGGCTGCAATTGGACTATTTGTTCCCCAGGTGAGTCGCATAACGGGAATCCTATTAATTGTCTTCTTTCTACTGGTATTACCTACAAATATTCGGGCAAACTTAAGGCGTATCAATTACGAGACGGCTACTTTTGAGGGCGCCGGTCCAAACTATTTGTGGTTTCGTATTCCGTTCCAAATCTTGCTGATCGCCTGGACCTATTATTTTGTGGTTCGTTAAAGTAGTTTTCTTAACCAAAGCATAGCAATAAATTAACATAGTGTTGTTTAGTTTTGTTTAACATTTTTTTATTTTTGCTAAACTTTTAGATTGAATAGAATGAAAGAAGCCATCAAGATGCTCGTATTTGATATGGCGGGTACGACAGTGAACGAAAATAATATTGTTTATAAAACACTTAGAAATGCTATAAATACGGTAGGGGGATACGAACTGACATTAACAGAGGTATTGGCCCATGCTGCAGGTAAGGAGAAGCTACAGGCAATTAAGACTGTGCTCAAAAATAGTTTAGATGTTGATGATGATGAATTGGCTCAACGGATGTTTACTTTGTTTTTGAAAGACTTGGAACATGCTTATGAAGTCGAGGAAATTTACCCTAATGCGAATGCGGAAGAACTTTTTGCAATCTTGAAAGAGCGGGATATCTTGCGTGTGCTCAATACGGGCTATGATCGTAAGACAGCCGAATCACTTTTGAAGAAGCTTAATTGGAAAGTTGGCAAAGATGTAGATGCGTTAATTACTGCTTCTGATGTACCTCGAAACAGACCTTATCCAGATATGATTGATATGGCCATGCAAAAATTTGAAATTACCGATTCGAGTGTGGTGATGAAAATTGGAGATTCCATCATCGATATACAGGAGGGGCAACAAGCGGGTTGTGCTTTGAGTATTGGTATAACAACAGGTGCACATGATGCGGCTCAACTCAGATCGGCAAATCCAGATTATGTGATTGATGATCTACTGGAGATTGTTGAAATACTTGAAAAGAAGAATATATCCAATACAGTCGTCTAGTCTTTGACGCAGTTTAATAAAAAAGCGGGTATTTCCTACAAGAAATACCCGCTTTTGATTGTGATATGATCCACATGTTATTGCATTTGTATGCCTTCCATTGAATTTTGGTTTTTGTTTTTCTTAAACATATTCATATCCATTTTTCCAAAACGGTAGGAAAGATTCAATTTGATCAACTGTGGATTAGAAAGTCGATAATAGGTTTGAGAGAACCCTTCACCCGATGAAACAATGGTATTGCCACGTGTTCTGAAGATATCGTTGATGGCCAATGTTGCTGAGGCAGCCTGATTTTTCAAGAAGCTTTTCTTGATGGCAAAGTCGATACCATAGAATGGTTTGATATAGCCTTGTGAAGAGCTTTGCGCCTGGTTCATTGGTGGACCGAATGTTTGTCCCTGTGTCACTGGCATATTTGTTTTGCCTTGATATTCAAAGGCTAGCTGTAGATTCCAGTTTTTCTGTAGGTTGAATGTATTGTTCAGTTTTCCAAATACTGTCCACATACCTTCCGAAGGCGTTTTCTCATCCACCTCAATTTTGGAATTGTAGAAGTTGAGGTCTGCAGTCAGATCCCACCATTTTTTGAGATTATTGGTATAAGTAAATTCTGCCCCATAATTCTTGCTGGAATTGGCATTGATATAGGTATTAATGAAATCCATTTTGTTCGTTACCGGATTGAGTTCCTGTGTCAGGTAACGTGTAATTAGATTGTTTGTGCGTTTATAGTATACTGTTGCCAAAAATGTACCTTTTCCATGTGTACGGCTGTAGGAAAGTTCGCCGGATGTTGTGAATTCAGGAACAAGGTCAGGGTTACCGCGTGTAATATTCAAGCTATCCGTGTAATCAACAAATGGGATGAGTTGAAAGAAGTTCGGACGGTTGACACGACGGGTTACGCTCATCTGTATTTGGTCTTTTTCGGTTAGCTTTTTGCTCAAGAACAAAGAAGGAAATAAGCTCAGGGGATACTTGTTGTGGAACTTTTCGTTTGTATTCAAAAGTTCACCGTCGTACGTTGAACTTTCTGCGCGCAGCCCAATTTTATAGGATATCCAGTCCTTGAGGTTTCCTCCAAGTGAGGCATAGGCTGCGTAGACGCTGTTTTTATTGTTATAGTTAGCTGATGCTGCGGTTATATTCTCAAAATCATCTTCGCCTACTGCTTTTAAGGAATTATTGTTGAGATTTTTGAGTTTATTGATCTGTGCACGCACACCAGTTTCGAGTTTCATGCCATTTTTGAATGGTTTGACATAATCTGCCTGCACAGTCATGAACTTATTATCACCGGAACCGATGTTCTTTTGAATCTGAGTTCCGCTGATTTCGCTGCTTGCATTGCGGTAATTGGTGGTGTATAAACCATTGGATGTGTTGCTGCCGCCGAAATAATTGAAATCCACAGACAATTCCTCGCCTTCAGTTTTGAATTTTTGAACAAGACCTGCCTGCAACCCCCGTGGTTTAAAGCTTCTTTCAGACTCGGAAATCCGATCGCTGCGTGATTCGCTATTGCCAGAGGTGGTTAAGATCGACGAGTTCTCATTCGGCTTAAATTTACCCTGAACCAATACGCCGGCTACAGATAGCGTTGTTTTGGGACTTAAGTCGTAATCTACGCCGAGCCGGCCAAAAGTAATCATACCTTTTGTTTTGCCTTCAATATCTTGATCTACTGTTGATTCTATGCCATTAATTGTACTTGTACGGTGGCTGTCGCCCTCGGTGTTGGTCCGCATGCGCATATTCATTCCCGTCAGTGAGATATTGAATTTATTTTGACGCAGATTTAAACTACCCATAAAGTTGGTTCCACCAAAGCGGTCTCCACCTAAGGTGACCATACCATTGTATCCAGCTTTCTTATTTTTCTTCAGGATAATGTTGAGGATACCGGCCATACTTCCGGAAGCGTCGTATTTGGCAGATGGATTTGTGATAATTTCGATTTTATCGATCACATCGGCAGGAATCTGGTCGGGGGTGAGCGTTGTAGGTTTTCCATCGACAAAAATTGTAGGGGCTGCATTTCTCAGTTTTACGTTTCCGTCGATATCTACTTGTACAGAAGGCATATTGCGGAGTACATCGATCGCAGTACCGCCAGCTGCAACGATATTCTTCTCTACATTGAAGACTTTTTTGTCGATGTCCATTTCGAGTAGTGCCTTGCGGCCAGTCACGGTAACTTCATCGAGTTTACGGTTGTCATCGTCCAATTTGATCGCACCTAGATCTTTGTTTGTTGTTTTGCTATCGCTATAGTCTACAGCAAGATCTATCGGCGCATAGCCTACAGAACTAATTTTTAGTTTCCATTTTTCTTTTGGTGAAATGGCTGCGAAATTGAACTTTCCATTTTCTGAAGAGCTGGTGCTTTTTACCAGGATTTCCCTTTCTTTCCCTGTAGCTTGATCCTTGATAACCTTCAATAAATTCACGGAAGCTTGTGAGATAGGTTTCCCGTTGTTGTCCACAATTTGGCCCGAGAGCTGACCTTCGGACATGGCGAAAGCAGGACGACCACCTGCAGGGGCTTGAGCGTGTACGGAAGCAACCGCAGTTGCCATTAGCGCTATTGCTATAAATCTTTTCATTTTTTCTTTGCTATTCTACCGGCTACGCGGATTAGGCTGTTCGATAGTACACAAATTTGAAAAGGATTTTTTAGCTATGCAATCATCTGTAGACCGAAGCGGCCAATGTGTAGACGAACGGATAATTGCATCGATTCAATTTGTGGCGGTAGCATTAGATAAATTGTTCAATATTTTTGATATATTTTTTACCGATAGGAAGGGCGGTTTCAGGTAGGGTGAGTTTGCTTTGGGCGACCTGCTCAATACGATTTTTATTGACAATAAAAGAATTATGTATGCGTAGGAAGTCTATTGTAGGTAATATTTTTTCCATTCCACGGAGGTTGCTGCGCGTAAGAAGGGGCGATTCACGGTCCACCAGGTATATTTTTACATAGTCCTTCAAGCCTTCGATGTAGCTGATTTCATGGAGAAAAATTTTCGTCTTTTTATATTCTACATTAACGATAATATGATCCTGTTCGGGGAGCTGTTTTGCACGGAGCAGCATACCCTCTTCCACTTTTCGGACTGCAGCTGCGAGTCGTTCTTTTGAGATCGGCTTAAGCAGATAATCAATAGCATTTAGCTCGAAACCTTCAACAGCATATTGGTGATAGGCCGTGGTGAAGATAACCAAGGGTCGGGGAGCGAGCTCGCGAATAAACTGCGTGCCCAATTGATCGGGCATTTCAATATCCAGAAAAATCAGATCGATAGCGTGATTTTTTAAATATTCTTCCGCTTCGGCCGTCGCATTAAATTTATGGACGACTTCGATTTGCTCAAAATTCAATAAGTCGTCTTCTAAAATATTGAGTGCGAAGGGTTCATCATCTATGAGTATACATTTAATCTTCATCGGTCATCAGTTTGAGGGTGACTTCGAAATCTCCAACATCGGTTTTTCTGATGCTGAGGTCATGTCGATTGGGATACAATAATTGTAATCGTCTGCGTACATTGGTCAGTCCTATACCTTCGTTTGGACGCGGTTCTGTATGTTGTAAGATTCTATTGCGGGATATAAAAATAATGCCACCCTGAGTTTCCTGAAATTGAAACTGTATCTGTGGTGCAGTTTTGCTATCCACACCATACTTGAATGCATTCTCGACAAAATGTATGAAGAGTAATGGGGGGATCATTCTATTTTTGACCTTGTCTTCGATATCTAGTGTTATATTTCCTTGGATAGGAAGACGAAGGGTCTGTAAGGCGATAAAATTGCGCATATGGTCGATCTCTTTAAAAAGTTCGACTTTGGGGCCGTTTACTTCGTAGAGTATATAGCGTAGCATTTCGGATAACTTAACAATAGTGTCTTCGGAATCTGGTGATTGTTTACGAATGAGCCAACGGATATTGTTCAGTGTATTGAATAGGAAATGCGGGCTGATCTGAAGTTTTAACATCGTTAGTTCTGCCGTTGTTTTTTCAAGCGCAATCTGTTTGTTGAGTTCCTTTTGTCGCGCTTGTTCATCGTAGAGGAAGATCATTGAAGACGTGATCATACAAAGGGAATAAATAATGCCCGGGCCAATGACCAAGCGTACGAAAAGAATATTTTCCTTCGTCAGATGAGCAAGCTCTCCAGCTGGATTAAAATAGACTATGCAGTAGTTCAGCGCGACGTAGGTGGAAAACCCAAGTGCGATTAATAGTACAAAGATCTTTCTACGACCAAAAAAATAGGTGGGCGCAACAACGTAGCAATGCAAGTAAAAATGAGTAGCTAGAAATACAATATTTACTAAATGCGATAATGCCGAATAGGCTTTGAAATCAGCGATCTTATCCGGCTGGTAGAGATACGTTATAAAGGGTAACAGCAGTAATATGGTCCAGATGACAATATGTAAATAGAATTTTCTGAAGAATCTGCCAATCATGTTATGTCTAATTAATCCCTTTACTTTTGGATAAGACCAAACTTAGATAAATTGCTTTTTATATGCAATATAAATACGTTTCTATGCAAAAAGAATTATGCATCGAAGCCTGCTTTCCTAAGGTTATCATGACCTGTTGCTAATCGATTTGGTGTTAGAAACATGACCTGCTGTTAAATGATATAGTGTTAAAAAGAGGTTTGCGAAAGAAGACGAAAGCGGGAAATACGCTGGACTGTTGGAAATAGTTTTGTATTTTGCAGGTATAAACTTTGTAACGTGACATTCAATCCAAACCGATATCAGAATATGCCCTATAGACGCTGTGGGAAGAGTGGTATTCTCTTGCCAGCCATATCATTGGGGCTTTGGCAAAATTTTGGCGAAACCGATATTCAAGCTGTATTCCGGAAAACCTTGCTGACCGCTTTTGATCGTGGAATCACCCATTTTGACCTTGCCAATAATTATGGTCCTCCTCCGGGAAGTGCCGAAGAGAACTTTGGACAGCTATTGCGTACCGATTTTGTGGGCTATCGTGATGAACTTTTAATTTCCACTAAAGCGGGTTATACCATGTGGCCGGGGCCGTATGGTGATTGGGGAAGCCGTAAATATTTGATGGCCAGTTTACATCAGAGCTTAAAACGGATGAGTCTCGATTATGTGGATATATTTTACCATCATCGACCTGATCCGAATACACCGTTGGAAGAGACAATGGCAGCATTGCGAGATATTGTTCATCAAGGAAAGGCCTGCTATGTAGGCTTGTCCAATTATCCTCCTGATCTTGCTCAGAAAGCAGCTGCGTTATTGCGTGCTATGGGGACACCATGCCTTATTCATCAGCCTAAGTATTCGATGCTGGTGCGGACACCTGAGGAGGGACTTTTGGATGTGCTGCAGGCAGAAGGAATCGGAGCGACCGCTTTTTCTCCTTTGGCACAGGGACTGCTGACCAACAAATATCTCGGCGGCATTCCGGCGGATTCACGTGCTTCGAAAGAACATTTTTTGAAAAGTGAAATGATCACTCCAGAATTAATGGAGAAGATCGACCGGTTGAATAATCTTGCGGTACAAAGAGGGCAAACATTGGCACAAATGGCAATTGCATGGTTGTTGAAAGATGAACGCGTAAGCTCGGTTTTAGTAGGGGCGAGAAATAGTGAGCAGCTGGTTGATTCCCTCAAGGCCCTGGACAGGTTGGATTTTACGACGGATGAATTGACGCTTATAGATACTATTCTGAAGCATAATTAATCACCTAATTGATCATATCATGTTTGCCTTTGAAGCACAATTGGAAATTATTGGTATCAATCCTTTTGTTTTTGTTCCTACGGATATTCTTGAAAACCTATTTAAGGATGCAGGAATAAACAAGGGATATATTCCTGTGAAAGGAAAAGTGAATGAAAAGGATTATGTTCAGACGTTGCTGCGGTTTAAGGAGGAGTGGAGACTGTACATTAACACGGCTATATTGTCGAATTCGCCGAAACGAATCGGTGAGACCTTAGCCGTAACAATCGCTTTTGATCCGGAAGACCGCACTATTTTGCCTCACCCCGAACTCGAAGCAGCATTTGCACTAAATAAGGAAGCTCTGCAGGTATTCGATGGATTGTCTCCATCAAAGCAAAAGGAAATTATCCGCTATATTTCTTCCTTAAAAACTGCGGATAGTCGAAGAAAAAACATCGAAAGGGCAATCGGTTTTCTTTTGGGTAAAAACCGATTTGTGGGACGTGAAAAGCCCTAAGAAATCAGACCAGTACTTCGATGTATGTACTGTAATGCTGGCCAGATATCGGGATTATTGGTCAGAGTCTTAGCAATAATTTGAATATACTTATGGATAATTCTAAAATTGTATGGGGTATCATCGGCTGTGGTGATGTCACAGAAAAAAAAAGCGGACCAGCGTTTAATCGCATAAATAATAGTCAGCTAATGGCTGTAATGCGAAGAGATGCGACGAAAGCTGCTGATTATGCTAGTCGACATCAAGTACCCTTGTGGTATTCAGACGCGGACGATTTGCTCGATAATATCGATCTCAATGCGATTTATGTAGCAACGCCACCGTCATCTCATCTCGCGTATGCAGTATCTGCCCTGCGTAGAGGGAAATCTGTTTATGTTGAAAAGCCCGTTACGTTAAATGCGATAGAAGCAGAAAAATTATTGCAGGAAGTAAAAGAAAGAGACGGGAAGTTGGTAGTTGCCCATTATAGGCGGCAATTGCCCTTGTTTCTGAAGGTTAAGGAGCTTGTTGGAAATGGTGAAATTGGTGAGTTAAGGACGGTACAATTGCGTTTATGGCAGAGTAGAATGCCCGACCTAGTGACAAAAGGTGGCGGAGATTGGCGTACTGATCCTGCTGTTTCGGGAGGAGGTTATTTCTTTGATTTAGCCCCACATCAATTGGATTTGATGCTCTATTTTTTTGGAATGCCGGTTTCATACGATGGTTTTAGCTTGATTCAGGATAAAGAAAGTGCTGTAGCTGATCAGACCACAGGAACCATTTTGTTTGAAAATCAGCTTGTCTTCAATGGAAGTTGGTGTTTTAATGTTGCCAAAGAAAACCAGGTAGATAAGGTTGAAATTGTAGGAAGCCTTGGGCATATTACTTTTTCTATTTTTGGAAATTCAGTTGTTGTCAAAACAAGAGATGGAGAGAAGGAATTTATATTTGATCATCCTGAAAATATTCAATTGCCGATGATTTCGCGTACGGTAGATTATTTCCGCGGTATCGGGCCAAATCCATCTCCGATTGAGGAAGCCTTGGTTCTGATGAAGATTATCGATAACTTTTCGACAATAAGACCATAGTGTTTTCGTCGTTCTTATCCTAAGCAGCATGATACCATGTACGATCTGTTGGGTCTACCAGCAGTGTTTTATTTTGCGCATTGCTTTGCAATGCTGTGAGTGACAGTACACCCATAAGGAGTACTGTCAACTGATTGAATTTGTTCATCGCTGAATGTTAAATTTTTGCTAAAGCAAGATTGATAAATGATAGTTCTTCGGCGGTAAGCGTGATATCGATGGCTTGCGCATTTGCTATGGCCTGTTCTGCATTTCGAGCACCTGCCAAAACCACAGTGATCGCAGGCTGTAGACTGGTCCAGCGTACTACCAATTGAGAAAGTGTTACACCTTTGTTCGTGGCAATTGGACGGATGGTATCCAAGAAAGTCTTTACCTTGGCCAGATCAAATTGTTGGAAATAGCCATTGCGGTGGTCGTTTTCTTTTAATTTACCTGTATTAAAATATTTACCGGTTAATAAACCTCGTTCCATAGGGCTATATACAATGATACCTAGATCATTTTCCTTTGCATAAGGAACAAGGTCCTGTTCGATACCTCGGTTTAGCATACTGTAACCAACTTGATTACTCGCAATGTTGAGGTTCTTCCGTGCTTCTGAAACTTGATCGACACTATAATTGCTGACGCCGGCGGCACGGATCTTACCTTGTTGTAAAAGAAGATCCAAGGCTTCCATCGTTTCCGAAATCGGGGTCGTGCTATCTGGCCAGTGAATCTGAAGTAGATCGATGTAGTCCGTACGTAAGCGTTTTAGGCTATTCTCTACTTCATGAATTACACTGGTCTTTGACGAATATTTATAAACTGGAATAGTTTTACCAGCTTCTTCTGCATCAAAGAAAAATTCACCTTTTCCTTGGTTACTGCCGTCCCATACCAAACCAAATTTGGTCAATAGCTGTATTTTGGTCCGATCATAACCCTGTATTGCCGCACCGATCATTTCTTCACTTAAACCAAATCCATAAAAAGGGGCTGTATCCAATGTAGTGACACCATTGTCGATCGATGCTTTTACAGAATCAATAGAATCTTTCTTTTCATTTCCGCCCCACATGTTGCCGCCAATGGCGAAAGCTCCATAAGTAATTGCTGATAATTCTAAATCTGTTTTTCCTAATTTTCTGTATTCCATTTTTTTTATTTTTTATGTTTCTTGTTAAAATTATTTATTATGCTAGTGCACCTTTTTTATCAAATAAATCTGTTCGAAATAGCGCTTATTATTATTATTTGAATGATTGATAGCACAAAGTTATAATCCTGATTTTTATTATTAAAATAATTTAAATTGTGTTATTCTATTATTTTTATAATATATTATTAAGTGTTTTTTTAAGGAAAGAACGAAGGGATTCCTGTTAAGTTTTTCTTGTGCAATCCTGCCCAAACTAGTAAATTTATATAAGGCAGTTGGTCTTGTGAGCAATCACATTTTTATTGGGATAGCTGTTCGGTAAAAGAATAACAATGCAAAAAGTAGAACAATTTAAACCTGATGTGATTATTATTGGATCGGGTTTAGCAGGACTTACGACAGCAATGGAAGTCACCAATGCTGGTAAGAAAGTGCTTCTTGTAGATCAGGAAACGGAAGAAAATCTAGGGGGACAGGCCTATTGGTCCTTCGGGGGACTTTTTCTTATCAATTCGCCGCAACAACGTCGCATGGGGATTAAGGATTCTTATGAACTAGCCCGACAGGATTGGATGGGGACTGCCGGGTTTGACCGCGAGGAGGATTATTGGCCACGACAATGGGCTGAGGCCTACTTGAAATTTGCAACAGAAGAAAAGTCTGCCTACATCGCTAAGCTTGGTATAAAGTTGATGTTTATGGTCGGTTGGGCGGAGCGCGGTGATGGTTCGGCCTCGGGGCATGGTAATTCCGTTCCTAGATTTCATGTCAGTTGGGGGACCGGAATCGGAGTTGTGAAACCTTTTGTGGATAAAGCTTATGCTGCGCAGGAAAAAGGTCTTCTGCAGTTTCGCTTTCGACATCGCGTAACAAAATTGCTAACGCAAGATGGTGCGGTAATTGGAATTGGAGGTGATATATTGGCAGACGATCACCAGGCAAGGGGTGTTGCAACCAACAGAACTATTCTTGCAGCGTTTGAATATTATGCAGATCAGGTCGTTATTGCTTCGGGAGGGATCGGCGCAAATCATCAATTGGTACGTGAAAATTGGCCTGAACGATTAGGCAAAGCACCGGCACAAATGATTTCAGGTGTTCCCGCCTATGTCGATGGAAAAATGATCGGAATTGCGGAAGAGGTCGGGGCTCATATGATAAACCGCGATCGCATGTGGCATTATACGGAAGGGATTGAAAATTGGAATCCAATATGGCCTAACCACGGCATCCGTATCTTGCCTGGGCCCTCTTCGCTGTGGTTTGATGCCCGCGGTACCAGACTTCCTGCGCCTTATTTGCCTGGATTTGATACCTTGGGTACACTCAAGCATCTGCAAGAGACAGGCTTTTCTTATTCCTGGTTTATTCTGACGCAGAAGATTATCAAAAAAGAGTTTGCTCTTTCGGGTTCAGAACAGAATCCAGATATTACCAACAAGGATTATAGGTTATTTTTGAAACGCATTTTTGGGAAAAATGCTCCCGGGCCCGTTGAGGCCTTTAAGGAAAAAGGATCTGATTTTATTGTTTCGGACAATCTAAAGGATCTGGTAGCTCGTATGAATCGTTTGACAGGGGAGGATTTATTGGACTATGAAGCAATTAAATCGCAAATTGAAGCGCGTGACCGGGAAGTAGATAATAAGTTCTCAAAAGACACGCAAGTGAATTATATCCGGAATACACGGAATTACCGTGGTGATAAATTAGGCCGAGTGGCAGCCCTTCATAAAATCCTGGCGCAAGAAAATGGACCGCTCATTGCGGTACGTCTCCATGTACTGACCCGGAAAACCTTAGGCGGTCTTAAAACGAATCTCCAAGCACAAGTACTAACAAAGGATGACGAGGTGATAAAGGGCTTGTATGCTGTGGGTGAGGTGGCGGGATTTGGTGGTGGCGGGATGCACGGCTATCGGGCACTGGAAGGCACGTTTTTGGGAGGATGTATTTTCTCCGGCATGAAAGCCGGACAACATATTGCGAGTCTGACAAAGATACCATCTGTCTAAGAAATGTGATGAAAATTAATTTTTTTCTTCATGTTAAAATAGAGGTTCCATAGGCAATCAATGCGATGTTTGCCTATGGAATAAGGAACTATTAAGCTTTTTTTCTGATAGAGCGCATCGTTTGGAGAAGAACAGAAACGAGTACAAGAGCGAGTCCAACATAGAAGGAAGCATTGACTTGTTTGCCTTCGTTGAAGAATAAAAAAGCAATGATAATTGAATAGATGGGCTCGAGATTGAAACTCAAATTGACCGTAAATGCAGATAACTTCTTGAGTGATTCAGCAAAAAGAACATAAAGGCCAACTGTACAAAATAAAGCCAGCAAGATTAAATAGACCCCATCAGAAAAGCTCGGTATAAAACGTTCGGTAGGAAATAGATAATAGAAAATGGGCAGCCCAAATCCCAATACAATGGTGCCACTGAGCATCTGATAAAAATTGAGCAATTTACTATCATATTGTTTGACTAATCGCTCGTTGTAAATGGTATATAGAGCCGCAAAAATAGTTGAAATTACACCCAAAATAATCCCAAGTTGATAAGAGCTATCAAAATGAAAGATTAAACTGATTCCGATCAATGTCAGCATACTTAACATGAGCTGCACTGCGCTAAATCTTTTCTTGTTGATGATTGGCTCTAATACAGCGGTAAAGAAACTGGTCAGACAATAGCAAACAACGCCAATGGAAATGTTGGAAAACTTGATGCTACCATAAAAAAATATCCAGTGGATAGTGATTAGTACGCCGACTTTCGCAATTTTAAACGCATCTTTAGTGGATTTTAAACGCTCAATTTTGAATAATTTGAGAACGAGGAATAAGATGATTGTTGAAAGTAAGACCCGAAACCAGACGAGTGGTATTTGATTGAGCGTAATGAGCTTGCCGAAAACACCGGTGAAGCCTGCGAGCAGTACTGCGGTATGAAGTACTAAATATGATTTTTTCATAAGAGAAATGTCTTTCCCATAAAGGGAAATTTAAAAGCTAAATAAATAGTTAATCCTTATATCATCCGAATTTGCTCCTGATCGGAAGCCATTATTCGTTTGACATTGCGCTATATTATTTTGCTGGAGGAGAAAGACAAGTTCTTCGGCCCATGGTTTTATGCTTGTTTTTAACAAATATAGAAATTATCTACGGTATTCAAAGTCCTTTATTTCAGCCATTTTGTTTGGATTAATATTCTTCATCCTAAAGACTAAATGTTATATTAGTAATCTCACTAGGGGGGATCCCAAGATAATCGTCTTCCTAGTAATGAATACACAATATCAATATAAACCAAACTAAAGAATGAAGAGAAAAGAATTTATACGAAATACGAGTCTATTGGCTGCATCGGCGCTTTTTGCACAGACGAAAGTATTCGGTTTTCAAGCTGATACGGTTCGTGTAGGGCTGATCGGTACAAACGGAATGGGTTGGTCCAATCTGAACGCCATCTTGAAAGTACCAGGAGTGCAGTGTACGGCATTATGTGATGTCGATGAAAATGTTTTGGGAAATCGAGCTGAGGAATTAAAGAAACGCAATATCAATGTGAAGACTTACATCGATTATAAAGACCTCCTAAAAGCAAATGACGTTGATGTTGTTATTGTCGCTACCCCCGATCATTGGCATTGTCTGCAAATGGTTGATGCTGTTGCGGCCGGAAAAGATGTGTATGTCGAAAAACCGATTGGAAACTCCATTCGGGAATGTGAAATTATGGTTGCAGCTGCTAAAAAGCATAAGCGCGTTGTACAGGTTGGGCAGTGGCAACGAAGCCAACAACATTTCAGAGATGCGATGGATTTTGTTCATAGCGGAAAATTGGGGAAAATACGTCTTGTTAAGGCTTGGGCTTATCAAGGTTGGATGAAGAGCATCCCGGTTCAGGCAGACGCTCCTGTTCCTGCGGGAGTACATTATGATAAATGGTTGGGGCCAGCACCAAAACGTGCATTTAATCCCAATCGTTTTCACTTCAATTTTAGATGGTATTGGGATTATGCGGGTGGCTTGATGACCGATTGGGGTGTACATATGTTGGATTATGCGCTAATTGGAATGAAAGTATCAGATCCTGTTTCTGTTATGGCTGCTGGAGGTAAATTTGCTTATCCTGACGATGCCGCTGAAACACCCGATAGTTTAACAACGGTATACGAGTTTGATGGATTTAATGTTCAATGGGAGCAGGCAACAGGTATAGATTTGGGTCCTTACCAGAAGACTCACGGAGTTGCTTTCATTGGCAATAATGGTACCTTGGTGGTCAATCGTGAGGGTTGGGAGGTTATCCCGGAGAAAGGGCGAATGGATGCTGTCTCTTTTCAACGTTCACAAGATAATGGGTTGGACAAGCATATGGTTAATTTTGTTGAAGCAGTTAGAAAGAAATCCGTGGAGGGTTTACATGCTCCGATAGAAGCCGGGGCACATATTGCGATATTCTCACAAATGGGAAATATTGCTTATCGGGCCAAAAAGAAATTGTTTTGGGACAAACAAAAGCGCAGTTTCAATGATAAGGATGCAGATCAGTACCTGGCGAAAGTTTATCATAATGGTTATAACCTGCCCAAAGTCTAAGATGTTAAAAATAGGTATTAAAAAGATATTGTTTTGTCTAGCACTGGCGGGGTTGGTTGTGAACCAGGTTTCAGCGCAACAGATGGAACACATGTGGAATGGTGAAGGGGGAAATAAACCGATTGCCGAAAATAGAGGGAAACTGTTCCGTGAAGGCAAATATGCGATGTTTATCCATTGGGGAATCTATTCGCAGCTGGCAAATACCTGGAAGGGAAAAACGTTTTATGGCATAGGGGAGTGGCTCATGAACAAGAGCATGGCCAATATCCCTGTTGCGGACTATATGGCTGCTGCGGGTTCTTTCCATCCAGATCATTTTGATGCTAAAGCTATTGTGCAGCTTGCAAAAGATGCTGGAATGCGTTACATCGTGATTACAAGTAAACATCATGATGGATTTTCAATGTTTCATTCTAAGGTGAATTCTTTTAATATTGTTGAGGCGACTGACTTTAAGCGCGATCCAATGATTGAGCTCGCAAAAGCATGTAAGGAAGGTGGGATCGGTTTTGGCTTCTATTATTCGCAAAATCAGGATTGGACTTATCCTGGCGGAAATGGAGGCCCCAAGGTGAATGCAGCTGGTCAACCGAAAACATTTGATGATTATTTTTGGGAAAAATGTTATCCTGAGGTAAATCAGATTACAACTGAGTATGGACCGATAGAATTGGTCTGGTTCGATACTCCAGGTGGGATGGATAAGAAATACGCACAAAAACTTGTCGAATTGGTTCATAAAAATCAACCCGGAGCATTTGTGTCGGGGCGAGTGGGGCACGGGCTTGGTGATTATGCTACTTTAGGAGATATGGAAGTGCCGCGGCAGAATGTTCCGGGTCTTTGGGAAGCAGTAGATGTAACCAACGATTCTTGGGGTTATGCTTGGTACGACAATAATTGGAAGAGTGCTCGTGAGATCTTGTCACGTACATTGTCGACTATTGGTCGAGGTGGGACCTATATGTTAAATGTTGGACCTAAACCCGACGGGACTATTCCAGAGCCAGCGAGCTTAGCTTTGCGCGGTGCGGGTGCCTGGATCCGAAAATATCCAGAGACCGTTTATGGCGCACAGGCGTCACCTTGGGGGCATGCCTTACCCTGGGGAGATGCTACTGTACAGGGAGGTAAAATTTCATTGTTGGTCTATCATTGGCCGGCCAATGGAAAGTTATTTGTTCCGGGTCTAACAAAAGGGATAAAGTCGATTAACCTTTTAACTTCCAACGGCAAAAAGTCCTTGAATTACACGTTCGATGGAAAATGGCTAAAAATCAATACGCCAGGTGTAGCTCCCGATTCATTGGTTTCTGTCATTGAGGTAGTTATGCGGGAAATGCCCGTTATTGATAAAATGTTTGGAGTTGATCCGGCCATGGAGACAATTGTGCCTGTTGATTTTGCTGAAGTTGAAGGATGTAATAAAACTGGAAAATCCTGGATGGAAAAATTCGGTGAATGGAAGCATGTGGTTCAAGTAGGGCAGTGGACTGATGAAAGTAAATTAACGTATGCTATAGACATTATTAAGCCAGGCTATTATCAAATTGATCTAAATTATAGGGGGCAGGGGAGAGTGGTGTGGAAGATCGAAAACTCGGATGGGGAGATCGTGCAGAATCAGCAAGCGGCCTCTTCTGTGTATAATTGGTACCCTTGGGGATGGATGAAATTTAAGGCTCCGGGGCGCTACAAAATTACTGTTTCTTTAGTGGATGGGGATGGTGATAAACTCAGTCTTACTGCACTTCGATTTAAATCTGTAGAATAGAGCTCAAAAGTCTATTCTACAGATTCTTCAATAATCACCTTTCTGTGCTCTCGGCCCCAGTTAATCATTTCTTGGATGATATTACCAAATGTCCGGCAATAGGCAGTCGGTAGGTATTCAATCAGCACAGGGCTGTCCGGATAGACTTTTCTGTTAACAAGCTTGTTGAGTTCCATATCTTTCAATTCTTTGGACAGCATACGTGTCGTGATACCAGGGATACTTCGTTCAATTTCTCGAAACCGTTTATTACCGTTGCATAGTGAATTGATAATAGGAATACGCCATTTTCCGCCTATAAAATACAGGGTGTCTTGTAATGCTCTTAGTTCTTCTACTTGATTTCTTTCCATGGTAATTTTGGTATACTCTATTATACTGGTATCAAATGTATATCAAATACCTGATATATTTGTCAAAAAAAAAGAACAATGGAAAATTTAGAAAACAAAGTCGTCTTAGTTACAGGAGGGAATAGTGGAATTGGTTTCGCAACAGCAAAGGAGTTTAGTGAAAATGGAGCACAAGTTATTATTACAGGAAGAAGAAAGCAAGCTATTGATCAAGCTGCTGAGCGGATAGGAGCAACAGCCTACGTGGCGGATCAGGCTATACTGCAAGATATTGAAAAACTTGCTCAGGAAATAAAAGATCGGTTTGGATATATTGATGTCCTATTTATAAACGCCGGTATTACAGGTGAAGGAGGTTTTATTGATGAAGCATCAGAAGCAAATTTTGATGCAGTAATGGATATCAATTTAAAAGGCTCATATTTTACATTGAGCAGATTTATCCCATTACTTCGCGATGGTGCGTCTGTCGTTATTCTTTCTTCTAATGTAGCGACCTTAAATATGCCAGCGAGTTCGATTTATCAAGCGAGTAAAGCGGCCGTTAATTCCTTCGCCAAAACAGCGGCAATGGAGCTTGCAAACCGTAAAATTCGTGTAAACACGGTGAGTCCTGGTCCGACTAGGACAGATGTGCTTAACAAGAATTATGACCAGCAGACTGTCGAAAATATTTGGAATAAGTTGGCTACTGAATCTCCACTCAAAAAGATAGGTACAGCCGAAGACGTCGCTAAAATGGTTGTTTATCTGAGTGGTGATCATGCATCTTACATTACTGGTGCTGATTTTGTTTTAGACGGTGGAATGGGTATCAATCATTCTTAACCACCTGCATAGCGCACTAAGAGGACTTTAGGTGAAGAACTTATCCTTCGTAGATATTCAATTATTATCATACGAAGGATAATCAATAGTTCAGATTCTTTGCCTGATCTCGCTTATTTATATTGGGGCGGATTGCATGCTAATTTTACAGTATTAAATAGTTTCAGCTATTCTTGCAGCAGCGTCTGTATTTTTTCAATAGAATCCTCATTCTCCAAAAACTCAATATAAGGTAACAATGGTTCAATATCCTTTTTGTCCATTGTTTCTATGTCTTCAAATAAAGCATTTACAAAATCAGTGCAAAAAGATTTGCCAAAGCTGTAAGTGTTTATTCTCGCCAGATCCTCACAATTGATTTCGGTGGCATTCAGATTAAATACAAGCTCAGGAATTTCGTAGTCGCCTTCCGCTGGATAGCCGATGTACCTAAACATGCTTTCTTTCCACACGCGAAATAGGATTTGATGCGAGACATGTTTCCCAAAGTATTCGAACACTTTGGAAAGTATATCGTAAGCGGTTTCTTTCTCAAAAACACCAGTAATGCTTTTGTCGATCAATTCGGCATAGGAAATGAAAATTGAGCTATCAAAATGAACATCAAAATTAGCGGTCAGCATGGCCACAATATGTTCTTTGGGTTGAGTTCTTAAAAGTTGTCTTGCTGTTAATGAGGTTAAGTTATGCTTTTGTTCTCGACCGTGGCTGTCGGGGAGGAGTACGGTGTGTTCTTTGTCGAGGATCGAGATAACGAATTTCCAATCTTCGGGCCTTTTGAGAATCCTACAATTTTGAGCGAGATAACCGCTCCTTTTTGGGTCAGGTTTCTTGTCACCGACAATAACTTCTCCAGGTTGAATAATATGTTCTGGAGGAACTTTAAACCTGCGTATATGCACAAAGAGTTCTTCTCCGGAAGGTAACGCAAGAGTACCAAATCCTTTGTTATTGTCGAACCATTTGACTGCGCCGATAAACATGGCTGGGGTTGAGTTTTGTTTCAATAGTATAAAGGTAATGAATAAAAGCCTTTATTAGGTATTGAAAATGAAATATTTGCAATTATTTGTGCTATATCACTTATTTTTCTCGTATTTATCTACTTATTTGGTTGGGGAAAAGATTTTCGGAAGGCCAAAGGCGACATATTTGTCTTCGCTTTGAATAACTTGTTAAATGATTGGGGATGGCCAAAGCCTAAGTCGTAAGCAACTTCGCTTACAGATAGGTTTGTGATGGATAATTTTTCTTTTGCTTTGTCAATTATTTTATCATGGATGAAATGCTGGGTATTTTCACCAGTCTGCAAACGGAGCATATCGCTTAAATAGCTAGCTGAAATGTGTAGTCGATCAGCAAGATACTGTACCGTTGGGATGCCTTGTTTGGTAGAAATATTGTTAGCGAAATATGCTTCCAATATTTCCTCAAGTTTGGCTATTAAGTTTGTATTAATCGCTTTTCGTGTGATAAACTGTCTTTTATAAAATCGGTTGGCATAATTTAAAAGTAATTCAATGTGGGAAATAATCACATCTTGACTAAAGTCATCGATTCGGCTAGTTAATTCTTCATCGATGTGTCGGAAGATGGAAATAATTCGGTCTTTTTCTTTTTCGGATAAATGTAGGGCTTCATTTGTGGTATAAGAAAAAAAACCGTACTGTTTTATTTTTTTTGCTAGCGGATATCCCCAAAAGAAATCGGGATGTATCAAAAGGGTATATTGTGAGCATACTTCGCCTTCATTTGCGCCATGGTTTCCTATAATTTGATTTGGAGCGGCAAACAGAAGTCCACCTTCGTCAAAGTCATAGTAACCTTGTCCATAGATGAGTTTTCCTTTAATGCTCGGTTTGTAGGATATTTTGTAGAAATTCAATACATGCGGTTGAGGAATATTGTTGAGCATAATCTGATGAGTGCTGCCATTCACCATGCTAACCAAGGGGTGGACCGGTGTTGGAAGGCCAAAAGCACGGTGAATATCCGATAGGGATTCCATCTTTGGAAGAGCTTTTTGTTCTTTTTTCATTTTTGAATTTACATAATTCTCGTTTACAATAGTCGATAATGTAAACGAGAATGAATTATTGACATAGGGATTACTTGGAAGCGCCTTGAGCTTGGGCTGAAACGGTATCCCATTCTTTCCATGTGGCAATCCTTTCGGCATACACACTACTTACCCAAGATAAGTTCCCATTTCCTAGATTAAACCGCAAGGGAGGATTTTCTGTGTCAACAATACTGAAGATTGCAGCTGGGGTCGCATTCGGATCACCTTTCTCCATTTTTCCTAAATCAGTAAAAAATTGGGCTTTAAAATCCTGGTAGGGATCTAATGTTTCAGCAAATTGTAGAGATTCCTGACTTCCAAATTCGGTGGCATAGGCTCCGGGTTCTATGATGGTTACTCTGATGCCAAACGCTTTGACCTCAAGTGCTAAGCTTTCGTGTATTGCTTCAAATGCCCATTTTGAGGAACAATAGTATCCGATTACAGGCAGTGTAACGTGGCCTAGGCTACTTGATGTACCTAAGATGTGGCCATATCCTTGCTGACGTAATAATGGTAAAACAGCTTGAATGACAGCGACCGGTCCAAGGATATTTGTTTCGTATTGTTTTCGAATATCGTTCATGCTAGCTTCCTCAATAGTTCCAACCAGAGAGTAACCTGCATTGTTAAGGACAATGTCTAACTGGCCAAAGTGATCATATGCCTGTTGTACAACAGTTTTTACTTTTTTGGTATCGGTAACGTCCAATTCCAGTGTCAATACGTTGTCTCCATATTTCTCATTGAGATAGGCGATGGAAGAGAGTCGTCGTGCGGTAGCAATTACTTTGTCGCCTCGCTGGAGCGCTGCCTCTGTCCAGATTTTCCCGAATCCGCGCGAACTGCCCGTGATAAACCATATTTTACTTTGCGTATTTTGTGTCATATTTCTTTGTATTTGTAATACAAACTTCCATAAAGAGCGTCTAATAAAAATCGCCAAATTGAGGGAATATGTAGCCGAAAGGAGTTTTGTGAAATTTATTTAAACGAATAATTTTATGGAATTATTTTTTGTCTCTTAGTCGTAATTTTGAATTAACTTAGTATGTTAAAATCTGTTTTATAAGATAGATTTTCATTAAACGTAAAGTTCCGTATGCAGCGTGTAATTGCTAAATCCATTCTTAACAAAACAAAACAGAGAGATCCTTGGTTTCTTGATGACTATACTGTAAATCCCTATAGCGGATGCTCTTTTAACTGTCTATATTGTTATATCAGGGGTAGTAAATATGGGGTAAATATGGCTGAAAAGCTAAGTGTCAAACAGAACGCGATTGATTTGTTGGATCGTGCTTTAGCGCTCCGTGCCCGTAAAAAACAATATGGAATAATTGTACTGTCGTCTGCAACGGATCCTTATCTGCAATTTGAACAGACGGAGTTACTGACGCGGCAATTGTTGGAAATTATATTACATTATCGTTTCCCAGTGCATATTATCACCAAATCGGATCTCGTCAGTAGAGATTTTGATTTGGTGAAGCAGATCGATGCTGAAGCAATACTTCCATTTGATCTGCAAGGTAAATTAACACATCGTGCTTTTATTACCTTTTCATTTTCGACAATCGATACCGAAATTGCCAGAATATTTGAACCGGGTGCACCATCGCCTGAGCTTCGTTTGAGTACATTGAGTCAGGCGCGAATGATGGGATTGTGTAGTGGCGTAAGTTTAATGCCTTTGTTACCATTTATTTCAGATACAGGAGCTCATCTTGATCAGATGTTTTCGACTTTTCGATCCGTTGATGCAAATTATATTTTTCCAGCAACCTTGGCGTTATATGGTTCTGATCCTGGTGATAATCGGACTTTGGTTATGCGCGCGGTTGAAAAACACTATCCACAGTTCGTGGAAAAATACCAACGATTGTTTGGTCCGGACGATAAGCTTCCCAACTATTATCGACAGGCATTTGCGGAAAAGGTAAAGGGATTATGTGTACAATATGGGCTGCGAGACCGGCTGCCGGCTGGCGATTCCTTATAATTTCTTGAGTATTTCAGTCAATTGATCAACACCAAAGTTGGATTTAAGAACCTTTGTTTCGAAATACCGTAGTTGTAGAAATAGAAGCAAGAATTTTCTATTAGAGTTAGAGGCCTGATATTTATGGAATCTATTGGGTGGATAGCTAGGGATACCGACTATACTTTTCTTGTTCTAGCTCTTAACAAATACAGATATTTTCGGTATTCCGGCAGTCTGAATTTTAACCTTTAATTGTATGTTTTGGTCCTAGCTAAAACCGATGGAAAACGAATTTTTTGTATAAATGACTTTTATGACGAAGTTTTAAATTAAAACTAAGGAAATAATTAGCCTAATCGTTCGTGTGTTTTATGGATTAAATATAGGTGTGTCTTGTTTTGTTTTTATGTTGTTTTGTTTCAAATATGTTACATTTTATTTCGTATTATATTTTTTAAAATATTATTTGTCTGTTTTTGTGTAATTGTTTGATTTTAAGCTATTTAATTAGTTTAATGAAATTAATTGGCTCTTTGTTTTGCTAAAAAATTAAAAAAGACATTCTGTTTCGTGTTAAAATTATATTATCTTAATACTGATTTAACCAATTGTCGTTTAATTGTTTAGTAATGCATTATTAATAATTTACAAATATTAAATAACCTTTCTTTGTAACCGAAGAAAAACAAAACCAAATTCATGAAAACGAAACACGTATTACTTCCTGTAATGATTGGGATGTCTTTCGGCGCGTGGGCCAAGAGCAAACCTGTCTTTCTGACATCTATTCCAGATGTTGAAATTTCTGCTAAATTTCAGGGGCCTATCCGAGGCATTGTAAAAACAGCAACCGGTGAACCTATCTTAGGTGCATCAATTTTTAATTTAACTACTGGTAAAACTACACAGACTGACCAGCATGGCGATTTTGTCATTGAAGGGAAAATCGGGCATACACTGCGCTTGTCGATGATCGGTTTTGAAACACAGCAAGTAAAAGTAGAGGCAACAACTTTAACGATTCAGCTGGTTTCTACAGATCAATCGCTTGATGAAGTAATTGTTGTCGGGTATGGTAAGCAAAAAAAGGTAAACTTAACGGGTGCTGTTACACAGATTGATGCGAAGATACTTGAAAACCGTCCAGTTGCCAATGCTACTCAGGCTTTGCAGGGAGCAATACCAAATTTGAATATTACATTTACCAATGGTAGGCCAGGAGGGGAAGGGAATGTTAATATCCGGGGCTTTGCTTCGATAAACTCAGCTAATGCACAACCTCTTATTCTCATTGATGGTGTCCCAGGTAATATCAATACTATCAATCCGCGTGATATTGAATCGATATCCGTTTTAAAAGATGCTTCTGCTGCAGCGATTTATGGAGCTCGAGGGGCATTCGGTGTTATGCTAGTAACAACCAAAAAAGGAAAGGCCGGAAAAATGAACATTAATTATAGTAATAATTTTGGTTGGTCTAGACTGACTGTGCGGACAGATTTTATGACGAGCGGATATGATGCCGCGAAACTAAATGATGAAGCTTTTATTCGTGCCACTGGTAATAGTTATACGGGATATACAGAAGATGACTATGCTGAACTATTGAAACGAAAAACAGATCCGAGCCTGCCTTCCGTAGTGATTCAGAATAGAAATGGAAAAGATCAATATGTATATTATGGCAATACAGATTGGTGGAATGAGATGTATCGAAAAACACAGGCATCGATGGAACATTCGTTGAATTTCTCTGGTGGTAGTGAAAAAATTGATTATTATGTGTCGGGGCGTCTTTATGAAAAAGGTGGGCTAATGAAAATTAACCAAGATAAATTCGATGCATATAATGTTCGATCGCGCATAAATGCGCAGGTCACCCCTTGGTTGAAAGTAAGTGCAAATACCCAGCTCAATTATCAGAATTATACCTATCCGGGATGGGCGACAAGTCCAGATAATAACAATAATTTTATTTCGACAACGGTACATGCTTTACCATCTTATGTGCCAATGAATCCAGATGGTACAGCAACATATAGGACCGAGTTGAACAATTATAATATTGGTGATGGTATTTACGCAGATTTGTTGCATGGAAAGTCAAAAGGAGGCGAGGATAAATATGAGTTTATCAATATGTTTGAGACGGTATTTCAGTTGGCGCCAAACTTGACCTTAACGGGGAATTACACCTTTACCTATAACCCTATACACAATTGGAATAGGAGAACTGTAGCGCCTTGGTCTGTTTTCCCGGGAGTGATCAATTACCTAGGGAATGATACGTTTACCGAAACGATTATCAATCGACCTAAACACTCACTCAACCTTTTTGCAAATTATAACAAGCAGTTAGGGGACCATCAGTTGGCGGCTACGGTGGGTTTTAACCAGGAGACTACCGGATACAAACGAATTGGTGGAACACATAATAACCTATTGTCAGAGGATCTGAATGACTTTGCTCTTGGGACTGGTCAGATGCAACTACTCGGAAATGCAAATACATGGGCACTACGAGGATACTTTGGAAGGTTGAATTACAACTATAAAGGGAAATATCTTTTGGAAGTTAATGGTCGCTATGATGGAACTTCTAAATTTCCGTCCAATCAGCGGTATGGATTTTTCCCGTCTTTTTCGGGTGGATGGCGGATCTCTGAGGAGTCTTTTATGGCAAATCTGAAACCTGTTTTGAATGAAGCTAAATTTAGAGTTTCTTATGGGGCATTGGGTAATGCGCAAGAGGCTGCTGAGTATGGTTATATCCAATTGTTGAATGCAGGGTTGTCCAATTACATAACCAATGGTACAAAAACACAATACCTGAGTGCTCCGACACCAATTTCAGCTGATTTAACCTGGGAGAGGACGAATACGTTAAATTTTGGAACAGATCTTGAATTTTTTAGAAACCGATTGAGTGTTTCTGCTGACTATTTTATTCGAAATACGTTGGATATGTTGATCCCAGGTAAGACATTGCCAGCGGTTTTTGGTTCCGGTTCACCTCGGACCAATGCAGGCGACTTACAGAATAAGGGCTGGGAGCTTTCTGTGGCCTGGCGGGATCAACTGGAGCTGGATGGAAAACCTTTTGGCTATAATGTTGGATTGGGACTATCGGATTCCAAAGCGAAGATTACGCGTTTTGACAATAAGGAAATGTTGCTGAGTAACTATTACGTTGGCCAGACTTTGGGCGAAATTTGGGGTTATAGGACCGATGGATTTTTTCAGTCTCAGGCGGAAATTGACAATTGGAAAGTTAATCAGGATTATGTGGACAAACAACGGTTGGCTGCACCGGGAGACTGGTCTAAGCTTCATCCTGGAGATTTGAAATTTGTTGACATTGGTGGAAAGGATGGAGTTCCAGATGGAAAGGTTGATGCTGGAGACAATACATTGATGAACCCTGGGGATCAAGTTATCATCGGGAATAACAGACCCCGTTATACATTTGGTTTTAATTTGGGGGCAAATTGGCAAGGATTCGATATCTCGGCTTTCTTTCAGGGGATAGGTCGACAACATTGGTGGCCTGGAGCAAATGCAGATAAGTTTTGGGGGCCATACTCAAGACCCTATTATTCTTTTGTACCGAAGGATTTTGAACAAGATATTTGGACGCCTGAAAATGCAAATGCCTATTATCCACTGCTACGAGGTTATATTGCCTTAAATGATCGTGGATCTTTGAACGTCAAATCGGATCGTTACTTACAGGATTTAGCTTATATAAGACTAAAAAATCTAACCGTAGGATATACGGTTCCTCAGGCCTGGCTGAAGCGCGTGAAATTGGCCAATGCACGGGTTTATGTGTCAGGTGAAAATATTTGGACGGCGACTAAGCTCCGTTCCAAATATATCGATCCCGAACAGTCGGCTCAAGAGGTCAACGGAAGATCATATCCAATCTCTAAAACATTTTCATTTGGTCTAGATTTAACATTTTAATAGTATGAAAAAGATAGTATATATATATGCATTGTTGAGCTGCGGCATGATGGCTTGTAGCAAAGATTATTTGGAGCGTTTGCCTGAGTCGTCGGTTACTCCTGAGGCTTCCTTTAAAACTGAAAAGGATTTGGCACTATTTACAAAGTCATTTTACGATGCCGCACTGCCTTCGGCCGAAGGTATTTATAACGAATCGGTCGATAATATCGTTAAGACAACATTGGATGATGAATTGACCGGAAAAAGACAGGTTCCGATAAGTGGCGGTGGATGGACTTGGGCAAATCTTCGTAATATCAATTACTTTTTGGCAAATTGCTTTAATACAGTTTCAGAAACAACTGCTGCGCCTTATGCTGCCGAAGCGCGTTTTTTTAGGGCATATTTTTATTTCGATAAACTGAAACGTTTTGGAGATGTACCTTGGTATGACAAGGTCATTGACCAAAATGACGAAGAACAACTTAAGAAGGCAAGGGATCCTAGAACTTTGGTTGTATCAAATATTCTCGCTGATCTGGACTATGCGATTGCTAATCTATCAGCTACCAAAAGTGATGAAAAAGTGACTAAATGGACTGCATTGGCCTTAAAATCCCGAGTCGCACTTTTTGAAGGAACATTTCGTAAATATCACACAGAATTTAATCTAACTGATGCAAACGGTTTGTTAGAGAAGGCAGCCGATGCAGCCAGTAAGCTTATGGAGGGAGCGCAATACAGTGTATACAATGCCGCGGGAACAGACTCTTATGGTGCGTTGTTTTATAGTGTTAATAGTTTGCCGCAAGAGGTTATTTTAGCGCGGAAATTCTCGGATGCTTTGCAAATTTGGCACAATGTAAATTATTATACGATCACGGCTTCCTATGGAAAACCTGGATTGGATAAAAATTTGGTGGATTCTTATCTGATGAAAGATGGAACGAGGTTTACCGATAAATCGAATTACCAAACAATGATGTTTAAAGAAGAGGTTCTAAATCGTGATCCACGCCTAAGCCAGACGATACGTACACCAGGCTATAAGCGTATAGGAGGTGCTGCTGTTGTTGCACCGAACTTTGGGAATTCGGTAACGGGATATCAATTGATCAAATTTGTAGGTGATGTAAAGTATGATAATTACAATCGTTCTGAAAATGATATGCCTATTTTTAGGTATGCCGAGGTTTTATTGAATTATGCTGAAGCGAAAGCAGAGTTAGGTACATTGAGCCAGGCTGATTTGGACAAATCAATTAAGTTGTTACGCGATCGTGTAGGTATGCCAAATCTAAATCTGCAAGCGGCTAAATCAAACCCAGATGCATTTTTAGCTAAAGATTATCCGAATGTAGTTGGTGATATGAAGGGGGTACTATTGGAAATAAGAAGAGAACGACGTGTGGAATTGGTTATGGAGTCTTTCCGTTGGGATGATATCTTAAGATGGAAAAGCGGGCAGTTGGTCACAAGGCAATTTAAAGGGATGTATTTTCCAGGTACAGGTAAGTTTGATCTAGATAATGATGGTAAAGATGACGTTTGGATTTATGAAGGTGACAAGCCTAGTGCTTCAGGCATTCAGTTATTGAAATTAGGGTCGGAAATCTTATTGGAAAATGGAAATAAAGGAAATGTGATTATTAACGCACATATCAAAAAAGTTTTCGATGAAAAGAAAGACTATTTATATCCAATACCTGTTCAAGAACGACAGTTAAATCCTAACCTCATCCAAAATCCAAACTGGGGAGAATAATACCCCTTAGAAAATACGATCAGTGGTCGAGCCCTTCGCCTGCTGATCGTATTTTTTTAATATAACGACGTTTTTTTTAACTATCTGTATTTTAGTTGTATATGGTGGGGGAAAGACGTTTAATTTATTTTTCGTACCTTTGTACTGTCAAAAGACAGAATGGCGTGAGTTTATTCCGCTATGGCTTTGTGCCTTTGGCACAGCCTAGGTTGTTCGTTATACTTGTTGAAGTATATTTTGGAGATGCTTTTTGAATGGAGCATTTCGTCTTTAAAAGATTAGTTTCTTTTTCATCATTGCTCTTACCGAACCGAGAGTAAAGTATGTTAGTTAATAAGTTGATTGAACTGTAAGAGTAAGATTTCGATCAAACGAACTCAACTGTAGGGATATTTTTATTTGTAAGAAAATAGCGTAGGCGTATGGCCTTAGTGGATCACTCATGCCCTTATGGTTTATTTATGTTTAAAAAAATTAAAAAATGGATAAAACTAGTAAGGTAAAAGTAAAAGTTGAAGACTTGGTACTTGTTTTCGGAAAACAGAAGAAGCAAGCTTTGAAATTACTAAATGAGGGTTTCTCCAAAAAAGAAATCTTGGCAAAGACAGATTGCACGATCGGAATCAACAAAGCTAATTTTGAAATCTTCGAGGGTGAATTCTTTGTTATAATGGGACTATCAGGGAGTGGGAAATCTACGCTGCTCCGTTGTCTTAATCGATTGAACGAACCTACATCGGGAAAGGTATTTGTCAATGGAGAGGATATTACAGGGAAAAATAATAAAGATTTTCTTGAAGTCCGTAGGACAGAAATGAGTATGGTCTTTCAAAAGTTTGGTCTGTTGCCACATCACACCGTATTAAGCAATGCCGCTTTTGGTTTAGAACTAAGAGGGGAAGAACGGGAAAAACGGGAATCTAAAGCTCAGAAAGCGCTGGATGTAGTAGGACTGAGTGGATTTGAGCAACAGTTACCGTCTCAGTTATCTGGTGGTATGCAACAGCGGGTTGGACTGGCTCGGGCACTTGCCAATGATCCCGAAGTATTGCTGATGGATGAGGCATTTTCAGCACTAGATCCCCTGATTAAAACCGAAATGCAAGATCAGCTATTGGAGTTGCAGGATAATTTACAAAAAACGATCGTTTTTATTACCCATGATCTCGATGAAGCAATCAAATTGGGCGATCGTATTGCTATTATGAAGGATGGTGTCATCGAACAGATCGGTACCGCGGAAGATATCTTGACAAATCCAGCAAGTGACTATGTTAAAGCCTTCGTTGAAAAAGTGGATCGCAAGTCTATCATTTCGGCAGGTTCCCTGATGTTTGAGAAACCTACTGTTGTACGTTTCAAAAAAGATGGCCCCGAGGGGGCTCTACGGAAAATGCGGTCGACAGGAATTGAAATTCTCCCTGTAGTTGATGCTCATGAGACTTTTCTTGGTTTTGTTCACATGAATGAAGTCATTCAATCTGCAAAGCGTAGGGAACCTACCGTAGAATCCATTATACATACGACCGTTCCAACAGTATCAAAAGAGGTGACCGTTGAAGAAATGTTGCCCCTGATATCGGAGATCCGGTCGCCAATCGCTGTGGTGAATGAACATAATCGTTTGTTGGGGATCGTAACACAGACATCGTTGATTATCGAAGCGACAAAGTATAATGAAGAAGAAATTATTGAATTAAAAGAGAAAGCAAATAATCAGTAGAAATGAATAAAGTAATCGATATAGGACAATACATCGCTGTAGCTGTAAATTGGCTGACAGATCATTTAGAACCATTTTTTAACTTGATAAAAAATACGGGGAATGCATCCATTATTGGACTGGAATGGGTGCTAACAACGATACCTTTTTTTATTATCATCGCATTATTTACAGGTTTAGCCTGGTGGAAATCTGGGAAAGGGGTTGCATTGACAACGTTGGTGGGATTAACATTGATCTATCTGATGGGATTTTGGATTGCAACGATGGAGACTTTGGCCCTGGTGTTGGTCGCTACACTAACAGCATTGGTTATATCAGTTCCTTTGGGTGTGTGGGCCGCGAAGAATAAACTAGCAGCGAAAATCATTCGGCCCTTACTTGATTTAATGCAGACGATGCCTGCCTTTGTTTACTTGATTCCAGCGGTGTTATTTTTTAGTATCGGTAAAGTCCCGGGAGCTTTTGCTACCATTATTTTCGCTATGCCACCTGCCGTCCGTTTGACGACTTTAGGGATTGATGCGGTTCCAAAAGATATCGTTGAAGCTGCACGTTCATTTGGCGCGACCAATAGTCAGATCTTATTTAAAGTAGAACTGCCCTTGGCTACAAAAACAATCTTAGCAGGGATCAATCAGACCATATTACTGTCTTTATCTATGGTTGTTATTGCCGGAATGATTGCTGCTGGTGGCTTGGGAGAAAAAGTGCTTGAGGGTATTAATAACTTGGATATTGGTCTTGGTTTTGAAAGTGGTTTGTCCGTTGTGATTCTCGCTATTATTTTGGATCGAATCACGCAGGGCTTTGTAAAAAAGAAAGCATAGTATGAGGAAAATAAAAAGTATGGTATTGTGTCTGATGGTGTTGTTGCTTGCGTCATGCAGCACAGGTCGGAATAAAAATATTATTCATATCGGTATGGTCGATGGCTGGGCCGAAGGGGTCGCAATGACAGAGGTCGCAAAAGTTATTATGGAAGAAAAGGGATATCATGTTGTTGTCCAGCGGGCTACGCCAGATATGATCTTAGCCTCCATGAACAATGGCGATACAGATCTATATATGGATGTCTGGCTGCCATTGACCCATGGAAGTAAAGTGGCTAAATTCCCCAATATTGAAGAGCTTGGAACGAGTTATAACCATGCGCGAAATGGACTTGTTGTACCGGATTACGTAACAATTGATGGAATTGAAGAGTTGAAAAAACATGAAAAAGAGTTTGATAAACGGATCATTGGAATAGAAAAAGGGGCTGGAATAACACGTGCCGTGGATCAGGTGATCAAAGATTATAGCCTCGATTATAAGCATGTGAACTCATCTACCGTAGCTATGATCACGGAATTGCAAAATGCAATCAAAGCAAAACGTTGGATTGTGGTAGCTGGCTGGCAGCCGCATTGGATGTTTGCTAAAATGAAATTGAAGTTTTTGGATGACCCCAAAAAGACATTGGGTGATGCCGAGCAAATTAAAATTTTTGCACGGGGAAACTTTAACATTGAGCAGCCTGAGCTAGCCCGATTTTTCTCCAAAGTCTACTTCGATGAATCAACAATGGCTGATTTGTTGTCAAAAATGCAGGGAAGCCAGGACAAAGCATTTACGGCAAAAGAATGGGTCAAGAAACATAACGATCTCGTAAAGGGCTGGTTATTGTAAACTGAGGTGATTAAATAGTTGTGCCACCCCAGTACGCTACCCGGCATAGCATAAGGAGGGCATTGTCATTACGACAATGCCCTTAAAAATTTACGGGCCAGTTGAATTTGTTGTTGTTGTATGCTGGATAAAGGATATCTGCTATCATCAATCCATGTGTCGAGCCCCTTTGGAAATTCCCAGGCGAAATCTAAGACTTTCGCTTTTTCTGCGGCTAAAATAATGTCATGTTTCGTTGCATTTGGATTGGCAATCTTGATGTTATTATAAATGCTATCCTGGATGAGTGGAAAGTTGCCTGCCATATCCTGATTTCTATTTGTATCCATAGTGAATTATTTTTTAAATAATTAAGAATGATTCTAGATAATTTTATACTTTAGTCAAAGATAGCAGGCATTCTATTGTTATGGGGTCTGCATAAAGGAGTAAAATGTCCGTCGAAGGGAATATTTCTGTTAAGGTATATTGCCTAATGTGCGTAAGACTATTTGAATCCTAAAAGGAATTAAAAATGGCACTAAGATTATATGATATTGATTCACCCAATTTATTATTGGAGCGGACTTACCCAAGTACCTACTTTTCTGTCGACACTGGAATTTATGAATCTGTAACACATTTAGATACTACATTTGGAAAAGGCTTTTATAAGGAGGTTTTCTTCGATGGTATTCATATTGGTTACGGTCATGCACAGTTATTTAAACGGATGCGGTTTCGTTTTGAAAGTGATTTTGAAACAGTTGAAATGCACTTTGCCTTAAAAGGCAATAGTCAGGCGAGTGGCGAAATGATGCCCTTAGGTGTAAATTTTGAGACATACCAGCATAATATTATTTACGGAAATTCAATGTGTGGTCAAATGGAGTGGGGGAATCAGGAGTTTCAGTTATGTGAAATAAACTTATCGCCCGAATTTTTTAAAAGATTCCTGCCCGAAGATTCTAAATTCTTTGCAGATTTTCGGAATGCTATTGACCGTGGTAAATCGGGATTGCTGACCAATATGCATAGACGGATTACCCACGATATGTATGAAATTATCGACGATGTAATCAATTGTCAACGAAAGGGAATTTTTAAGAAAATTTTCCTGGAAGCAAAGATTATGGAGCTCTTGCTTCTTCAATTGGAACAGTTTCAGGAAGAGGATTTTGTAGCAGTTTCGTTAAAAAAAGCCGATATCGATAAGATATATGCCGTTCGTGAGTTTCTACTAAAAAATATGGATACCAATAGTACACTAGTCAATCTCGCGCATCTGGTGGGTACCAATGAATTCACATTGAAAAAAGGTTTTAAGGAGCTATTTGGTACGACTGTTTTTGGTTTTTGGCATGACGCAAAAATGGAACATGCCAAGAAACTGATCTTAGATGAAGATCGAACAATCGGTGAAGTTTCTGATTTGGTCGGTTACAAAAATCAACGCCATTTTTCGGACGCCTTTAAACGTAAATTTGGAATCCCACCGAGTAAGCTAAAAAATACCTTGTAATGTGGAATAGTTTTTTTTACACTTTACGGACCTTTTATTCCTTCTTACGGAAGTTTTAATAGCGCATGAATCGGGTTTGATAAAAGTCGAATAATTACCTTTGTTTAGAAAGATTCTTAATAATGGTCTTTTGATCAAATATGTACGTAATTAGAAAATCATGGGAAAAACTGAAATGAAAGTAATACAGCTCGCCCTGACTGTAAGTAGAAAAGAATACCTGACGCCACATTATATCCGTGTTTATTTGACTGGTGATGGTGTAGATCAAATCGCTAATACGACCGTCGGAGTCAATAACAAGATCTTGATTCCGCCAAAGTATGTAGATCGCATTTATTTTCCAGAATTTGATTATGAACGAGGGCAGTGGAAGCCGATGGATGAGGCGATTAGGCCAACAGTTCGAACTTATACACATCGCGGTATCAACCTTGATAGAAATGAAGTATGGATTGATTTCGTTGCCCATGGTGATGAGGGGCCAGCTTCAGCTTGGGCTATGGCTGCAAAACCTGGCGACGTGCTTGGGATTCTGATGAAAGCAGGTAAGACGTCTCTATATGAAGTTGCAGCTAACTATCTCCTTGTTGGGGATGCAACTGCAATTCCTGTTCTGGGGGCAATCTTAGAAGATTTGCCACCTTCGGCAAAGGGAATCTGTATGATTGAAGTACATGGTAGCGAAGATATACAGCAATTGAAGACTAAGGCTGCTATTGATTTTATTTGGTTACATAATGATACGCCACAGGAAGGTAGCCTTTTGGCGGATTTGGTGAAGATCAGATCCTTGCCTGTAGCGGATAAATTTGCTTATGTAGCTGCTGAATTTTCGACAGTTAAGGAGATTCGCAATTATTTGCGTAAGGATCTCGGTTGGGGAAGAGAGGAGCTTTATGCTTATTCGTATTGGAAAGCTGGAGTTGCTGAAGATAAATCTGCTACAGATCGCCGTAGTGAGAGTGAAGAAATCCAGGCCTAACGTTTACGATAGGTTATGGAGAAACAGAAACAACTGATCTTAAACGGTAAGTTAAGTAGGGTGATGTGGCAGATGTCGTGGCCTGCCGTGATTGCAATGGTCCTGTATGGTCTGAACAATTTTCTGGATGGTATTTTTGTTGGTCATCTGATTAACAATACAGCGTTGGCAGCTGTCGGTGTAACCTATCCTTTAGCCCAATTTGCACAAGGTTTTGGTACCCTGATCGGAACAGGTATGGGGGCAGCAATTAGTATTTGGATAGGTGGGGATCAACAGGAGAAATTACATAGGTCATTTGGTACGGTGCATTTTTTGACTATTATTTTCTCTCTTATAATTACCCTCCCTTGCTATGCATTTGCCGACAAATTGGTCTACATGATGGGTGGTAGAGGTGATATATTGGCTCTTGGGGTGGATTACTTTCGAACAACCATATTGGGTAGTTTTTTCTGGATTTATGGTTTGGCCCTCAACATGATTATTCGTGCAGAGGGTCGTATGAAAACTGCGGCCTGGATGATTGCAATAGGATTGCTTGTTGATGTCTTACTTAAACCGGTTTTTATAGAACACTTTGGTTGGGGTGTATCAGGGGCAGCTTGGGCAACCAATATATCGATGATCATCTACACATTTTTAGGTGTATGGTATTACGCCGGGGGAAAGGCTTCGTTCAAAACAAAGTTTTGGTCTTTATCTTGGGATTTATCGATTTTAAAAGAAACGCTTTCATTAGGAATGCCCGGCTTTGTCATGATGGTCATGATTGTAATCCAGAATATTGTTGTCTTCAACGCATTGGCCAATTACGGAAATAATATGGATATTACGTTTTTTACGGCGATCAATCGGCTTTATATTTTATTAAATACCCCACTATGGGGGCTTATGCGGGCTTTGCAGCCTGTAACGGGGATGAATTATGGTGCTGGGCAGTATACGAGAAGTATCAATTCGTACCGTTTATTTGCCATTACTGGGCTGCTGATTCTGCTTCCGTTCTGGTTGCTGGTGATGCTTCATCCCGTTGCTGTGATATCGATCATGATCCCAGGAGCGATTTTTTCAATACAGCAGCTAATGGATTTCAGAATTTACATGAGTGTTTTATTGGTTCTTCCATTTATTTTTATGGCGATGGTGTGGTTTCCTTCCATTGATCATGCCAAGCCTGCGACTTTTATCAGTGTATTGCGGCAGGTTGTATTTTATATTCCTATCTTAATTATTGCACCAAAATATTTTGGTGTACACAGCATTTACGTAGCGAGCGCGGCGATAGATTGGATTATTTTCATTATAGTCATCTATGCGGTTCGACGAAGCACGCGGAAGCTCAATATGCAAGTTGATGTATAAGACGTTGCAGCGCGAACGATGTTAATGTTAAGTTAAGCAATCTTTAAGATTGCATTGTTAATATACTACTCATCTTCTAGTAATATAGGTTTCATTTTTTTGGGCAAAATTCAAAATAATGAAACCTATTAAACTACCTCAATTTAGGAAAACAGCTCAGGTGACCTTAGCTATTGCATTGCTGAATGCGGCACATGTCGATAGCGTATGGGCAAACTTTGCGAATGAAACTACCAAGCTCGAAATTGCCGATCAAGCTATTATTAAAGGGATTGTTAAGGATCAGGACGGCAAACCTATTGACGGCGGCACGATCATCAATGAAACCAGCAAACAGAGTACGCGTACAGAGTTTAATGGTAAATTCAATCTGAAAGGTCAGGTTGGCGACCAAATCCGTGTTTCTTCTTTAGGATATAAAACAGCTACAATAACTGCTACAGATGGGGATCTTGTGGTGGTTTTGGAAAAGGATGATTCAAAGTTGGATGAGGTTGTTGTCACGGCAATTGGTATCAAGCAACAAAAGAAGCAAATTGGTTACGCTACTCAAGAAGTTAAATTAGACGTACTTAAAGAGTCTAAAACAATGAATATTGGTACAGCGCTAACGGGACAAGTATCTGGTCTGATCGTTAATAATCCAACGGGGATTTTTCAGGCACCATCTTTTCAATTGCGTGGTAAGACCCCACTTATTGTCGTAGATGGCATTCCTGTAGAATCTGATTTTTACGACATGTCCAGTCAAAACATAGAGAATATCAATGTACTAAAAGGAACAGCCGCTTCATCTTTATATGGATCACGCGGTAAAAATGGCGCGATCTTAATTACAACCAAAAGTGCAAAAAGCGATAGGCTGGAGTTTTCGGTTGGAACCAGTAATATGTTTTCTGCTGGATTTACAGTTTTTCCTGAATCGCAGAAGGAGTTCGGAAGTGGATCCAACGGTAAATATGAGTTTTGGGATGGTGCTGATGGGGGGATTTCAGATGGAGATATGACATGGGGACCCAAATTGAACTCCGGAATAAAGGTTGCTCAATGGAACAGTCCGATTCGTGATAAGCAAACTGGTGAAGTGATTCCTTGGTGGGGTGATGTGAGTGGAACCAAGTATAATGATAAGTCACGTTACGAAAGAGTGCCGATTGATTGGGTCGCACATAACAATTTAGAGGATTTCCTTGGAACTGGACTGATTACCGAGAATAATGCGACATTATCGTATCGTTCGGAAAAGGTAAGCATATTTGGAACAGGAAAATATGCCTATCAAAAAGGTCAGGTGCCCAATACAAAGCTTTCTACAGGTGGATTAAATTTGAATACCTCTTACCGTTTTACTCCTGAGGTACAATTAGATCTTAACTTATCCTATAACAAAGTGAAATCTCCAAATTATCCAAGGTATGGATATGGACCTAAAAATCATATGTATACGATTCTGTTGTGGATGGGAAATGATGTAAATGGACAGGAATTAAAGGATCACCTCTATATTCCGGGACAGGAAGGCTATCGTCAAGCAAACTATAACTATGCTTGGTACAACAACCCTTATTTTGCAGCTAATGAGCTGAACCAAGTATACGATCAGGATATTTTGGCCGGGCAGACTGCTTTAACTTGGCGTATTTCACCTGAATTTACCATCAAAGGTCGTGCTGCAGCAAGACAAAAAAATCTATTCCAGGACATGCAGAGTCCTAAGTCTTACATGAATTATGGCGATTCACGGAATGGGGATTATAAAAACTGGGATAGCAAGCAGCTCAATTTTGATGCGGACGTCTTAGCAACCTATATTAAGCAGTTGTCTGATAATTTCGGTGTAACCGTTAATGCGGGATCTTCCACTTTCAAAAGAGATTATCGTGAGCTTTATCAAACTACTGATGGTTTAGTTGTACCATTTGTCTACAACTTAGGCAATACCCAAGGTCCAGTTAAGGCAACAAATACAACAACTGAGAAAATAATCCGAAGTGCTTATGCGTCGGTAAACTTAAATGTGTTTAAGTCGACCTATCTGAATTTTTCAGGAAGAAATGACTGGTCATCCACATTATCAAAGGCAAATCAGTCATTCTTTTATCCATCGGTTTCACTAAGTAGTGTTATCTCCGATTATTTTAAACTGCCAGCGCAAATTGACTTTGTTAAATTGTACAGTTCCTGGGCATCAGTATCTTCTGATCTGGATCCTTATAGCATTGCTGCGACTTATAAAAAAGATGTTACCTATGGTTCGACGCCATCAGTAACCTATCCTGTAGGTATTATTAATCCTGATATCCTTCCGCAGCAGTCCATTTCCTTAGAAATTGGTGCTTCTATGGCTTTCTTTAAAAATAGGCTTTCGGCTGATGTAACGTACTATAATGTTGTTGATAAAAATCAGATCATCGATTTGAGTATTTCCCAAGCATCCGCTTTTACTTCGCGTAAAGTAAATGGAAATAAATACCGTACAAAAGGATTGGAGATTTCTTTGACAGGGAATATAATTAAAAATGAACAATTTTCGTGGACGTCTACTGTTAACTGGTCTCGTGCAATTCAGCGTTTGGAAGAAATTTACAATAACCAAGCGAAATACGGTAATCTTAAAAAAGGCGATCGTGCAGACAGCTATTATGGTACTGTCTGGGAAAAATCGGCTGATGGTAAGGTTATCTTGAATCCGAATACGGGTATGCCGACCAAAAATCCATTTCCACAGTATTTAGGTTACTTTCAACCGGACTGGCAATTTGGTTTTGCAAACCAGTTCAAATTTAAGGGATTTCAGGTAAATCTTGATTTCGACGGATCTATTGGCGGCGTGATGAATTCGACAACCATAGAAAAAATGTGGTGGGGTGGAAAGCATCCTTCTTCGGTCTTATATCGTCAGGAACAATATGATGCAGGGAAACCAGTTTTTGTGCCAGATGGGGTGATCGTAACAGGAGGTGAGCTTACCCGCGACGTGAACGGTAATATTACTTCAGATACCCGAACGTATACAAATAATACAAAAGCTGTTGATTGGCAGGCTTGGAGTCAAAATTATCCTTATCAGGCCAGAGTTACAGAGTCTGAAAGTAAACTGTTTGCCAATGTATTTGATCGATCATTTGTAAAACTACGTAGACTATCGGTAGGTTATGATGTCAATAAGGTGTTTAAATTAAAACAGCTTACGGCCTTAAATGCATCACTATTTGGCTATAATTTGGCTATGTGGAAGAAAGTACCTTATATCGATCCTGATTTTGGTGTTGGAAACGATGGAAACTTACAAGACCCTTCCACGCGATATATTGGTTTTTCTCTAGATTTTAAGTTTTAATAACGTAGTACGATGAAATTATTTAATAAACATATATTTCTTGGATTCTTTTCTCTTTCAATCATGACTTCTTGTCAGAAATTGACGGAAGTAAATGTTAATCCAAATGAAGCGACAACAACCCACCCGCAAGCTTTATTGACGAAGGTAGAATGGGATGCTTTTCGGACCTGGCACGGTACCTCACCACTATATGCCTTGAAAATGATTGTGCAAACAGATGGTGAAAATGCGAATCAAATTTATAATTGGCAAAGGGGAAGCTTTGAGCAATATGGTAATCTTCGCAATATTACCAAGATGACCGAAGAAGCTGAACGTATTGGCGCTGACAGTTATTTGGCATTAGCAAAATTTTTCCGTGCGTATTATTTTTATAATCTTACCTTAACGTTTGGTGATGTCCCTTATTCAGAAGCAGCAAAGGGTGAAAATTCAGCAATTTTTGCGCCGAAATACGATACACAGAAAGACGTTTTGGTGGGTGTATTGAAGGAGCTCGAGGAAGCAAGTATTATTCTGAAGAAGAACAATAACACCATAAATGGGGATATTATTTATGGTGGAAATAGTGGCAATTGGAACAAGTTAGTCAATTCATTTCGCCTAAAAGTACTATTGACGCTTTCGAAGAAAACGACTGATCTTCCATTTAATGCAGCAACAGAATTTTCAAAAATATTTACCAATGAGTCTAGAATCACTGATGTTGGTGGTGGTGAAGATGGGCAACTCATCTTTTTGAATCAAGAGGGTAATCGCTATCCTGAATTTAACTCTAGCGGTTATGGATCGGGAATGTATATGGATTCCACTTTTATCCAACGATTGCAGGACCTGAAAGATCCGCGGTTATTTGCCGTCGCTACACAAACAAGACTGGGTAAAGAAGCGGGTAAAGCGATTAATGACTTTACGGCTTATGAAGGCGGAGATCCGATTGTTCCTTATGCGCAGGTGAATGCAAAAGCTGTATTAGGTAAATTATCGAAAGTCCACGAACGATTTTATCAAGATCCCACAGCTGAGCCATTGGTCTTATTGGGCTGTTCGGAGATGCAGTTTATTTTGGCTGAAGCCATTTTGAAAGGTTGGATAACGGGCGATCTCAATGCAACGTATACCAAAGGAGTACAGGCATCGTTCAAATTTTATGAAAAGTATGCGAAAAATATAGGAACTTATACAAATGAAGCACAAGCGGCCAAATATCTTGAACAAAATTCGGTAAGTCTTGACGGGGCTAGCTCCAATGAGCAAAAGCTCGAACGCATCTTGATGCAGAAATACCTGCGCTCATTTCATCAGGGGGGATACTCGGCTTATTTTGATCATTTGCGCACGGGGTATCCGAGTTTCCGTAAATCGGCGAATGTGAAAACAGCCTATCGCTGGATGTATCCTCAAGATGAGTACAATAATAATACGGCGAATGTATCTGATGCGATCAAATCACAATTTGGCGGAAATGACAATATTAATTTAGAGACTTGGTGGTTAAAATAATGGATTCAAGGAGGGTATTTTTAAAAAAAGCAGCCATGCTGGCAGGGAGTACAGTCGCTATAAACTGGCTGCCTGAATCAATACAAAAAGCCTTGGCGATTGAAGCTCCAAAAGGATCAACTTTTTTGGATGCCGAACATGTTGTCTTTTTGATGCAGGAAAATAGATCGTTTGACCATTGTTTTGGAACTTTGAAGGGCGTACGTGGCTTTAACGATCCCCGCGCGATGAAATTGCCGAATGGTCTACCTGTATGGATACAAGGAAATAAGGAAGGTGCATATTTTGCACCTTTCCATTTAGATATCGTCAATAGTAAATCGACTTGGATGGGGTCGCTTCCGCATGGCTGGCGTGATATGGTTGCGGCTCGTCATGACGGGAAAATGGATAATTGGTTGGAAGCAAAGAGCTCTGGTAATTCAGAATATAAGGCCATGCCTTTAACAATGGGTTATTATAACCGTGCAGATATTCCTTTTTATTATGCTTTTGCAGATGCATTTACGGTTTGCGACCAGCATTTTTGTTCTTCACTGACGGGAACGAGCGCTAATCGATCGTATTTTTGGACTGGTACAGTGCGCGAAGAACCCCGTAATCCCGAATCTGTTGCGCATGTAGACAATGGTCAGATCAACTACAAGGATGTCAAATGGAAAACCTATCCTGAACGACTGCAAAAAGCAGGGGTCTCGTGGAAAGTTTATCAAAATGAACTAAGTTTACCAGTAGGCTTTAAAGGAGAAGAGGAAGATTGGTTGGCCAATTTTACCGATAACAACCTGGAGTTTCACCAACAGTATGGTGTAAGATATCATTTGGCACATTATCAGTGGATGAAAGAACGGGTAAAAGAGCTGCATAAATTTTTGGAAACAAATCCAAAAGAAGAATTGCTGCACAAAGCCAAAGCGGAATTGGAAGATTTGAAAAGAGATGTCATTCATTATACCCCTGAGAATTTTGAAAAGCTATCCCAGTTCGAAAAAGATATCCATCGCAATGCATTTGTGACTAATCTAGCTGATCCCAACTTTCACAAACTTGATAAATTAAGTTATAAAGAAGGTGGAAAGCGGCAGGAAGTTGAGGTGCCAGCCGGAGATGTTTTTTATCAGTTTAGAAAAGATGTTGAAGATTGCCAATTACCTACAGTGTCGTGGTTAGTGGCACCTTGTCGTTTTTCGGATCATCCGGGCTCACCTTGGTATGGGGCATGGTACGTATCCGAAGTCCTCGATATATTGACCAAAGACCCTGAGGTTTGGAAAAAGACAATTTTCATCTTAACTTATGACGAAAATGATGGATATTTTGACCATATCGCTCCTTTTGTTCCGCCATTGAGCACGAACAAAGATCAGGGTGCCGTGTCAGAAATCGACACTTCGGATGAATATGTTACGCTAGAACAGGAGCGAAAAAGGAAAAATAGTAATAATGTAAGTTTTGAAAGTCCTATTGGTTTGGGCTATCGCGTACCAATGGTGATAGCTTCACCCTGGTCTAAGGGTGGTTGGGTCAATTCCGAAGTTTTTGACCACACCTCCTGTCTTCAATTTTTAGAACATTTTTTGGAGAAGAAAACGGGTAAGGTGATACGGGAAGAAAACATCAGTCAATGGCGAAGAATGGTCTGTGGCGACTTAACAACTTCTTTTCGTCCTGTAGATAACATTTCCAAAACAAGGCTTAATCCGGTAGACAGAGACGGGTATGTTGAACGTATATTCTCCGCCAGGAATAAAAAACTCCCAACAGATTTTGTGAAAATCGACAGCCAAAAACTGGAGGAAATCAAATCGACAGGTCAGTATCATGCAGCTATGCAGATGCAAGAGCAGGGATGGAAGGATGCTTGTGCTTTACCTTATGAATTGCAGCTAAAAGTACAGTATACACCAACGATGCTTTCCATCAGCTCAACCTTGGAAAGAAGGCTCAATACAGCTAAAGCGGGAGCGGGCATGCCTTATTATGTTATTTCCTATGTGGCGTATGATGGCCATGCGGCGGGTAAAGTTTGGAATTTTACGGTACGGGAAGGGGATCAATTAGCGTATGAATGGGAACTCGATAAAATTGTAGGAGAGTACATATCATTTGCATTGCATGGCCCTAATGGTTTCTATCGTGCGATTGAAGGCGCAAAGTCACATATTCCAGCTATTGATGTGTATACGAAAGTAGTTGCTGGAAAGCCTATTCTTTGTGTACAATCAGAGTCGCCAAATTGGGATTTACATCTTAAAGACTGTTCCTATGATCTTTTCCATGCGAAGGCAATGCGCAAGGATGATCCTGCTTTGGTTGAAATCGATTGCAGCAAGAGTGAAGGTTGGTATGATATCGAAATAACGTGTTCAGAAGATCATGCGGTCAAATTCTGCTATGCTGGACATATAGAGACTGGTAAATCAAGTAAGACGGATCCGTTGATGGGTAAAGTAAAATTATAGCTGAACCAATTAAATACTAGGACGAAAGCGCTGTTTCACGATCGATGAACACAGCGCTTTCGCTTTTGCAAAATAGAGCAAGGATCTTTTTGTGTGGATTCGGGCAAAAATGGGATTTGTGTCTCTTGTGTCAAAACGTTATTTTTATGGTTTGGATCGTAGTTCATTACAGAGAGCTACACATCATGACGAATATGGAGGAGCAAAAAATTATTTTGGTTGAAGATGAACAGGATGTTGCTGATTTGATCGTACAAGGCTTAGGCGAGGATGGCTATAGGGTCATTCATCTGGGGCGCTCGGAAGGTCTGGAACAGCTTTTGGCGAAGCAAGATGTCTCTCTTGTGCTATTGGACATTCTTTTGCCGGGAACCAATGGCCTGGATATTTGTAAGCAGATCAGACAGTGGGGGTATACCGATTTACCTGTTATGATGCTGACTGCACTTGGTACTCCAGAAAATGTGGTGCTCGGACTCGATAATGGTGCCGATGACTATCTTTCCAAGCCCTTTAAGCTAATTGAATTGAAGGCTCGGATACGTTCATTGATCCGCAGGCAACAGTCTATCGTACAGGCAACACAACGTGAGTTACAGCCCTCGAAAGACACATTTAGTTATGGTTTTCTGAGTATCGATGATTATAAAAAAATAGCCTACTGTGAGGGGCAGGAACTCAATCTGACAAGTACAGAGTATCGTTTACTCTTGTTGTTTATTCAGAGCCCCAAAAAGGTATTTGAGAGAACGGAGCTTTTGGACAAAATATGGGGGATAAATTTCGATATTGGATCAAATGTCGTCGATGTTTATGTGAATTATTTGAGAAAAAAGATTGAAAAAATAACGAGCAAAAAAGCGATCCATACGGTTATTGGTATGGGATATGTTCTAAAAATAGAAGACTGAATATTTCAAAATGCACAATTATAATCGAAAGCTTATTTATCTCATTGCAATTCTGGTCATTTATGTGAGTTGTTTTGTTGGCTTTATTTTTTATTCCGTTACGAATTTTGCTTTTACAGATTTTTATAAACGGCTGGATCTGCGGCGAAATATTGCTGCTGAAAAATTTCTGAATAGTAAATCCGCATCCCAAGCTGATCAGTGGAGCCTTGATTTTATAGAAAATCTCAATAATCAGCATGAATTTTTAGTGGAATTTGATAGCAATGGTGCTATTTTAAGAAGCCAGGGATTTCATCAAGAACTTTGGGATAAAATCAATAAAAAGGGAAGCTCAAATTTCAAGTCGGGTAATCAATTCTATTCAACTAAATATTTTTCGCAAAATGGTCGAAAGTATATTGTAGGCGCTTCCGCTGAAAATTACTTTTATACACACCATTTGGCCTACCTTCGTAATCTGCTTATTATAAGTCTGATTTTGGGAATTCTCTTTATATTCGTTGTTTCGGTTTTTATGAAACGTTCGTTCTTAAAGCCAATACTAACCATGATGAAAGAGGTGCAAGAGATTGGTTCGGAAAATCTTTATAAACGATTAGATGAGGATAAGTACAAAGGTGAGCTTCATGGCCTTGCACTCACATTTAATCGGATGTTGACGCGCTTGGAAACTTCTTTCGAAACACAAAAGAACTTTATCAGCAATGCGTCACATGAGCTAAATACACCCTTGACATCCATCATAGGACAGGCAGATCTTGCTTTATCCAAAGAGCGAACAACAGCGGAGTACCAACGCACATTATTTAAGATCATTGAGTCGGCAGAGCATTTGGAAAAGAAAACAAAAGCACTTTTACTGTTGGCGCGTACAGGTTTTGTTAATAATGCGACTGCATTTAGCCCCGTTCGTATTGATCAGATCGTGATGGACGCCGAGCTGACTGTTAAGGCCATCAATGATAAATTTAAGATTATAACAGATTTCAGTCTGTTACCAGATGATAGTATGCGACTTAAGGTGAATGGAAATGCAATTTTGCTACAGCTTGCGCTATCCAATATTATCAGTAATGCCTGTAAATATTCATCCGATAGGACTGCTTATATTGCTTTGGGGGCATTGGACAATAAAGTCTTTATTCTAATAAAAGACAAAGGTATCGGAATACCCTCCCGCGAATTGGATCATATCTACGATCCTTATTTTAGAGCGTCCAATACGAGTGGCATTGACGGTTATGGTATAGGACTTCCTTTGGCCAGAAATATTATTAAGTTGCATGGTGGGACATTGAAGGTCAATTCTGTTGTGAGTGAAGGCACCACTGTAGAAATTGAACTACCCACTTACCTTCGATTCTAATGTAGTTTTAATTTTGATCGTATTTCTAATCTCATTTTAATACTGCTGCTCGCTTTCTAATGGAAAGCTAATTTTAGATTCATTCCGTTGCCATATGTGCGTTTTAACTTTGCTAAAAAAAAGCATGGCTAAAACAACGCGTATATTAATACCTAGTGATTTTACAGTTGATTCACTCCATTTTGTGCGTCAAAGTATTGAAGAGTCAATGGCTGATTCTATCGATATTATCCTTGTGTATGGCAATAAAAGCAGCACTTCTGCGAGTGAATTACTCGGAATTGGATTGGAAGATCAACTGGAGACACTTCAATCTGAATCTTTTTTAAAAGCCTGTAGCGGAATCTATCAGCGCTATAAAAACCGTAAGCTCAGTATTTTTGCAGATATTTTGGGTACCGATAACAGTCATTATTTGCAGCATTACCTCAAAGGACAGTCTGTGAATGAGGTCATAATACCACGCGATTATACCTATAAAAAGAAAACACGCAATTTTTTTAATGTCGCTAATGCACTCCGTAAAGTCGAGAGTCAAATTCGTGCTACGATTTCATTTAAGGAGCAATCAACTATTAGAAACAGAGAGATCGGACTAATTGAATGATCGATCGGAGTTTTTACTGTTGTTTTTAGCTGAAATTCATCATTTATAACTTATCTTCTATCTATTTTTATGGGGCATATACAAGGCGGACCATCACCTTTACAACGGTTGGCTAGCTTATTACATACTGAACGAAAAACGATCAATTATATATTTATTTATGCCATCGTCATCGGTATTTTTAGTTTGACTATTCCAATAGGGATAACAGCTATCTTTAATTTTTTAAGCAATGGAGCGATGTATAGCTCTACCTATATCTTAATTGCTTTTGTGTTATTTGGCGTGATTGTGGGCGGGGTACTATTGATTGGACAATTGACCTTAGTAGAGTATTTAGAGCAGAAAATCTTTCTAAAATCGGCGGTTGAATTTTCTTATCGCCTGCCGAGAATTAAACCTGAAGAGTTACTTGGAAAAAATCTTGTGGAGTTGGTCAACCGATTTTTTGATGTTATCATTATCCAAAAGGGAATTATCAAACTTTTGATCGATATTATCGCTGCAGTGGTGACAATTTTCTTTAGTGTGGTCTTATTATCATTTTATCATCCTGCATTTCTAGCCTTTGGCCTTATTGTCATTTTTTCTGTTATTACGATACTTGTTTTATACTATAAAAGAGGGTTGAAAACAAGTATTGAAGAGTCTGAATACAAATATGAGACGGTAGCCTATTTGGAAGCTGTTGCCGGACAAATTGACCATTATCGTGCTGATGAGACGAAAATGAACGAAGTGACAAAAACAACAGATTATATTGTCAGTAAGTATTTAGGGGCGAGGAACGATCATTTTAAGGTTTTAAAGCGTTTTTTTATTGGTTCTGTCCTACTTCGCACCCTGTTGTTTGGAGCGATGCTCTTGCTTGGATCTTATTTTGTTGTTGAGCGGCAAATGACTTTTGGTCAATTTGTTGCTGCTGAAGTTGTCATCGTTCAAATTGGTTATGCCATTGAAAAACTGATGACAAATTTGAATACTATTTTTGATATGCTTACTGGAGTTGTCAAATTGGCGGCTGTAACGGATCTTGCGTTGGAGGAGGACGCTGCGGTTTATGTTGATTAATAAGGATCGTTCGAGTCAGAAAACGCTCTCATGGAGAGATCTTTCCCATGATGCGGTTGATAAGTTATTGAAAGAGCGGGGATCCCTAGTCTTGGGGCGAATTCTTGTGTTTTCTGGGATTGTTTTTGTACTAGCACTTTTTCTCCCATGGAGGCAGACAATTCCTGGAGTAGGAACGGTTACTGCTTTACGTCCACAAGATAGACCACAGACTATCCAAAATCAGATTGGTGGCCGCATTGAATATTGGGCCGTTACTGAGGGGCAGGAAGTGAAGAAAGGTGATACGATTTTAGTGCTTTCGGAGACTTCTCAATCTTATTTTGATCCCATGTTACCATTGCGGTTAGAAGAGCAATTGAATGCCAAACAAAGCGGAGAAGATGCTGCTAATCAAAAAATGAAAGCCACTGAAGCGCAGATTCAGGCTTTACAAAATGGTTTGGATTTTCAGCTTAAGTCAGCTAAAAATAAGGTTATTCAAGCTCAAAATCTGGTAAAAATAGATAGCGCAGAATTGGTCGCTGTCATGAGCTTTTTTGAGACCAGTGAAAAGCGGCTTAAACGGTACGAAGAGGGCTATCGTGACGGCTTATTTTCGTTAACAGATATCGAAACAAGGCGCTTAAATCTGCAAAATGATCGAGCTAAAGTTGTAAGTGCAGATAACAAGTTGTCGAATTCAAGACAATCATTAACGAACGCCAGTATCGAATTGAACAACATCCGTGCAAAGTATAATGAATCATTGGCGAAAGCGCAGTCCGATTTAAGTTCCGCCTTTTCCTCCAAAGCCTCAGTTCAAGGGGATATCGCCAAATTGAGAAATGAGATATCCAATATTGATGTACGACGAGGGTTATATGTCGTGAGGGCTCCGCAAGATGGTTTTATTGTAAAAACCTTTAAGGCAGGAATTGGTGAAAATATGAAGGAGGGTGAGTCCGTTGCGACATTACAGCCTAAAAAACCACTGCTTGCCGTAGAACTTTATGTAAACGCGATGGATGTCCCACTGATTGAGCCGGAAAGTGATGTAAGGCTACAATTTGATGGCTGGCCATCGATCCAATTTTCCGGATGGCCGTCTGTCGCGGTGGGTACCTTTGCCGGCAAAGTCTCGGTCATTGACAAGGTGAGCAGTACGAATGGTCGATTTAGGATTTTGATACGTGCAACAGATCCTGTTCCGGAAGGAGATGAGCCTTGGCCTGTTCAGTTAAATCAGGGCTCAGGTGCATATGGCAGAGTTATTTTAAATAAAGTTCCTTTATGGTATGAGATATGGCGACAGTTGAATGGTTTTCCACCGAGTTTGGAAAGAGAACCAAAAGAAAGTGAGAAAAAGTAATTGTTATATGAATAAATTGAATTTTATTTTTATCCTGTTTTGCATTTTTTTCTCTCCTCATCTTTCGGCTCAGGAAAAGGAGTATGGAGCAAGGAATACTTTTACCGTGGATGACATGGAAGAGCTTTTAATGGCCAATCATCCCATCGTTAAACAAGTGAATCTGCTGAGTGAAACTGCAAAAGCCCAGGTAACACAGGCTTTAGGGAAGTTTGATCCGACGCTAAATTCCAGTTTTAAAAATAAGCATTTTGGCAAGACGGATTATTACAATCAATGGAATAGTGAGTTGAAAATTCCACTTTGGTTAGCTGGCGCAGATCTGAAAATTGCTTATGATCGAAATGTTGGTGATTATACAAACCCGCAATCCCGAACAAATAATGCAGGGCTTTCCGCAATCGGTTTAAGTATTCCATTGGGGCAAGGTTTAATTGTCGATAGCAGAAGAAATACGTTGCAGCAGGCAAAGGCTATGATCAGCTACCTGGAAGGCGAAAAGATAAAACAAATAAATGCCATTTGGTTTCAGGCACTTTCAGATTACTGGAATTGGTATTTTGCCTATCAACAGTATCAGCTTTTATTGGAGGGTGTAAAATTGGCTGATCAACGGTTTAAAGCAATCAGTGAACAGACGACGCTGGGAGATAAACCTGTAATTGATTCCATCGAAGCTTCGGTCGTTGTAAAAGAACGGCGGATAGAACTTTCAAAGTATGAAGTTGAACTTAAAAACGCGAAAATTGTATTGTCCAATCATCTGTGGAATGATCAACAATTTCCAGTAGAACTTCCCGATCATGCCATACCGCATAAGCTCGAAGATCCTGTTATTTTGCCAGATAATAGTGTGATCGAGGCGCTACTTGATTCGGCAAAAATTGCTCATCCCGAAATGATAAAGTTGGCGAGTAAAAATCAACAACTTCTATTTGAAGAACGTTATCGAAAAGAAATGCTTAAACCTAAATTTAATGTGTCGGGCACGCTTATTTCTAGCCGTCACGGTTTTAATGACTTTGTACCACCGCAGTATGATTTTAATTGGCAGAATTATAAGGTAGGTTTTGAATTTGCATTTCCACTTTTTATTCGCGCCGAACGAGGGAAGCTCAAAGAGGTCCGTATTAAGCAAGATCAGCTACGATTTGAACAGGTTGCGACCGAGAGAAATATTTACAATGAAGTCGTTAAAAAATATAATGATTTAAATGCTTACAGTAAACAGATTGAACTTCAATCGATCAATATAAGTAATCAGGAACTGCTTCTTCGGGGGGAATTAAATAAGTTTGAACTGGGTGAATCAACCTTGTTTGTAGTTAATAGTAGGGAAAACAAGCTGATCGAAATGCGGATCAAGCAAGAGAAGCTTGTTACGGACTACAGAAAGGCACTAGCGGAATTATATTACAAAGCCGGAACTAAATTTTAATCCCATTTTAATCTGTATCTTTTTTTTAATCTCATTTTAATATCGGTCTTAAAATTCTAATAGAAAGTTAATTCCAGATTCATTCGGTTGCCATGATGACCTATTAATTTTGTATAAAAATAATTGGATATGGCAAAGGCAATGCGTGTATTGATTCCAAGTGATTTTACGATTGATTCACTTTTTTTTGTGATTCATAGTATAGAGCAATCGAAAGCCGAAGAACTTGATATCATTCTTGTCTATGGTAATAAGAGCAGTACATCGATCAGCGAACTATTGGGAATCACATTGGATGACCAACTCAGTAATCTTCAATCGGAGGACTTTTTGAAGGCCTGCCAGATGATCTGTCATCGTTATGAAAATCGTAAGCTAAATATCTATACAGATATCATCGGCTCTGACAATCTCAATTATTTACAACATTATTTGCGCGGAGCTCGGATTGATGAAGTCAAAGTTCCCACAGATTATGAATTTGAAAAAAGAACACGGCATTTTTTCGACGTCGGACAGGCTTTGCTTCACTTGAGTAAAAGTAAACAGAAGAATGTCTCGATTGTCGCAAGACCTGGGACAAACAAAACAGGAGGAAATGTCTTGGCGGATTTATTTTTTAACAAGAAATGGGATGTTAACTATTAAGAGAAAAATATTGGCAAGGTTCAACTTCGTCTTGTTGTCCTTTTTGCTTTTAGGAGCTAGTTCAATGGTTATGTTTTATGAAAACCCCGAGCGGCTTTTAGAAGGAGAGTGGGAAGAGCAAGGTTGGTACTTTGAGAAAGTGGAGAAGTCTCCAACGTTCAAAAAACAGGCGGTTATCCATGAGGGAATAAAAGATGCTGCAATCGCTCACCTTCCACCCTTGCAGGATGGATTATGGCATTTTGAAAAAATGGGTGACAAAAATTTTATTGCCCATCATGAGGACAAACAATACAATTGGTTTTTGAAGGGACGAGGCCATATCCTTGAGCTTCGGAAAAATGATGAGCTTATAGAGAGCTTTGTCATACAAAAATTGAATAAAAACCAATTGATACTGCATCTTAACTTGGATATGCAGACGAAAGGAATCGCACGAATTGTGCTGAAAAAAGGAGGAAAGGAAAAATATGCTGAGAAAATATAGCAATCATAGAACGATTCAAGATAATATCAAATTAGGGGGAATAACTGCATTCTCTGCGGGAATGGTCAATGTTGCATCTGTCATTGTCTTTTTCTCGTTTACATCCAATGTAACAGGTTATTATGCGGTTTTTGCGCAAGAGATTGCGAAAGGAAATTGGTATCAAGGTGCAGTAGTGCTATTTTGGATTTTACTTTTTCTAGTGGGGAGTATGCTTTCGAATCTTATCATCATTCATGGTAAAGGACGTTTTAGCTCCTATCTGACACATTCCATTCCCTTGGCATTGGAAATACTGAGTATATTGTTTGTCGGGATATATCTTGATGTATTTTATGAAGATTCTTTGAAAGAAACAGAGATACTTGTCGGTGCATTGCTATTTGCAATGGGATTACAAAATGGTTTAACAGCGAGCATATCGAATTCTGTTGTGAAAACGACACACTTGACAGGGCTAACGACAGATTTAGCAATATTGATTTCGATGTTCACTAAGGAGTCGAACCGAAGCAATAAGGCATTGGTCGACAAATTCCATTTACTGCTGAGTATCGTGGGAGCCTATGTCATGGGGGGGCTTGTGAGCGGTATTTCATTCACCTATTTATCGAATAAGACATTTTACGTGGTTTGTTTTGTTCTTTTAATCATTGGTTTGTACGACCACTACAAATTGTATCTGTTGAAAAAGCAATTTGTGAATCGTCATCGTCAGCCAGTGGCAGCTTAGTTGACCGAGAAAGTTCTTGGTTAACTAAGCAAAAGGGCAAAGAGTTTAATCGCATTTCAAAAAATGCGATTTTTTTTGGACAAAAAATGCTTATCTTCAACCTCGGTTATCACGCTCTACCAAAGCGCATGAAAGACTACTTAATCAATTTAAAACCGTATCATGATCAAATTCTTTTCCATCCGGCCTTTTTGGGCACTCTCTCTAATTTCTCTGTCAGTATTACCCCTCTGTGTAAAACAGGTGTGTGCGCAAGAATTGCACAGCCAAAGATCAGTACATGATCAAAATAAAAGCCAACAGAATCTTTTACGGGCGATCCAATTGATTGATCGGTCAATGGAAGTTTATTTTTCTGGTGAAGACTTCAAAATGCATCGTTTTTATAATCCATTTACGCAGGTTCGATCCGAAGAAAAAGCGAGTGTATGGATGTACTCTGCTTCCATAGAAGCTGTAAATGCTGTGTTGAGCGGCTTGAAAAAGCAACAAAAGGCAGGTAATAGCGAGCTTTACGGAAAGTATTACTCCCGCTATGTGGATTTATTGGCTAAGCTTCATGCAAATGCAGCTTATTATTTAGGGACATTTACGCTAACATCTTTTACACAACATAAAGAATGGACGGTGTATGCTGTCGATCGCGTCCGAGAAAAAGGAAAAGCAAATGTAACGGGAGTACTGAATGTCTATGATGATCAGATGTGGCTAGTACGGGAATTATTGGAAGCTTATCATTTGACTGGGCAAGAACGCTATTTGCAAGAAGCTGAATACCTTACTGCCTATGTTCTTGATGGTTGGGATTGTACTTTGGATGAGAAAGGGAAAGAGCATGGTGGAATCCCATGGGGCCCAGGATATGTAACTAAGCATGCCTGTAGTAATGCACCGATTATTAGTCCGCTTGTTGCATTGTATGAAATCTATAAAAAGAAAGGAGATCAAATCGTTGCGCATTCCATTGATCCGAAAGATAAACTAACTCGTATTTCAGAAAAAGAGAAGAAGAGCGATTTTTATCTCCGTTATGCTAAAAGGATTTATGACTGGCAAAAGGCATATCTTCTTAATGAAAAGGGTGTTTATGCGGATATGATGGGTGATTGTTTTCCAGATTGTTCGATAGCTTATGAAACGGTCAACGGTGTACAATACCGAAAAAATACCGAGCTCAGAAAAGCGGTCGGCACTGCATTTTCCTATAACAGTGGAACGATGATTTCTGGAGCCGCCGACTTATATCGTGTTACGAAAGCAAAAAGCTATTTAGAAGATGGCAAGAAACTGGCCGATGCGACTTTTACTTATTTTGGAAAGTTAGGGCAGCAGATTCCTGAGCACTATACCTATGCGACAGATGGTTTTAATAATTGGTTTAACGGCGTGTTGTTAAGAGGATATACCGCTATATTTCCCAATTATAGCAAGGCTGGACTGTATGCAAAATCTTTTCAGGATAATTTGGATTATGGCTATACCCACTTCTTGAAAGATGGATTTCTGCCGAATGACTTGCTTGGAGGCTGGGCAAATGATAAAAGTAAGAATGATTTGGAAGGAATGTTTATGTTCACTTATGCAGCACAGTATGCAACACTTGCCCAAGTTGAATCAACAAAATAGGTGCACGCTTGGACGGACACCTATTTTTATTCAGATATGATTATTTGCTCGGTTAAGATTTAGATAAAGCAGTTTGAGCGTCCTGAAATTCGGTAGGACTTTGGCCAAACTGCTTTTGAAAATTACGTGAGAAATGAGTAGCGGAACTGTAGCCCAATAAATTAGAAATTTCGTAAACTTTATATTGTTTTTGAATAAGCAGTTCTGCTGCTTTTCTGAGCCGAGTTAAATTAATCAGTTCATTGGGTGATAGGCTGGATACCACATTGATTTTGCGATAGAGTGTAGGTCTGCTCATGCAGAGAATATCGGCCATTCTATCGACATTAAACTGGGGATCATCGAGATGTTGCATAATGATTTCTTCAATCTTCAGCAAGAACTCTTGTTCACTTTGATTTTGCCCGATCTGTTGGATTTGTGACATCGGATTTTTAATAAAAAACTCCTTGACCTTAACTCTATTCTTTAATAAACTGGCTATTTGTGCTCTTAAAAAAGCGGGCGAAAAAGGTTTTTCAATGTAAGCGTCGGCACCAAATTCTAAACCCTGAATTTTTGATTCAATACTATTTTTTGCTGTCAAAAGTATAACTGGAATATGTGCATAAGCGATATCCTCCTTAATTTTTTGACAGAGCTCAAAACCATCCATTTCTGGCATCATTACATCACTTACGATCAGATCGAAATATTCAGAGGCTAATAAATCTAGGGCTTCCCTTCCATTAGAACTCGTCGTTATCTGATAATCCTCATTGAGATCATCCGCAATAAATTCAAGCAGTTCAGTATGATCATCTACTAATAATAAATTGGATTTGGCATTCATAATTATGGGTTTGTATTGTGATTCAAAGGTAACGTCAAGCTAAATACGTTCAATTGGAGGTCGTTTGTACTATATAACAAGGTACCTTGGTGTTTTAAGGTTAGGGATCTTGTCAATGCCAAGCCTAGACCACTTCCGGGAACATTCTTATTTTGCTTTAAACGATTGAATGGTTCAAAAATTCTTTCCCTTTCTTCTGAAGGAATTAAAGCTCCGTCGTTTTTCACGGTCAATATAAAGATATTTTTCTGTTTATCCATATTCAAATTCACTTCAATATAGGATGAGGAATATTTAAGGGCATTATTCAATAAGTTGTAACAAATCTTGTCGAATGCGTCGATATCGACTTGACCTATAATATCCGGCATAATGTGCGACACAATCTGCTTTCCCTGTGCCTGGAGTGTGACCGTAAAATTGTTGATGATTTCCTGAACCGTTTGGCTTATGTTTTCTGACTCAAAGTGTAATTTGAATCCTTCCGTTTCAACCTGTCTAAAATCCAGTAATTGGTTACTAAGCGCAATCAACTTCTCCGTATTGTTCTGCATGGTCAATAATAGCTTGTCTGTTACAGGATTGTGATCTACCTTATCCATAAGCTTCTCTAATGGGGCCTTGATCAATGTCAATGGTGTGCGTATTTCATGGGCAACATCGGTGTAAAAATTGATTTTTGAGCGGTAGAGTTCTTGCTCACGTAGATTTTGTACGGTTAGAAGGTGTTGTCGATTGCGTTGTTTGATCTTTTCATTGAAATGATGAATAACAAATACAATGAGCCCCACAAGGATTAGTGCGTAGCAAACAAAAGCCGGTATACTTGCCCATATAGGAGGAAGAATCGTGATTTTAAGACTAGCAAAGGTGGGTATTGTATTACCATTTGGATCCTCCGCTTTTACGGTAAAAACATAGTTCCCAGGCGCAAGTTTGGTGAAGTAAGCACGTTGATTGCTTGTAATGTCTATCCAATTGTCGTCAAGACCATCCATTTTATAACTATAGTGAATAGAGTGGGGGGCTTGGTAGTGTAATGCCGCAAAATCAAGACTGAAGGATGATTCGTCGTGTTTTAGTTTGATATTTTTTGTGAATAAGATTGATTTGGATAAAATACTTGCATCGGTATATTGATTGATCGCTCTATTGTTGATGTAAAAATTAGTGATATAAATCGGTATTTGATTCTTATAGTTAATTTGGTTTAGTTTTTCCGGGTTGAAACGTATAAGACCATTGATGGTACCGAAATAGAAGTTCCCATTGTCGTCATCAAAAGATGAATTGTAATTGAACTGAATCGTCGGTAGGCCTGACTCCAAGTTGAAGATCCGTTTTCTGCCATTGGGCAGATGATAGCGTACCAGCCCTTTAGAGGTACTTACCCAGAGATTCTGTTGTTTGTCTTCTAAAAATGCGAGCGTTACGTTACTGGGCATTCCTTCTTCCAAGCCAATGTTTTCAAAACTGTCCTGATTTGATTTCTTCTTAGCCATTCCACCTTCAGTGGCGATCCAAATTTGATTTTTTGAATCCTCAAATAGACTATTGACCCTATTGTTAGGCAAAGAATTGGGGTCATTCTGATGATGTGTATAATGTTTGAAATAACGTGTGGTCGGATTATAGCAAAATAGCCCATCGCGCCATGTACCTACCCAGATATTTCCCTCTTTATCTTCCAAAATAGTCGTGTAAAACATGTATTCGGGGACATTATCAATGAGGTGAAAAGACTTTTTTTCAAAGTTAAACCGGTATAAGCCACGAGTTGATGCAGCTATAATGTCTCCTTTTCGAGTTTTATAGAGATAAAATAGAAAATTGCTTTGTAGATCAGAAGGGGTTGCATTGTTATTGCGATCGATATGATAAATGACTTTTTGAAGCTTTGGCGAAAATATGTCCAGGCCATTGACGAAGGTGCCGATCAGTAGTTTATCACCAATAGGAAGAACGCCATGGATATTATTGTTTGCCAGATTCCCCTGCTTATCGGAAAAGTTTTGGATATTACCCGACTTAGGGTCCAGTTTAGATAGTCCTCCATTTTCGGTGCCTATCCATATATTCTGATCGATATCTTTTTTGATAATGCGTACAACAGAGCCTTTTAGGCTCCCGTGGCGATCTTGTGGGAGGAATTTTTCGATGATACTATTGTTCTTATGATAATAGTTGATCCCACCAAAATAGGTTCCCAGCCAAATACCCTCATCCTTATCCTGTAGGATGTTATAAATGGCATTGTCAGATATACCCCAAGGGTTTTCTTGTTCTTTCTGAATGTTGATGTAACGTCGGCTAGCAATTTGATAAATGAAGAGGCCAGACTCCGTTGCAAACCAATATTCATGATCATTTGGCTGTATAATATCTCTGACATAGAGAAATTGATGCAGTTGATCTGGTCCAAGGATAGACTTAAGGGATTTATCTTGAAAGCGATAGCAATAAACACCAGTTTTTGAAGTACCAATCAATAAGTCTCCGTCGCGGTTTTCCATTATTTTCTCAATACTAAACCAATCCTTAGCACCATATTTTGCTTGAAAGTCAAGCATGAGTACGGGTTTTCCGGAAGGACCTATTTGGAAGATTTTGCCTTCAGGAGTTCCAAAAAATACAGCTCCATTTTTTGTGCAGCTGATGGACGTAATATAGAGATCTGATTTTGTAAATTGTTGAATTGCATGACTAACTAAATCATGGCAATAGAGCATTCCATTTGATATAAACCAGATCCTTTTGCGTTGATCGGTAATAATAACAGGGACGTCCGCATTTTCAAATTGTTTACTCAGCAGTCTAAATTGTTCATCGACGGGGTTGTAACAATAGATTCCCTGATCTGTACCAATCCAAATTCTCTTTCGAAAATCTTCTTTTAATGAAATGATATTATTGCCCCCCAGACTATTTTTTCCGGATTTTGATGCATCAAAATGTTTGAAATTATTACCATCAAAACGATTTAACCCATCTTTTGTACCGAACCAAAGAAAGCCCTGACTATCTTGCATACTACAAATGACAGCATTGTTAGACAATCCTTCATTGATTTGATAATGATTGAAATAATAGGGCTGTGCATGGAGCAACGAGGGGAGCAACAGAAAAAATAGAAGACGTAAAGGCTTTAGGTTGATCATGATCATTTGGTTATTGATACAAAATAGTGCTAAAATGAAACAATTTAATCTTAAAATTTCTGAAAAATTTGAGACTTTAGCTTATATATTGTAAGCGTTAAAATTATAAAAAATCTAGAAAAGGACGTATGTTCTATCTAAACAAAGATTATAAACCATTTAAAATATTACGAATGAGAGGAAAATTGACCTTGCTTGGTCTTTCTGCAATGCTGGCATTTTGTGTGTCTTGTCAGCAATCGACTGGTTCCAAAACTTCAAAAGCAGATTCTTTATCGGCCTACATGGATACCGCACAGTTCAGCGGAACTATTGATCAAAAACAGGCTTATCTATATGAACTGAGCAATAAAAATGGCGTACAAGCTTATTTTACCAATTTTGGTGCACGTTTAGTGGGATTATGGGTACCTGACAATAAGGGGGAGTTATGCGATGTTGTTTTGGGTTTTTCTAAAGCGGCTGATTATAATAATCCCAAAGAACCATTTTTTGGTACTATTGTAGGGCCTTTTGGTAATCGGATTGCTAAGGGAAAATTTAAGTTGGATGATAAAACCTATACATTGGCGGTAAATAACGGTCCTAATACACTGCATGGAGGTTTTAAAGGTGTGCATTTTGCCAATTGGACATTAAAATCGTCAGATAAATCGTCTCTTACTTTTGCTTACACCTTACCTGATGGACACGAGGGGTTTCCAGGAAACATCCAAATGGAAGTGACTTATACGCTTAACGATAATAATGAATTGATGATTGCCTATCGTGCTACTTCCGATAAAAAGACGGTGATCAATTTGACCAACCATGCTTACTTTAATTTAAATGGTGAGGGAAGCGGTACAATTCTGGATCATCAGCTTCAATTGTTTGCGAATGAATACACACCAGTGGATAGTACACTAATACCAACAGGGCAATTAGCACCGGTAAAGGGAACAGCTTTTGATTTTACAACCTTGAAACCAATAGGAAAAGATATTAATGCCAATGATCAGCAACTGAGCTTTGGAAAGGGCTATGATCACAACTTTGTCTTAAGCAAGGAGAAAGATGGCGATTGGTACAAAGCAGCCCATGTGATTGGAGATAAATCGGGTATTGTTATGGATATTCTGACTGCAGAACCTGGAATACAATTTTATAGCGGTAATTTTATGAATGAACAAGTGCAATTGAAGAACGGGAAAAAAGACTCCTTTCGTACCGCCTTTTGCCTCGAACCGCAGCATTTTCCGGATGCCCCAAACCAACCTAATTTTCCAACAACCGTCCTAAACCCCGGGCAAGTTTATCAAACGAAATCCCTGTATCGTTTTTCGGTGAAATAATACATATTTAATAATGATTGGTTTGAAAGTACACCACTGAAAAGAGGTGTACTTTCTCTTTTTAATAGACTTTAAAACGTTTTAGGTCTATTTTATTTATTTGATACAAATAGGCAGTTTTTTGAGAAAAAACGAAAGTCTGTACGATTGAATATACCTTAATTTTGGACAAATCAATTATACAAACTAATCAATCTAGGTATGTTTAAGGGTCTTAAATGTCTGCCAATATCTGCTACATTGCTCTGCTGTGCGAGCAGTTTTATCCCCTTAGCAAAGGGAGCTAATTTAATTCCAGTTTCTTCAGAAGGGATCGAGTTGCAAAAAGCAATAAAAGGGGTTGTTAAGGATAAGGATGGCAATCCTATTGTAGGAGCGACGGTCGCATTGAAATCAAAACCCAATATTGCAGTCTCAACAGATGCGAAAGGTAATTTTAACTTGACAGGTGTCAATGCCGGTGAACTTTTGACCATAAGATCTGTAGGCTACCTTTCCAAAGAAGTGATGGCAATCGCTGACTTGGCAATCACTTTGGAAGATGAAAATTCGCGCATTGATGAAGTGGTCGTTGTAGGTTACGGTACGCAGAAGAAAGAATCCGTTACCGGTGCAATCACTGCAATTTCTTCTCAGGATATCTCCAGATCTGTTGCTACAACAACGTCTGGAGCCTTAGTAGGGAAGATCGCCGGTGTTAACAGCAGGATGTCGGATGGGCGTCCTGGAGCTCCAACAGGAATTAGTATCCGCAATATGGGGACACCCTTATATGTGATCGACGGTGTTCAAAAGGATGAAGGGCAGTTCAATAATTTAGATTTCAATGATATTGAATCGGTTTCGGTATTAAAGGATGCGTCTGCTGCTATTTATGGTGTGCGTGCTGCCAACGGCGTTGTTGTGGTGACGACAAAGAAGGGGAAGCGTGGCGATAATAATACCTTTAATATCAATTCATATTATGGCTGGCAGAGTATGTTTCGTTTTCCCAAGCCAGCCGATGCCAGTACTTATATCAAAAGCTATATTCAGTCTGATGCTATTCTCGGAACTGAACATCCACAATATACGTTGGCAGATCTCGAAAAATGGCAACAAGGTACCGAGAAGGGATATCGTCCTTTTGATTGGTATGATTATATTCTCAAAACTAGCCCACAAACTTATATCTCGGGTAATGTCAGTGGTGGGTCCGAAAAAATTAATTATTACCTGAGTGTAGGGCATCTGGACCAGCAGTCCATCATCCGTAATTACGGCGGCTTCAATCGTACCAACGTGCAGATGAATATTGACGCGAATGTATCAAAACGATTAAAGATTGGTGCCAATTTGAATGGGCGGATCGAACAGCGCAAACAACCGGGCGTACCTGGTGCTGACGATACTTGGCAGGCTTTATTTGCGATATATCGCAACCTGCCCACTGCACGGCCTTTTGCCAACGACAATCCTTTATATCCAACGCAGACATCGCCCAATGCGGAAACTAACTTTGCGATGCTGAATTATGATCTGTCCGGTACTTATCAGGAAAAATGGCGGGTGATGCAGTTAAATTTTAATGCGGAATATAAGATCACAAATGATTTGATCGCTAAGGGAACAGTAGGCTATTATCTGGCCAATAAATGGATGGATAATCAGGAGTTTACCTATAAACTATATGGCTACGATGAGAAGACAGATACGTACCCGGTAACTTTTAGCATGGACAACCCTTGGCGGGAGAGATCTATTTCGCAGGTTGAAGAAATCTCAACCCAATTTACCTTAAATTATAACAAGCGATTCGGTAAACATGGAATCAATGCCGTGCTTGCTGCTGAGTCCATAAAAAGGGATAATCCAGATGTTTATGTACACGATCGTCCAGCCTCTAATGCCTTGAGTTTGATCTATTTTCAGACGATGGATACCTACAATGATACCGGGGTAAATACCCAGGCGAGAGCCGGTTTTGCAGGCAGGGTCAATTATGATTATGACCAGAAGTATCTTTTGGAGCTTTCTTCGCGCTATGACGGTTCATGGAAATTCGCGCCAGGAAGCCGATGGGGATTTTTCCCTTCGGTATCTGCAGGCTGGCGTGTTTCATCTGAAAAGTTCTGGTCTGAAGGTATGAGAAAGGTATTTGACGATGTGAAGTTAAGGGGATCTTACGGTGTATTGGGCGATGATAATTTGGATGCCTGGGAATATTTTGCTTTTGGTTATCTAAGTGGATATAATTATTTCCGAAAACCAGTCCGTGATGGCTATCAAAATATCGTCGGTTCGACAATTGACGGGAAGTATGTTATCGGTTCTCAAGCACGTGGCCTTCCCGTTAAAACGCTTTCTTGGATTCAGGCCCATATGCTAAATGTTGGTTTGGACTTTAGTACACTAAAAGGTAAACTAACAGGTTCGGTAGATGTCTTCCGTCGAAAAAGAACAGGGCTGCCTGCCAAGCGAGAAGATGTATTGATACCGAATGAAGTAGGCTTTAGTTTACCTTATGAAAATCTGAATTCGGATATTCATCAAGGTATCGATGGATCATTAATGTGGCGGAGTAGCGTCAATGGATTTAACTATTTCGTAGGCGGTAATTTCACTTTCGCACGGCAAACTGACGGCGAACAATATAAACCACGTTTTGGAAACTCTTTGGATCAATATCGAAAATCGATCTATGACCGTTATGCCTTTCTCAATTGGGGATTACATTCCATTGGACAATTCCAGTCGTGGGAAGAAATTGCCAATTATGATATAGACAATGACCGTAAAGGCAACTCATCATTACGGCCGGGTGATATTAAGTATGAAGATATTAATGGCGATAAAGTGATCAATGAGCTGGATGAACGGCCAATCGGATATCGACAAGGCGGTCTTCCTTATTTCAATTACGGAATTAACCTTGGCGGCCAATTTAAGGGATTTGATTTGGCAATGGATTTCACCGGAGCAGCTTTTGCTTCTTTTAATCCCAGTTATGAAGCTGTTTTCCCTTTCCATGATGGTGGCAACAATCCGCAATACTATATGGAAAACCAGTGGATGCTGAGCGATATTACGGATCCAAATAGTGCCTTGATCCCAGGAAAGTACCCTACATTAATTAAAGGAAATAGAGATCATAGTAATTATTGGCATAGCGACTTCTGGCTTACCAATGTCAACTATTTGAAATTAAGAAACCTGCAGATCGGATATACTTTACCGGAGAAATGGATGAAACCTCGAGGAATTCAGAAATTGAGGATATATACCATGATGCAGAATCTGTTTAGCATAGATAATTTGGGTGATATGAAGATCGATCCAGAAATCACAAGTGATTCGGGCGTTCAGTACCCAACAAACAAAGTTATAAACGTTGGTGTTACCTTAACTTTTTAATAAGATGATAAATAAGAACGTTATTTTATTGGGTGTATGTCTCGTATGTACATTTTCAAGCTGCAATAAATTTTTGGAACGGGAATCACAGGCTATTTTTACCGACGATCAGATATTTTCGGATCAGAATATGATAAAATCTGTTCTAGCGAATTATTATGGGCGGATTAGCTGGGGACAGCAATTTGGAGACAATGGATCTTTTGCGATGTTAGATGAGGCAGGATTTTCAAGCGGTGGCCCCAATACGATGCAGGAATTTCCGAATGACTTTTGGCGTATGTACGATTATGAACTGATTCGCAATCTCAATCAATTTATCGTAGGTGTTCGTCAATCATCATTGGACGAAAATAATAAAAAGAGCATCGAAGGCGAGGCCAGATTTATTCGTGCTTGGACCTACTTTAATATGATCAAGCGTTTGGGCGGAGTTCCTTTGGTGGGTGATAAGATCTATGATTATACGGGCGGCATGGATCCAGCAGAGTTGCAGACACCGCGATCAACAGAAGCAGAGAGTTATAATTACGTGATTAACGAATGTACCGAAGCCGCTAAAATGCTCGGTACAGAGAAAACCATAAATTCAGCTAGAGCTAATAAATGGACAGCTTTGGCACTTAAGGCGCGGGCAAGTCTGTACGCCGCCTCAATAGCGAAGTATAACTATAAAACGCCAGACGTCAAAACAGCAGGCAACGAGGTGGGAATCCCTGCGGCGGACGCCAATAAATATTACGAGATTGCTTACGAATCAGCATTGGATATTATCAATAATAGCCCTTATGCCCTCTATAATGGAAATGCCGATAAAGGAAAGAACTTCTATCTTGCTGTAAGTTCAAAATCAAGTAGCAATGAAGTTATTTGGGCCAAGGATTATGCGTATCCAGGTGAAACACATTTTTTCACCAACAATAACATTGCCTCATCCGTCCGTGGAGATATTGATGCCAATTTTGTTACGCCTGTTTTAAATTTGGTGGAAGCATTTGAATATACAGATGATCGAAATGGAGCATTGAAAACGAAGACTGCTACGGGAGATTACATTTACTATAACAATCCCGAAGAGATATTCGCCCATAAGGACGCGCGTCTGTATGGTACTGTAATTTACTCTGGTGCTGATTTTGCTGGTACCAAAATCACTTACCAAGCAGGCGTTAGATATAAAGAAGGAGGTGTTTGGAAGACGATGACCGCAATACCCGGTACTTCAGATTCCAAATTCGGAGGAATTATTACAAGCAAAGACGGACCTACGACTTCCAACGATATGTATGTCAACAAAACTGGATTTAATATCCGGAAGTTTATCGACGAAAATAAAGATGCCTCTACTCGTGGGCGTGGGTCGGATATTTGGTTTGTGCGCTTCCGTTATGCTGAATTTCTGCTGATTGCCGCAGAGGCGGGGCTTGAACTTGGTAAACCGCAAGCCGAGTTGACGGGATATGTCAATAAGATTAGGGAGCGTGCGGGGATACAGGCATTGACAACCATTTCCCTGAATGATATTATTCAGGAGCGCCGGGTTGAATTTGCCTTCGAAGATCATCGTTATTGGGATCTGAAGCGTTTGCGAATTGCCCATGAAATCTGGAACGGAAGCGCTGATAATTACAATGCGGTACACTATGCCCTATTTCCATACAAAATATATGCTCCGGGGGATCCGAACGATGGTAAATGGGTTTTTGAGAAACAGAAATCGAGTCATACGCTCTATCCACGAAATTTTAAATATCAGAACTATTATAATTTCATCGATCAAGATTGGATTAATAACAATCCGAAGTTAGTCCGAAATCCTTATCAATAGCATTATCCTTATGAAAACTTTTTTTTGTAAATTAATAGTCAGTTTGTGTTTGCTCTTGGGTGTTTTTGCTTGTGGCAAAGATAATTATGATGCCCCTAAAAGTACACTGAACGGTCGTGTAACCTACAATTCAGAACCTCTAGGAGTAAGAGGATCAAACCAGTCCGTTTCACTTCAACTATGGCAAGATGGTTTTCCGCTTCGATCTGCTATTAATGTGTATGTGACGCAGGACGGTTCATTTGCTGCAAAGCTGTTTGATGGAAAGTACAAATTGGTAGCAACCAGCGGAAATGGCCCCTGGTTGAATAGTGCGGATACAGTGCTGGTTGATGTGCGGGGGAATACAAGTATCGAGTACCCAGTTAAACCTTATTATACCATGAGTAATATTACCTATGATGTCCAAGGGAATATGCTAAAAGCTTCTTTTGATGTCAAGACGATAGATGCTTCAAGAACGATTGATTTTGCGACTTTATTGATCAATGATACAAAATTCGTGGATTTGGGCCAATATACCTATAAGATGGAAAAAACTGGAATTAGTTCGGGGCATGTTGACTTGGAACTTGATATCAAAGATATTTTGACCAAGAGTGCTGCAGTGTATGCGCGTGTGGGCTTGAAGATAAGCGGTATCACCGAGGCGCTATACGATAGTTCACCTAAGAAATTGAAATAACAATGATTAAAAGAATTGGCTTTTTAAACTTATTGATGGGGCTTGGTTTAGCTGCGTCGGCGCAATCCGGAATTGCGACTTCCGTAAACCAATTGCCCTTAACAGGTAAGAACTCACAATATATAAACAATAGGGCTCCGTTAAAACAAAATGTCTTGCTGAAATTGCCGGTGGGTAGTATCGTGCCTGAAGGCTGGTTAGGGAAGTATCTCGAGTTGCAAAAAGATGGTCTTACAGGCCATTTGGGAGAAATTAGTGCTTGGTTGTCCAAAAAAAATAATGCTTGGTTAAGTACAGATGGGAAAGGAGATTATGGCTGGGAAGAAGTTCCTTATTGGTTAAAAGGCTACGCTAATTTGGGCTACATACTGAAAGATCCTAAGATAATAGCAGAGTCAAAAATCTGGTTAGAGGCCGCGCTAAAAAGCCAGCGTCCTGATGGATACTTTGGACCATTGATCCTGCGTAATAACAAGCCGGATCTTTGGGGGAATATGTTGATGCTATGGTGTTTGCAGTCCTATTATGAATATAGCGGTGACCAGCGTGTTTTAACGTTGATGACCAATTATTTTAAATGGCAGGCCAATTTGCCGGATAGTTTTTTTCTCAAGGATTATTGGGAAAACAGTCGTGGTGGTGACAATTTGCTATCCGTATATTGGCTCTATAACAGAACACAAGGTAATGAATGGTTGATGGATTTAGCGGATAAAATCCATCGGAATACAGCCAATTGGCGGCAGAAAGATGATTTGCCCAATTGGCATAATGTCAACGTAGCGCAGTGTTTTAGAGAGCCAGCAACCTATTATCTGAAAAGCCAGTCGACTACAGATCTTAATGCAACCTACGATAATTTTCATTTTGTCAGACAAGTATTTGGTCAGGTTCCGGGCGGCATGTTCGGTGCCGATGAAAATGCACGTCCGGGATATACCGATCCCCGTCAGGGAGTGGAAACCTGTGGAATGGTGGAGCAGATGGCTTCCAATGAAATCCTTCTCGGGATAACAGGCGATCCTTTTTGGGCGGATCATGCGGAGGAAGTTGCTTTTAATACCTACCCAGCCGCTGTGACAGCCGATTTTAAAGCATTACGCTATATCACGAGCCCTAATATGACCATCAGCGATAGCCATAATCATGCTCCCGGGATTGATAATAATGGGCCATTTTTAATGATGAACCCTTTCAGTTCACGTTGTTGTCAACATAACCACAGTCAGGGCTGGCCATATTACGCGGAGCATCTGTATATGGCAACAAATGATAATGGTGTTGCGGCAGTACTTTATGCCGCATCAAAAGCTGAAATCAAAGTCGGAAACAATCAAGCCATTCAGATTAGACAAGAATCCAATTATCCGTTTGAAGAATCGCTGCGATTTGAAATAGGAACACAGGCTAAAACGGTTGATTTTCCCTTTTATCTCCGTATACCTGCCTGGGCGAAACAAGCCAAAGTAACGGTTAATGGTAAAAGTCAGGCTATAGAAGCTGGAGCAAAATATATTCGGATTGAACGGAAATGGAAAGACGGCGACAAGGTCGAACTCTCCTTGCCGATGACCATAGATCTGAAAACATGGACTGCCAATAAAAATTCAGTTAGTATCCAGCGTGGACCACTGACCTATGCACTCAAAATCAAAGAGAATTATGTGAAAAAGGATAGTAAGGCTTCGGCAATTGGGGATTCTAAATGGCAGGAGACTGCAGATCCATCAAAATGGCCATCCTATGAAATCCTTCCTGCAAGTGACTGGAATTATGGACTTGTACAAAATCAGCTACAAGCTGTTGACCAACTAAAAGTGGTCAAACGACCATGGCCTAAAGATGCATTTCCTTTCGACGCAGAAGCAGTACCTATTTCGATTCTTGTGAAAGCGAAACGTGTTGATGGATGGAAAATTGATGAAAATGGACTAACGGGCGTATTGCCCCTGAGTCCGGTGGAAAGCAAGGGCGAGGTGCAGGAAGTTGAATTGATTCCCATGGGAGCAGCACGTTTGCGCATTGCTGCTTTTCCAACTGTGAAATAATGTAAATACGATATATAAATTAATGACTTAACGATTTTTTATGATGAAGAAAACCTTACTTTTTGCCAGTTTGATGATGGCAGCACAATTGAACTTTGCTCAGGATTGGAAACCCGCAGGGTCACATATATTAACCCCTTGGGGCGAGAAAGTAACGGCACAAAAGCCACATCCTGAATATCCTAGACCGCAATTAACCAGAACCAATAACTGGCAGAATTTAAATGGACTATGGAAATATGCTGTCACTCCAGTAGGTACTAAAGAGATTCCTCGTCAATGGGACGGCAATATCCTTGTTCCTTTTGCTATTGAATCGGCATTGTCCGGTGTTGGTAAAGAGGTCGGAAAAGATAAAGCGTTATGGTATAATAATACCATAACATTGGACAAGTCTGTCAACAAAAATAAGGTCCTGTTGCATTTCGGTGCCGTAGATTGGCAATGTGATGTGTATGTAAATAACCAATTGGTCGGAAGACATGAAGGTGGTTTTGATCCATTTTCGATGGACGTGACAAGCTTTCTAAAGAAAGGCGCAAAACAGGAAATAGCCATTCGGGTATGGGATCCGACTGATGATGGTCCACAACCCAGGGGTAAACAGGTGAATAAGCCGAATGGTATATGGTATACACCAGTGACGGGAATTTGGCAGACCGTTTGGTTAGAAAGTGTCCCCCAAACTTACATCGTGAGTACCAAACAGACTCCGCGTTTGGATGATGGAGTCTTGGCCTTTCAGGCTTCCGTAGAAGGAAGTCAAGCCGGTGACGAAATAAAGGTGCGTGCATTGGATGGCGGAAAGGTTATTAAAGAACAAACAGGACAACCGAATACATCGTTCGATCTTTCGGTACCTAATCTGGAGCCATGGTCCCCAAGTAACCCTAAGCTCTATGATCTAGAAATTCAGCTGATTCGAAAAGGAAAAGTCGTAGATCAGGCGAAAAGCTATTTTGCCATGCGGAAAATAGCCATGCAGAAAGACGAAAATGGCGTTCAACGTTTAATGCTAAACAATAAGTTTACTTTCCAATATGGTCCATTGGATCAAGGCTGGTGGCCAGATGGTCTACATACAGCACCAACGGATGAAGCGCTGAAGTTTGATGTTGTCAAAACAAAGGAAATGGGATTCAATATGATCCGTAAACATATCAAAGTTGAACCGGCGCGCTGGTACCGTTACTGCGATAGTATAGGTATGCTTGTCTGGCAAGATATGCCTAGCGGCGATCTTGGGGGGAATCATTGGGATATGCAACCGGGAAAGATTTCGGGAGGAAATAGGGATAAAGTACGTTCGCAGGAATCTGAAGGGTATTACAGAAAAGAGTGGAAAACCATTATGGAAGTGTTGCACAACTATCCAAGCATCGTCATTTGGGTACCTTTTAATGAGGCTTGGGGGCAATTCAAAACGAAGGAAATAACGGAATGGACAATGGCTAATGACCCTTCAAGACTCGTAAATAGTGCCAGCGGTGGTAACTTTATGGAAACTGGACATATCTTGGATATCCACAATTATCCCGATGCAGCCATGCCTGATCCAAATTTATTCGGCGCTAAACAAGTGCTTGCTTTGGGTGAATTTGGTGGTCTGGGATTACCGATCGATGGGCACTCCTGGCAACAAAAAGACAACTGGGGATACCAAAGTTTTAAAAATAAAACGGAATTATTGGAGCGCTATAAACGTCTGATCCATGACTTGACACGTCTAATTCCTATGGGATTGTCTGCCGCTGTTTATACACAAACAACAGATGTGGAAGTAGAAACAAATGGTTTGATGACCTATGATCGTAAAGTTGTCAAAATGCCTGAAGCAGAATTAAAAGCTGCACATCAGGCGCTTTATAATGCACCTACCAAATAATTGATAGCGATATGGCCGCAACTCGGGTTGCGGCCTAAATTTATCGCTGAAAGTATACCTGTCAACCTAAACCTGTTTTATACAAAATCAATGAAATTAAAATTACTAATTGCAACGGCTATTGTATGTCAATCGGTATCGTCGTTTGCACAAAAACAAATCCTTAAGAATGATCTTCGCGCGCCTGCCTATCCTTTAGTAACAATTGACCCCAATACAAGTGCCTGGTCGTATAGCAACGAATTGAATGCGGATGTTGTACGCCATTGGACCGGAAAATCCTTCCCCTTATTGGGCGTCCTTAAAGTGGATGGGAAATCCTATCGCTTCTTAGGTAAAGAAGAAGTTGAACTCTTGCCTTTGGCGCGGATGGGTGAACATGCGGCTTGGACCGGAAGTTATGTTGTCAATGAACCCGCCCCAGACTGGATGAAACCTTCATTTGATGCACGGCAATGGAAGACGGGGGTAGCGCCATTTGGTACCAAGGATAAAGAACCCAATGTGGAGACTGATTGGCAGGAACCTAAAATTTGGATTAGAAGAGAAGTTGACCTGAGTGAGGATCTTACAGGCAAATCCGTATATATCGAATTTACACATGACGATGACGCTATTTTGTACGTCAACGGTATTGAGGTTGCTAATACAGGCAATTCGACAGGTAAAAATAGTCGGGTCAAGCTGCCCGATCATGTCGTAAAAACATTGAAGAAAGGAAAAAATATACTCGCGGGTTATTGCTATAATAGGGTAGCTAATGGATATTTTGATTTTGGACTCTTTACAGAAAAAGAAGGTAGTATTCAATTCGACAATGAAGCGAAGCAGATCGCTTCCAATGTGCAGGCAACACAAACACATTATTCGTTTAACTGCGGGCCGGTCGATTTAAATATTACATTTACTGCACCGATGTTTCTGGATAAATTGGACTTAATGGCTAGACCCGTAAATTATCTTTCCTATACGGTCCATGCGAAGGATGGCAAGAAACACCAGGTACAACTTTATTTGGAGGCAGCACCAAATTGGGCACTGAATTCTCCACTTCAAGATGCTGCAAGCAGTTCCTTTGTTTCAGGAAATCTCCAGTTTGTAAAGACAGGAAGCAAAAGCCAGCAGGTTCTAGGAAGGAAAGGTGACGACCTACGGATAGATTGGGGGTATTTCTATATGGCTGGTGCAAAATCAAAGACAAAGTCCGCGGTCGGAAGTAGCCATCAATTACGGTCTAATTTTCTGAAGAGTGAAAATAGCTCTTCTTCAAATGGAGGACAACAATTGGCGCTGATGCAAACTTTTGATGTCTCATCAAGCTACCAGGATAAGATCTTGTTGGGGTATGATGACCTGTACTCCATCCAATATTTTGGACAAAATTTACGACCTTATTGGAATACCAATGGAAATAGTTCCATTGAGAAACAATTTGAACTGGCCGACAAAGAGTATACGGCTCTCAAAAAGGCTGCTGATAAATTTGATGCCGAATTATGGGGTACAGCTTTGCGCAACGGAGGTGAGGACTATGCTGCATTGTGTGCCTTGGCCTATAGGCAGGCAATCGCCGCTCATAAACTTGTAAAAGCACCCAATGGCGATCTGCTTTTACTGTCCAAAGAAAATGATAGCAATGGGTCAATAGGAACTGTTGATGTAACCTATCCTTCGGCTCCGATTTTCCTTTACTATAATCCAGAATTGGCAAAAGCACTAATGAACGCCATTTTTTATTATAGTGAAAGCAATAAATGGACAAAACCTTTTGCTGCGCATGATGTTGGGACCTACCCTTTGGCGAATGGCCAAACTTACGGTGGAGATATGCCTGTCGAAGAATCGGGAAATATGTTGATATTAACTTATGCTTTAGCAAAGGTCGAAGGAAATGCAGCTTATGCCAAAAAACATTGGAAAGTGTTGTCTACCTGGGTAGATTATTTAGTAGATAAAGGCCTTGACCCCGAAAATCAGTTGTGCACAGATGATTTCGCGGGCCATTTTGCACATAATGCCAATTTATCAATTAAAGCTATTTTAGGTATTGCATCTTACGGTTATCTAGCCCAAATGCTTGGTGAAGAGGCTACGGCGAAAAAGTATCTGACCGAAGCAAAAGCAATGGCTATGAAATGGAAAGAGATGGCTGAAGATGGGGATCACTATAAGTTGACTTTTGATAAAACCGGAACCTGGAGCCAAAAGTATAATATGGTCTGGGATAAATTGCTTAAGATGGATATTTTTGACCCCTCTATTCGTGAAACTGAAATTAAATACTATCTCGGCAAACAAAATAAATACGGACTTCCCCTGGACAATCGTCAGCCTTATACCAAAACCGATTGGATTATTTGGACGGCGACCATGGCAAATGACAAGCCTACCTTTGAGGCATTTTTAAAGCCAGTCTACCATTTTATGAACGAAACAACAGATCGTGTTCCCATGTCGGATTGGACGTATACAGACCGTCCTAAGAGAGCTGGATTTAAAGCAAGATCCGTTGTCGGGGGCTATTTTATCAAAATGTTGGAAGAGAAATTGGGAAAAGCAAAATAGCTTTTCCTGTGATGAAGAAAATAATATAAAAAAATAATAAGATGTTGAATGCAATGTTGTTCAGATATTGGATCGGCGGAGTTGCCGTACTGAACTTGTTGAGCTCCTGCGGAAGCTCTACAGGTTCAGTTAAGCAGTCGGGTCAAATAACAAATGCTACGGCTCAGCATAAGACCTACAGCAATCCGGTTTTTGAGCCTATACTTGCTGATCCTACAGTCGTTAGAGATCCTCAGCGCAAAATGTTCTACGCATACGGGACAGCCGACAATTGGGGCGATGGAAAGGGACAGCGTTTGGTGTCTATTCTACAATCGGCTGATCTTGCTCATTGGACCTGGATTGGCACGGCCTTCAGTTCAAAACCGAGCTGGAAAGCCGAGGGGGGAATCTGGGCACCAGATGTCGTGAGGTTAAATGGTAAGTATATCTTATATTATGCTTATTCAACATGGGGAGACCCCAACCCCGGTATTGGTGTAGCCCTAGCCGATAGACCGGAAGGCCCCTTTATCGATCAAGGTAAACTTTTTGATAGCAAGGAGATCGATGTACCGAATTCAATAGACCCTTATTTTTTTACAGAAAATGGGCAAAATTATCTGTTCTGGGGTAGTTTTAGTGATGCGAATACGCAGGGTACATATGGTGTTGAACTCGATGAAAATGGGACCGCGGTACCCGATTTAAATAAAAAATTTAAAGTTGCTGCTGGGGATTTTGAAGCTGTGGTGATCCATAAACGGAAAGGATATTACTACTTTATCGGATCCAAAGGCTCCTGTTGTGAAGGAGAAAAAAGCAGTTATCATGTTCTTGTGGGTCGCTCTCGCAAGCTGAAGGGACCTTATACCGATCAAGAGGGGCGTAATCTTACACAGCGGGGGAGTGGAACGTTGTTGTTAAAGGGAAATGATCAATTTGTGGGGACAGGTCATACTTCGCGCATTATTACAGACGATAAGGGAAAAGATTGGATACTCTATCATGGCATGGACCCAAAGCAGCCTCGTGTTGCGACGGGGGGAAATCGTCGGATGCTATTTTTGGATCAGATTATCTGGGATAAGGACTGGCCCAAAATTGAAGGGGCAACCAGCAGTGTTGCAGCGCAACGGGCCCCAACGTTTAATTTTAAATAGAATTTTCAATAGCTAGCAGCAGAGGCCTACCTTTGTGGGCCTGGATTTTCGCTGTCCATAAAAAATATGATACATCAAACGAAGAAACATTTTGAACTTCTTGACGCCATGCGTGGGGTGGCCGCAATTGCAGTCGTACTGTTTCACTTTATGGAAATTGCACAACCGGATTATCGCAATAGTTTTATTCCACATAGCTATTTAGCCGTTGATTTCTTCTTTTGTTTATCGGGTTTTGTAATTGCCTATGCCTACGATCAGAAGCTGGTTACAATTGGTCTAAAACGATTCTTTCTTTTGCGTTTGCTAAGATTGCACCCATTGGTTATAATCGGTACATTAATTGGTTTATTTGCATTTATTTACGACCCATTCAGTAATTTGGCCAGCTCATTTTCCGTCTTACAGAAGATAGGGATGTTCATTAGTGGGATAACGTTGATTCCATACCCAGCTGTACCAGAGCGATATTTTAATCTTTTTCATTTAAACCCACCTACATGGTCGCTATTTTGGGAATATATCGCCAATATAGCCTATGCTTTGATACTGGTACGGATTCCAAAAAAGGTTCTTTGGGGAATAGTGCTCCTCGGTGCGGCAGCGCTATGTGCCGAATCATTTCGTTCCGGCTATTTAGCTGTAGGTTTTGGGGCAGATAATTTTTGGGCTGGGGGAATCCGTTTATGGTTTTCATTTTCAATGGGACTACTTATTTTTAGGTCGAACTGGACTATTTCGAACAAGCTTCCTTTTTTCAGTGTTCTTGGTCTGCTTGCTGTCGTATTTTTCATTCCGTTTTCTGAAGTTTATGGTAAGTACATCGATCCTATTGTCGTTATCTTTTATTTTCCTTTATTGCTCATGCTGGGGATAGGCGGACTACCTGTTTTTGGAGGGGTCAAGAAGTTATGCAAGTTCTTAGGTGATATTTCCTATCCGCTCTATATCATTCATTATCCATTTATCTGGATTTTTATGAGCTATGTGGAACTCCATCACCCATCGAATAAGCAAATGGCAGTGATTATTATAATTGGAATGCTGTCGTTGATTTTTTTAGCTTTATTGGTCTTTAAATATTTAGATGAGCCTATTCGGAAATATTACAGCCGGAAACTAAACTAAATGGCGATGAAGCCAGGTACTGATGAACTGGAATACCTCCATTTTGCAGTCTTCATTTAAAATTTCATGCCGCATGCCTGGATATAATTTAATGGTTATGTCGGTCTGCCCCTGTGCACTTAATTGCGCTACGCTCTTTTCAACGCCCATTCCAAAATCTCCAATTGGATCATCCTGTCCGCTGATAAATACAATTGGAAGATTTTTTGGGATATTCTTGGTAGCTTCGATATCTGTCGCTTGCAAGGAAAGGTCTAACACGGTATGAAATCCATTGTTGGTAAACAATCCCCCACAAAGTGGATCTTCCAAAAATGAAATACGGTTTGTCTTGCTTACGCTTAACCAATTGCTGTTATTTTGGTTGGGCTCGTTCTTAAATCGAGCATTATTACGTTTGTCAAAAATACGGTTGATCAATTTACTTCTTCTTTTGGGGGCAATACTATTGAGCAGCGTGAGTAAAAGGCGAAAAGCTGTGGAACCTTTTTGGCGTTGGCCTGTCCCCACGATAATGGCCCCCTTAAATTGCTGGCCAATTTTTTGTAAAACGCAGCGTGTGACAAAGGATCCCATGGAATGCCCTAAAATAAATTGAGGCAGTTGCGGATATGTTTTTCTCAAGAAATTACTCATTGTAATGGCGTCATCAATGAGTTGTTCTTTAGCCTCATGCTGTTTAAAATACCCCAATTGATCGGCATCTAGAGCTGTCTTTCCATGGCCCATTTGATCGTAGGTTAAAACCGCAAAATTCTGTTTAGTCAGATAATTGGCCAATTCTTCATACCGACCACTATGCTCCTGCATGCCATGTACCAGGAGTATTGTCGCCACTATCTGATTGTCGTCGGGTACATACAAACGATAGAAAATTTTATGTTCATTTTCAGTCGTCGCGCTGATTGTATAAAAATTGGATGCTACCTTACTCATTATACCTCTTTATTTTAAGTAAACTAAGATAATTTTAGTGCATTTGCAAGTTTAACAATCTTCTTTCCGATTTTGTTCGGATGAGACCGAAAGGCTTTAAGGGCAGTTGATCAATGAAAATTAGCACGATTAATTTTTGTGGTTTGGGAATATTTTTTAGATTTGCATTAATTTAGAATTAATTTAAATAAAGTAGTTATTCTATTTTAAACATAGGCTTCTCTGTATGCAGAAATTGTTGTACAAAATCTAATTCGGAAAGCTCCCTTGTTCTTAAAATATACGCATTTACACTTATATTCTGATGAAACCAGCACGATGTATTTCGACCCAAGTTATCGTATGACTGTAGCTCAATTTGCCGAATAATTGAGTGGGAATGAATAGGCCATGTTACTTCATCAACTTCAAAAGACAAATAAAAGGATGAAAAAGACACTTTTAGCAGCTTTATTATTCGCTGCAACTTATGCACAGGCACAAACAAATTCGTTAATGAACGGCGAGTTTTGGAAAGGTAAACCTACCTTGACAATTGTTAAAGAAGAAATCAGCAAAGGAAATAGCCCTTCTCAGCCTAATGCGGCATCCTTTGATCCAGTCACAATGGCGATATTAAATGGCGCTCCGACGGATGTTGTCAAGTTTATGATCGAACAAGAAGGGAATAGCGTAACGAAGAAGACGCATCACAGCCGTAGTTATTTACACTGGGCAGCGTCAAGTGGAAATGCGGAGCTTGTCGAGTTTTTAATTGCAAAAGGATCGGATGTCAATTACCAAGATAGCCATGGTTACCCAATTATTGCTTATGCAGCTTCGACAGGAAATACAAATACTGCCGTTTATGATGCTTTGTTTAAAGCAGGTGTGAATCCCAAGCAAAAATATGAAGGTGGTGCTACATTAATGATGCTTGCAGCCTCTGCAGACAAGGACCTTGCATTGACGGATTATTTCATTAAAAAAGGATTATCTATTCAAGATAAAGACGAGTCGGGCCGCACAGTGACGGATTATGCGGCTAAACTTGGAAATACCGAGCTCATGGAGAAATTCATCGCCCGTGGCGTAAAACCAACCAATAATGCGTTATTTTTTGCGACTCAGGGTTCCAGACAAGCATCGAATGGTTTGTCGGTTTATACCTATTTGGTTGAAAAGTTCAAATTGGATCCCAAGGCTGTAAATAAAGAAGGAGCGACAGTGCTGCATGCTTTAGTTCGCAGACCAGATATGGCCGTGATCAATTATTTTTTGGATAAAGGTGTAGATGTCGCAAAAGCTGACAACGAAGGAAATACAGCGCTTATGGTGGCTGCTAGTGGTAAGGATGCTAAATTGGTCGAGCTGCTGCTTACTAAAGCGAAGAACGTAAATGCAGTAAATGAAAAAGGCGAATCTGCATTGACCAGGGCTGTAGCGAATGGGGCCCCCGAAATCGTGGCATTGTTGATTAAAGATGGAGCCGATATCAAGCTATTGGATAAGGAAGGTAATAACTTGGCCTTTTACTGGTTTAATTCCTACAGAGAATTGCCTCAGGGCGGCAGACCCGGTGGACAGGGAAATGCTTCACAAGGGGATGAGTTTAAAGAAAAATTAACGATCCTTAAGACGAATGGATTGGACGTTGTTGCTCCGCAAAAAAATGGTAGCACATTGTATCATTTGGCAGTAGCGAAAGAGAATGTGAAGCTTATCCAGAAAGCCAGCGAACTTGGAGCAGATATTAATGCACAGGATAAAGAGGGAACGACGGCACTACATAAGGCAGCTCTCATAGCGAAAGACGATTCCTTGCTAAAAACATTGGTTTCCCTTGGTGCAAAGAAGGAATTGAAAACAGAATTCGATGAAACGGCTTATGATTTGGCGAAAGAAAACGATTTCTTGTCTAAATCCAATGTGCAGCTTGACTTTTTGAAATAAAATTAGATACAACTGAAGATGAATAACATAGTTAAAACCACGATAGCCACCCTTTTATTTTCGATGGCAGCCCTAAGCTCTTTTGCACAGGCAGCTAAATATAAGTGTATGATCCAAATGAATGCCTATGAAGGTGAGAAAGCCTACGTGGTGATTTCACTGATTAATCCTAGTGGAGCTTACGAAAAAACACTCGCCGTATTGGGATCTGATAAACAATGGTATAATACAATCAAGGAATGGTACAAGTTCCAAAATAAAACCAAAGAAAAGCTAAATGCGGTGACGGGCGCGTCAGTTGGTGGCGGTGACCGTGCCATGCGGACATTGGATATTGATGAAACGAAGTTTAACAAAGGGTATAAACTCCGTTTTGAATCTGCTGTAGAGGAACAAAAATACCATACTGCTGATGTTGAAATTCCTTTGACAAAGGAGGCTATCACTGAAAAAGCTAATGGCAAGGGATATATCAAACTTGTTAAGTTAAATAAAGTACAATAAGAAAAGGGGTAAAAATGCTGGTATCTATTTGGAGGTATGCACATTTAGCCTTAGCTATTGTTTCTTCTATCTTTTTACTTTTATTATCGATAACTGGCGTAATATTGGCCATTGACGCCGTTAACGAAAAAATTCCGCCTTATCGGGTTGAACATATTGAAACGTTAAACCTTGCGCAGTCAGTAACAGCTTTGCGCAAGGTTTATCCTGAAATCATAGCGATCTCGGTAGATCACAATCAATTCGTGAGCATTGATGCCATAGACGCAGATGGCAACACCGTGAAAGGTTATATCGATCCGAATACGGGGCGTCTGCTGGGTCCCCAATTGAATAAGTCCCAATTTGTTCAATGGATTACAGCTTTACACCGCTCACTCTTTCTTAAAGTGACCGGTCGGGTGATTATTGGTGTGGTTTCATTTCTGTTGTTTCTTATTACTATTTCAGGAATTATTCTGATTGTCAAGCGTCAACAGGGCGTTCGACATTTCTTTGCTAAAATCAACCGGGACTTTTTCGCACAGTATTTCCATGTTGTTTCAGGACGTCTATTTTTGATACCAATTTTGATATTGGCCCTAACAGGTACCTATTTATTTCTGGTGCGTATTGAAATCTTAAAAAAGCCGAACCAAACAATTGAATATCCCAATAAGATGAAGGAAGATATTCAATTGGAGGTGGCAAAATTTTCAATATTCCAAAATACAAAACTTGTCGATTTGAAGACGTTGGAGTTTCCGTTTATGGAAGACGATCCTGACGAGTTTTTTATATTGAAGCTTCGCGATCGGGAATTGACCATAAATCAGTTGAATGGAAGCTTGCATAAAGAAGTAAAGTATCCCTTTACAGCATTGGCCGAACAGTTTTCTTTGGACCTCCATACGGGCAAGACCAATATCATATGGGCCATTATATTGGGGCTCGCATCTTTGAATATTGTGTTCTTTATTTACACGGGCTTTGCAATCACATTCAAGCGCAGGCGTACTAAAATCAAGAATAAATATAAACCTGAAGAAGCAGAGATTGTTATTCTTTTCGGAACGGAAAATGGAAGCACGCTGTTTTTCGCCAATCAGATCCATAAACAACTCTTAGCGGATGGGCAAAAATCGTTGCTGCTCGGAATGAATCAATATCAATGCTTTCCAAAGGCAAAACACTTGCTTGTGTTTACCTCAACATACGGGCTAGGAACTGCACCATCCAATGCACTTCAATTTGAACATAAGCTCAACAGCCATCCGCAAGAACAAGACGTACAATTTTCAGTTCTGGGCTTTGGTTCAAAAGCCTATCCCGACTTTTGTGCCTATGCGCGCGAAATTGATCATTTATTAGAAAAACAAGCCTGGGCTTCTCGACTAACAGATTTACACACAGTTAATGATAAGAATGTTGATGAGCTTATTTCATGGATACATCAGTGGTCTGCTCAGACCAATATTGCATTAGCTTCTGCACCGGCTATTTATAGTGCTAAAGTCGTCGGATTGACGAAATTTAAGGTAATAGCGAAGTCTACTGTTTCAGCTAGTAACACGACCTTTACTTTAGTCCTGAAACCTTCAGGTAAAATTAAAATGCAATCGGGGGATTTACTGGCAATCTATCCCGCGCAAGATCAACGTGAACGTTTTTATTCGATAGGTTACAAAGACGGTATGGTTCAGCTTGTGGTGAAATTGTTTCCTGATGGATTTGGCTCGAGCTTCCTTTATCGATTGGAACCGAATCAAACCCTGCAGGCACGTGTCATGGTTAATCCAAGTTTTCATTTTCCGAAAGCGGCAAATGCCGTTGCTTTAATTGCGAATGGTACAGGGGTAGCACCTTTTCTAGGCATGATTTCAGCGAATGAAAGTATGACACCTTTGCGTCTGTATGCTGGTTTTCGCCATCGAAATGAAATGACAGCACACTATATAGATTTTGCTGATGAGCAGATAAAGCTGGGACATCTGAAACAGCTTGAACTGGCTTTTTCACGCGAGGAAAATGCACAATATGTCATGGATTTGATTCGTCGGGATGCGCTATATTTTGTCGAATTGCTTGATAAAGGAGGTTGTATATTGCTTTGTGGAGCATTGCGTATGCAGCATGATGTTGAACATACTTTAAATGAGCTACTTTTGGAACATGTCGGCAAAACTATTGCAGTCTATAAAGAAAATGGACAGATCTTAACCGATTGTTATTAGTAAATTGGTGGTACAATAGTATATCCCATCGGTAAAACTGCTTTTGGTACGCATCGACTTTTTAATCCCTTTTTCAGATCAATCTCATGAAGAACAATAAACACTGTGGCCTGCTTTTAATTCTCTGCTTTGTATCCATTACTTCAGGGATTGCGCAGGTATTGGTAAAGCGACAGGTTACCCTTATGGGCTCTGTTTTCGAAATTAGTTTGGTAGATCGGGATAGCTCGATTACAAATCAGCATATCGATGAAGTCATCTCCGAAATAGATCGAATAGAAAATCTGATTTCAGAATGGCGTCCGCAAACCCAAATAGCAGCGGTAAACCGCAATGCAGGGATTAAGCCAGTTAAGGTGGATAGAGCAGTGTTTGAACTAACACAACGTGCAATCCAATATGCTCAAAATTCAGGTGGTGCTTTTGATATCAGTATTGTTGCCTTAGATAAAGTTTGGCTATTTGATGGCAGCATGACCACAATGCCCTCGGAAGAAGTGATTAAGAGGTCTGTCGAGAAAGTTGGTTATCAACACATTCGCCTCGATAGTGCGGCTTCGACAATTTTTCTGGAGTTACCGGGTATGAAGATCGGTTTCGGCTCTATTGGGAAAGGCTATGCGGCAGATAGGGGCAGGGAAATAATGAAAGCAAAAGGGATTGAAGCAGGTATAGTGAATGCTTCTGGTGATCTGTCGGCTTGGGGAAGCCCACCCCAGGACGATGCATGGAAAGTGGGCGTAAACAATCCGTTCAAAGCCCATCGAATGGTCAAAGTTCTTCGTTTGAATGAAATGGCCGTAGCAACTTCGGGCAGCTATGAGAAATATGCGGAGATTAATGGAAAACGTTATTCACATATTATAAATCCGGTGACAGGTTACCCAGCTACGGGATTAACTTCAGTGACGATTTATGGACCCTCAGCGGAAGTCGCAAATGCACTCAGTACGTCAATAATGGTACTGGGCGAGAAAGAAGGAAAAAAATTGATTCAGCGTTTTCCAGCATACCATTATATTTTTATTACCGATAAAGGTAAGGTCATTCAGCAGCGCCGGAAATCTTAAACCATGGAACTACTTTTTTATGTTGCATAAAGTGTATAGAAAGCATAGCCTATTAGCTGATTATCTAGTATATTTATGCGAACAAAGCGTATACGAAAGACGACGAAAAAAGAATGTGTGATGTTGTTCATCCGTTGGAAGTCAGCAAGAAAGTAGATCCTTGAAAATAATTTAAAGTAAAAGTTCGACTAGTTCGTCTATGCTGCTATGGACATTGCATACCAAAATCATATGGCAGAAAAAAATTCCAGATCATTTACGGATATCGTTAAGACTTATGGAAGTCAACTGCTACGTTTTGTTAAGGGGAAAGTAAAGAAAACGGAGGATGCAGAAGATATCTTACAGGAAGTCTGGTATCAATTTAGCCGTTTGACCAATATGGACGAACTGGAGAATGCGGGAGCATGGCTCTATGCTGTCACACGGAATAAGATTACCGATAGTTATCGGAAAAAGAAAAATGAATCACTTGATGATATGATAGCAGGTGATGATGATAGTGAAAGTACTTTCCCTATTCGTCAGTTCCTTTTGGCCGACGACTCCAATAATCCCGAGCTAAAATTATTTAAGGATATTTTTTGGGATGAGCTGATGAAAGCATTGGAGGAATTGCCGGAGAAGCAGCGTCGGGTTTTTGTGCTGAATGAGCTGGAAGAGAAAACACTTCAAGAAATTGCCGTTATGGAAAATGAGAACCTCAAGACGATTATCAGTCGAAAAGGGTATGCCGTGAAGCACCTGCGGGTACGGTTGCGAAGTTTGTATGAAGAATTAAAATTTTAAAAGGATTAAGCTATGAATGGAAGAATGAATAGACAGCGGAAGGGTAAATTCGCTTTTATGTTTGTCGCTATTACCATTGGTGTTTTTTTGTTGGTAGCCTTACTACAATATTTATGGAATACATTAATGGTTGATATTTTCAATTTAAAAACAATTACCTATTGGCAGGCATTGGGACTCTTTGTTTTGTCAAGAATTCTGTTCGGCAGGGGGTTTGGTAAACCTGGAGGGGGGAGATTTCGAAAAGGTTTTCCGCGTCAGATGGAAAAAGGAGAAGATCTCTCCGATGAGGAAAGGGAACGTTTGAGGGCAGAATGGAAGCGTCGTTTTGGAGGACGATGTGGATTCTAAAAAAAGAATAAAAATTTTAAAGTAAAAACTGTTGTTGGGCGTCTTCTTCTATAAAGGCGCCTTTTTTTATGCCGGTATCCTGATTCTAAGGGAATAGCAGAACGCGATGTTCTGTCAGAATGGATGTTGGACAGAATAATAATTAGTTACAAAATACGAATGGTCAAGGAGAATGTCGTTTTCAATCAGATGAAAATGGAGGAAGCCAGCAACCATTTTACAAAAAAGATGTATTCAAATGAAAAATAAACTTCGATTTATATTGCCTCGCCTGATTGTGCTTACGGCAATAGCTGGATTAGCAACCTTGATTATTGGGACGATCTTTAAACTCTTATTGTTTGGGACAGTTCTCTTCGGAATAGGAAGCTTCGCGGCAGCAAGAATGCGTAGGAGAGATAGACAAGCATTCAAAATGGATAGGACTCCGGTATATCCGAATGTTCACCGTCATTACAACACTGCGGTCGCTATCGTACCATTACAAGGACAAAAACGTGCTAGGAAAGCAACGATAGTTCCCGTTTATTAAGGTTAAAAAACTGCAAAGACGAAGCAATTCGTCATGTATTAGTTCAACGTATTATTCAATATTAAAAATTAAAGACATGTTTAAAAGAGATCATTATACCAGAGGATATTCAAATCATAACAAATTTTGCGGACAACATTTTAAAGACCGTTTTGAAAAATTTCAACAACATTTTTTTGAAGATGAAACCGCACACAGTGGTGGCGGACAGCAATCTGTTCCTGTAAATATTGTAGAGAATCAAGAATTCTATGAAGTACAGCTTTTTGCTGCTGGCCGTAAGAAGGAACAATTCCAAGTCAGTATAAATGACGGAATACTAAAAATTTCATGTACAGAGAATGCACAGGACAATGCCATAGATTATATTTATAAAGAGTACGATGGAATGGCATTTGAACGTGAATTCCAATTGAATGAACAAGTGCTTACAGATAATGTGCATGCGAGCTTCGAGGATGGGGTATTGACTGTCATTCTTCCAAAAGATCTTGAAAAAGTAATACGACCACAAGAAGTTGCTATTGATTAGTAAAAGCCAGTTTTTGATTTGGGCGCACATCAAAGTAAAGGTTGCTTATGTGCGTAAACTTAAATCAGCATAAGGGCTAATTTTGAAAAAGGACAGCATCGAATTTTGCTGTCCTTTTTTTATGGTTTACCTCCGGCCTCCACCCAAAGCAGCATATATATTTACTAAATGGAAAAAAACTAATACGAAATTATACCTAATAACAATTTTTAATCAGTTTTTAGACAGTAATTAGTCACTATTTATTCAGTCTACACTGAGTAATCACTGAGCAAGCACTGAACGAGCACTGAACAAGTACTGTTGAAAGATATAATTTGATTACCATCATATCTTCGTTTGATTGACAGGTATAAAGGTTAGGGATTATGATTTTATGCAGATATTGATCAGCTTAGGTCTATTAAGATGGAGACAATATTCCTAGTTGGTTTGTGCATCTGCTAAATTGGCTTCTGCCTGTGTAGGTGAGGCTTGCTGTTATTGTAGATTGTATAGCGCTGTGTCAAGTTTATTTAGATGTTATGACAGCTATTCAGTTCTTTTAAGTTTTTTATGTAGTTGTTCTCTGCCAAATCGCCAAAAGAAGTAAAACAAGCCAATAACAACGATTATAGCCATAAAAGGCACAAATATGGCGAGTATAGTTAAGATCGTAGAACCGATGGTTTCCATTGTCGAAATCATAAAATTACCAAAACCGGCCGTTCCTATCGAAGAGGCAGCTCGGGTGCCTGCCAGGGCCGTGCTAATGGTTGCTGCAGTACCGCCACCGGCGATTATGGCCATAGCCCAGCGGAAAAAAGGAGAAATATCTGTAAACTGTATAGCGAAAAGTAAAGTACCGGCTATGGTCGCTAAGGGGATGGATAGGCTGTCCAATATGTTGTCTATAAAAGGGATGTAATACCCCGCTATTTCCAAAATCATGGCTATACTTGTTGCCGCTAAAACAAGAGGAGAACCCGCCCAGGCTAATTCATTGCCGACTTGGAACAATTCCAGCCGACAGCCAAGACTCAATAAAAATAAGGGCATGAAAATTCGGAAGCCAGTGGCTGCTGCCAAACTCACTCCTATAAATGCACTCACCAAAAATGTAGAAAGTTCACTCATGGCCGATATTTTTTGATACAACCTAATTGTAGAATAATAAAAGAATGGCTTTTGTTTTAGCAATGCTAAAAATCCGCGTTTTCTGGATTCTCGCTAAAAGATGATTTTCAAGTTTTTATATACCTGATGATGGTGTATATAGATTTTGATTATAGTGTATCAAATCATTCGATGTACAAGTGGGAGCGCATTTGTGTAATTTTATGAAAGTGGAAGTCAAACAATTTGATCACTTAAGGTATTATATAAATAAACTTTCTTTTCATATGGACAACAACGAAAAAGACATTAGCAAATGCCCATTTCACAATGGTACTATGCGCAACGCCGTTGCGGGAGGGGGAACTCAGAATCAGGATTGGTGGCCAAATAGACTTCGTGTAGATCTGTTGAGACAACATGCGAGCAAGTCAAATCCGATGGACGAAGGCTTTGATTATGCAGAAGCATTTAAGCAGTTGGATTTAGAAGCTGTAAAAAAAGATTTGCATGCATTGATGACCGATTCACAGGATTGGTGGCCGGCAGATTTTGGTCATTATGGACCATTATTCATCCGGATGGCTTGGCATAGTGCCGGTACCTATCGGGTAAGTGATGGTCGAGGCGGAGCTGGGTCTGGTCAGCAACGTTTTGCACCCTTGAATAGCTGGCCTGATAATGTGAGTTTAGATAAAGCGCGTCGCCTGTTGTGGCCTATCAAACAAAAATATGGTAAAAATATCTCCTGGGCAGATTTATTGATCTTAACCGGTAATGTCGCTTTGGAGTCTATGGGCTTCAAAACTTTTGGTTATTCTGGTGGTCGGGTGGATGCTTTTGAACCAGAATTGGACGTGTATTGGGGCTCTGAAACAACATGGTTAGGCGGTGATATTCGTTATGCACATGGTTCAGAAGGCGTAGTTGAAGCACATGGTGTTTTGTCTGCCGATGATAATGCAGATGGTAAGCAACACTCACGTAATCTTGAAAAACCGTTGGCAGCGGTACAGATGGGGTTAATTTATGTTAATCCAGAAGGACCGGATGGAAACCCTGATCCTATAGCGGCTGCAAAAGATATACGAGATACTTTTGGTCGGATGGCTATGGATGATGAGGAAACTGTCGCTTTGATTGCAGGTGGGCATACTTTTGGAAAAACTCACGGAGCTGGACCTGCCGACAATGTCGGAAAAGAGCCTGAAGCTGCCGGTATAGAACAACAAGGATTAGGTTGGAAAAGTACTTACGGCAGTGGAGTAGGTGCTGATGCGATTACTAGTGGACTGGAGGTCATTTGGACACAAAAACCAACGGAATGGACCAACCTCTTTTTTAAGAATCTGTTTGAGCATGAATGGGAATTGACAAAAAGCCCTGCAGGAGCACACCAATGGATCGCCAAAGGAGCCGATTCGAATGTTCCAGATCCTTTTGATCCAAATAAAAAGCGTAGGCCAACGATGCTGACGACAGATTTATCGTTGCGTTTTGATCCAATCTATGAAAAGATCTCCCGTAAATTTTACGAAGATCAAGATGCGTTTGCTGATGCATTTTCTCGTGCCTGGTTTAAATTAACACACCGTGATTTGGGGCCAAGAGAGCGTTATTTAGGTGCTGAAGTTCCTGCTGAGGAATTATTGTGGCAAGATCCTATTCCGGCTGTCGATCATGTTTTGGTCGATGCGGATGACATTAGTACATTGAAATCCGCCCTATTGAACGCGGGACTAAGCTCTGCCGAGCTCGTAACGACAGCTTGGGCGTCAGCTTCTACATTCCGTGGGTCGGATATGAGAGGTGGTGCAAATGGTGCTAGAATTCGTCTGGCTCCGCAGCGGTATTGGCAAGTCAATAATCCGGCGCAATTGCAAAAAGTTCTTACTGCGCTGGAACAGATTCAGCAGGATTTTAATGGAAAGCAACAGGGCGGAAAGAAGATCTCATTGGCAGACTTAATTGTCTTGGGCGGTGTTGCCGCGATAGAGCAGGCAGCCCGTGCTGCTGGACATGATATCAAAGTACCGTTCCATCCTGGACGTATGGATGCTACACAGGAGCAAACGGATGTGGAATCCATGGGCTATCTTGAGCCAATTGCGGATGGATTTAGAAACTATCGCAAAGGGGCTTATACCGTGTCTACGGAATCGTTATTGATTGATAGGGCGCAGTTGCTGACCTTATCGGTTCCTGAATTGACTGTCCTTATTGGCGGTATGCGTGTTCTTCAAGCCAATTTTGATGGTTCTCAACTAGGGGTAATGACTGACCGACCTGGCCAACTGACCAATGACTTTTTTGTTAATCTATTGGATATGGGAACAGCTTGGAAAGCAATCTCTCCGGATCGGGAAGTTTTTGAAGGATCAGATCGTAAAACTGGTATTAAAAAATGGGAAGCAGGAAGAGCAGACCTTGTTTTTGGTTCAAATGCTGAACTAAGAGCCGTTGCCGAAATATATGGTAGTGCCGATGCAAACGAAAAATTTGTACAAGATTTTGTGAAGGCATGGAATAAAGTGATGGAGTTGGATCGCTTCGATTTGCATCGTTAATGAATAAAAATTAAGCCTTTCAAAAAGCCAGTCTCCTATCGAGGCTGGCTTTTTATGATTTTGCTATAGGAGAAAATATCTTGTATTTAGCTGCGACAAAAAATACCCAATTTTTGCCTCTAATATCATTTTAATCTCACTTTAACCAAATTTTAATTTAATATATATAGAATTATGGAATTTTCTTTGGGTGTTTCCTATTTTGTGAAATAAAATTCAAGATTTGTGCTACTTTTTCTTCTTTGATCGGTAGTAACTTTGTATTGGTTTCAAAGGAATCTTTGCTACTTTGTTAGGTTAAAGCTATGTGGAAGCACTTTATTTTTCTGTTTGCAGCACTGTTAATATCATTTAAAATTTTAAATGCAAACAGTCTTGTACTGAAAAGTGATAGTTTTAAATCCTCGTATTTATCTTCAAAAAGTCCTTCACAAAACGCGGGAGATTCACGCATAACCCATTTTCCAAAAGATCATAGTCACTTTTGTTCGCTCTACCCATCGCTTCAATCCATTGTTGCGGAAATGGACGTGGAAGTGGCACAAGATTGGTTAATGGACCGTTGGTTGGTAACTGTTGATTTGCTTTGGCATGAACTACTGCCATCCCCATTGCAGAAAGACTATCGGTATGAACATACCTTAGATCTAGAGCCTATACCCATAGCTCGATTTTTGCTGTTTGAGCAAATCAAAATTCCATGCTAAAGCGTAAGCTTTTCTTCACATCAGACCGGCAAAGAAATCTGCCATTTCTTTTCTCAATTTATTTATTTCTTAAAATATACCAATGCACGAGCTAAGTATAGTAAAGGATATTTTTGATACGCTGACCTCGCATTATGAGGCTAGGGTAGATGATATTCAAAAAATTCAGGTTACAGCAGGATTGTTATCCAACGTTCAGCCTGTATTGATTCAAAATGCATTTGATGCTTTTATTGCTGAAAATACGCAATATCAAGATATGGAAATGGAGGTCGTTGTAAACGATATCATTGCATATTGTGAACATTGTCAGAAAAATTTCCCTGTTCATTTTCATCGATTTGTCTGTGACTGCGGACAACCCTCCAGCACAATTGTTCAAGGAAATGAACTCTATATTTCAAAAGTAATTTTTAAACAAGACTAAAAAATCGTTTATCATGTCAGACAATACTCCAAATCCTAAAAGTTTAGGTAACCGTGTAGGTTCGGTTCAATGTGAAAATACAACACTACATTTATTAAAAGCAAATGATTTCGTCGCAAAAGCCATCCGCGATAGACTGAAAGATGTCTGTGTGATCAATGTATGCTCTTCCCCGGGTTCGGGCAAAACAACCTTGATGCAAGAAACCGGTAAACGTTTGTCGAAGGATTTGAATATTGCTGTTTTAGTGGGCGATCCAGAAACTGAACGCGATGCGGTACGTATGCGCGATGTAGGCATCAATGCCTTGCAGATTGTCACTGGAGGAATGTGTCATATTGAGGCACAAATGATCTTACAAGCCCTGGATCATATTGATATTGAAGGAATAGATCTGTTGTTTATTGAGAACGTCGGAAACTTATTGTGTCCATCAGCATTTGATTTGGGTGAAGATTACCGCGTAACCTTATTGGCGACAACAGAAGGGGATGATAAACCAAAAAAATACCCACGTATGTTTTTAACAAGCGAATTGATGTTGGTTTCCAAAGCGGATTTATTACCATATGTACCTTTCTCGGTAGATGCGGTCACGAAAGACGCCCGCGAGGTAAATCCCAATCTGGAAGTTATTACAATCAGTACATTAAATGGTGACGGCCTTGATACCTGGTGTGATTGGTTGAAAGAAAGAGTTCAGGCAAAAAAAGATCAATATAAAGCGCTTGAAGTAAAATAGTGAACAACAGATAAAATGAATAGGATAATAATGATCCATGTTTTATTGTTATCCTGTTCAATGTTGACGCAATAGTGCTGTTTTTTGAGGAAATAAATAGCACTGAAAACAAAGCCAAATAGTGCTGTTAACGTGTGATGAAGATAAGTTTACAAAAATGAATAAGCTGCCTATACCAATAGATAAAATTGTCGCAAACAAGGCGTTTGCCCTTAGCGACGTCGATCAAGTGCATCTTGAGTGGTATGAAGTCCATAAAAGACGCCTGACGCGCAATACAATAAACGGAAAAGCAATCCTTATGCAATTGGACCAGGGTGCGGAATGGCACCATGGTGATGGTTTATTTCATGAGGAAGCGTTACAAGCGATCCTGTTTGTCAAGCCTTCGTTGACGATAAGATTTAATCCAACGGATTTGGTTCAGCTTGCAGATTTCGGTTATTTCATCGGAAATAGACATCTGCCGATATTCAACGTAACAGATGCCGAATCGCTTCGTCTTCCTTACGATGGACGACTTTATGAACAGGTTCTAGCAAAATATGGAACGTCGATTCAGTTGGAGGAAGCCTTGTTGTTATCCGAAGATTTGATTCGTTTGCAGGCTAAAAATATGAAGAATCCAGATTTAAAAAGAATAGACGGGCATATCAGTTTGGGTGAACAAGTTCGAAAAAATAATTAAATGAAAGTGAATCGAATTATAGTTGTATTGCTTTTGGTATGTTGTGGTATATGGAGTGCCTGCCAAAATCGGCAATCCGACACGCTCAACAGTCAAGTGAAAGCAGTCGATAGTAGAGGGAAGGAAGTTGTGTTGGCGCATGTGGCAAAGCGTGTGGTTGTTTTATTCCCTTCGCTTGTTGATGAAGTGTATATGTTGGGCGCTGAAAATAGCCTTGTAGGTATTCCTGAACAGGTTTATCAGCTCGAAGATACCTATAGCTTTTTATCCAAATTGGATCAAAGAATTGCAAAAAAAGAACTGGCAACGCCTACCTTCGCTGGCCAGGCAAATAATGTGGAAAGCATAGTTGGCTTGAACCCTGATCTTGTTTTGACGTTCAATACCGATCAGGATAATATTTCTCAATTAGAAGATCTTGGAATTCCCGTTTTTACTTTTTCTTCGCAGGATGAAAAAAGTATTTTTAATGAACTGATAGGGATGGGAGCCTTACTCGGAAAGAAAGCGCGAGCGGAAGAAATTGTTCAATTTGTTTCGGCGGAGATCAAAAAAATGACTGCTCCCAAGGATCAAATACAGAAGAAGGTTTATTATGCCTGGTCTAAAGGTAGAGTACTTTCGACATCCGGTCGTGGTAGTTTGATTGATATGGCGATCCGGCTTTCGGGCGCAGCTAATGCCTGCCCGTTGGAAATGGAAGCCCCTAATGTCGGTGCAGAAACGATCTATAAATGGAATCCGGACCTCATTATTCTTTGGAATTCTAAACTGGCAGACGTATATAATCTGAAGGAACTCGCGGCATTACCTGCAGTGAAAAATAAACAGGTATTTGTGATGTCACCGTCGTTCCCATACGATCCACATACCGTCAAATTTATGCTTTTTGCCAAACAAATTAGGCATTGGTGTTTTTCGGATTATACGAAACAGCAGCTTGATCAGGATATGACCATAGCTTTTGAAAAACTATACGGTAAAGAAGGACTACTTCAATGATACATCAATTAAAAAAGCTGTTTCTGCTAGTTGTTTTACCACTGTTGGTTTTATTGCTTTCCTTACTTGTAGGATCGAGTCAGCACATTGGTTTTGTCGAGCTCTGTCAACGCATCGGATTGGAAGTGGGGATTTATATCGGAGACCATAATGCTGTATTGAAAGATAACATGGACACAATATTGTGGCAGGTACGTTTACCACGGATTCTGTTGACCTTTATGGTCGGAGCTGCTTTAGCGTCTTCTGGTGGAATTTTGCAGGCCATTTTTAGGAATCCAATCGTTGATCCCTTTACATTGGGTATTTCTTCGGGATCTGCTTTTGGGGCCGCATTGGCCATGTTGTTCCCTTTATTGTCAGTCAATCTATCGGCATTTCTGTTCGGTGTATGTGCTGTAGGTTTGACCTATTTTGTTTCAAATGCGGGCTTGAAAACCTCGATTGTTGGGATGGTGTTAGCTGGAATGGTTATTTCCGGTGTATTTACAGCAATGTTAACCCTGTTACAATACATTAGTGATCCCTATAAATTACAAGCTATTGTGCAATGGACAATGGGAAACCTACATACAGCATCATGGTCGAAAGTACAGCAAGCGTTCCTGCCGATCACAATAGGATTGGGGATCCTGATCCTTTTGCGCTGGAAGCTGAATCTTCTCGCTCTTGGTGATCAAGAAGCAATTGCTGTTGGCGTTAACCCGAAAATATTGAAATTGGTCTTCATTGCTGTAGCAACACTAATTACAGCGTCGGCCGTGGCAGCTGTAGGCGTAATTAGTTTATTTGGATTAATTGTACCACATATCAGCCGCATGATCTTTGGACCCAATAACAATATTATTGTGTGGGCAAATATCAGTATTGGAGGTACTTTCTTATTACTTATCGATGATTTTTCTAGGGCTGTTATGCCATTTGAAATTCCGATCGGTGTTTTTACAATGATTATTGGTGCTCCCTTGTTTATTTATCTGATGCGCCGTAACGAAATCAACTGGAATTCATGAGTAATTCGATTCATATCAAAAAACTTTCTTTTGCCTATGGTAAGGATATCATTTTAAATGATGTAAACATGTCATTTCCGGAAGGAAAGCTTTCTGTTATTCTTGGTCGAAATGGAAGTGGTAAATCGACTCTGTTTAATATTATTGCCGGGCTGGAAAAAAAATATAATGGATCAGTTCTTATCGGTGAAACGGAACGTCGCGATTGGAAGGTTGGTCGGGCCAATTCATTGAAATTGGGTTTTCTCAACCAGTTCCATCAGACCACATTTCCTTTTAGCGTTGTTGATGTTATTCTGACGGGACGAGCCTCGTTTTCTCGTTTTTCACCAAGTAAGGAAGACTTCGAGGCAGTTGAACAGATCTTGGATAGATTTAACCTCACACATTTAAAAGACAAACCCTATACCTCTTTGTCTGGAGGAGAGCGACAATTGGTATTACTTTGTCGCGTGTTGGTACAACAACCCGATTTATTATTGCTTGATGAACCCACCAATCACTTGGATCTGAAATACCAGATTGCGGTTCTGCAGACAGCCAAGGAGCTGGTCAAAGAGGGGACAACCGTGTTATGTGTGATGCACGACCCCAACATGGCGTATCTTTTTGGTGATCAGTTTTATCTGATGAAGGACAATAGGCTCGTGGATCTGCACGGTCTGGAGCAGGAGCAAGTACGGGAATTATTGGAACAGACCTATCAACTTCCTTTGATCAGTTTAGAAAATCAAAAGAAATGGATGTTTGTTCCGATGCTGGGTGCGGATAGGGCATTTGACACCATTGCGGGTTCAGCGCATAACGCCGAAGCCAAAACTGAAATGAATACGCCATGACTAAGCTGCCTAAATAGGTGTCTTAATGAAAAATCATGGTTTGTACCTGAGATGCTCAGTTTACTGTGCAAATATTTTAAAAATAGCTATAACGATATGAATACCATCAAAGACAGCGGCAATATATTGATTAATAATCAACTGATAAGCAAACGATGTTTTCCCACGCAGCCCCATTTGAAAAATATCAGCATATCTCGTGTTGAAAAGGAAGATATTGATGTGGTATTACCTTATGTCATTGAATTTCGAAAACAGTTGTTCCCGATGTTGGATGCACATAAACTTCCTAAAGATCTACTGGCATTTTCAGCCGTGTATCTTGAGGCTGAAGCTGGTGCATTCTTGCAGGCAAAAGATCAGCAGGGTAAACTGATTGGCGTCGTTGGCATGCTGGCTTATGACTACCGTTTTCCGCATTTGGATATTGATAAAAGGAAAACGGTGGAAGTTGCTCGACTTTTTGTGGACCCGAGTTACCGTAGGTCAGGTTTGGGAACGGCCTTATTCAAGGGGTTGGTGGCTGTAGCTAAGGAGAAAAGTATTGAAAGGCTTTATTTACATACCCACCCATTCCTGACTGGAGCCTATGAGTTTTGGGGAAAACAGGGATTTCAATTGAAAAACTTTTGTAATGAATCGAATTTTCCAACGATACACATGGAATTATTCGTAGATCGTATTGCTTAACCCTAAAAGTGGATAAGCCAAAAAATATATAATTTATTCGAATGAACAACGTAATGAAAGCGCTAGCTTTCGCTTTATTGACAAGTGCTTCCGTATCGGGAGCGGTGTATGCACAACAAGGTGTGGCACTATTTGGTAAGATCCAGGATGAAAACGGTAATCCAATTTCAGGGGTTACATTAACTCTGGCAGATCGACAACAACAGACAAGTTCTAATGCTCAGGGCGAATTTAGTTTTACCGGAATAACATCTTTTCCTGTACAGTTACGTGCAGCTGCAATCGGGTATAAACCTGTATTGCTGGATTTGAATACGGCCAACTGGAATGCAAAAACGGGAGTTCGATTGCTTATGGTAGCCGGTGATAATACATTGGATGAAGTATTGGTTACGGGTAGACGCAACAATTCATATCTGACAAATAATATGGAGCTGGGGGGTAAATTTGCAGGAAAATTAAAGGATCTACCGCAATCTGTCGCTGTACTCAGTAAGGAATTTATCGAAGATAAACAGGCTTTTACTACTGGAGCGCTGGTACAGGACCTGGCTGGTGTGACAGAAGCATCTTCCTATGATGATGTTGTTATCCGCGGTTTCAAAAGCGGTTACGAAACGGGTGTTCGACTTGTCAATGGTTTACGCTCGGGGTATGGTTATGGTAACAGTTATTATAATTCACCGTTAACGATCAATCTTGAAAATATCGAGGTTTTGAAAGGGCCTGGGGCATCTTTGTTTGGGGATATTGTGCCGGGTGGTACAATTAATATGACGACAAAGAAGCCTTTGGAAGATTTTAAGGGGCATGTGAATTTTGCCGGCGGTAGTTTTGAAACGATGCGAACGACTGTAGATCTCGGTGGACCATTGGATAGTGCCAAGCGTATTTTATATCGTTTTAACGCGGGTTATGAAGATACGAAGACTTTCCGTGACGTAAATCGTCAGAAACGAATGATGATTGCTCCTTCCTTCACCTTCAAACCAGCTGAAGGCACGGTGGTTGATATTGACATGGTCTATAATCAGTTCAACGGTTATCTTGATCGGGGAATGGGTATTAAGGAAAATAACTTTTATGCTTTGCCCAGATCATTTACGTTGAGCCAGCCTTCCGATTTTTATAATTCCAAAACTTTTTCGTTAAGCGGCCGCTTGTCTCAGCGTCTGGCAGAACATGTTAGTTTGAATCTGAGTTACATGAAATCCATCTATCAGGAGGATGTCAATGAACACCGGACAATGAACACGTTTGCTGATGCACCACATAATACCATTATGAATATGCGCTTTTTTGATCGCCATGGGCGTGATTATACCGATAATGTTGTCGGTTATGTCAAGTGGGATCTTTTGGGCGATAGAGTTGATCATCATTTGGTTGCTGGGATTGATTTTGCCCAATATCGGGGCGACAAAGAAAACCAATTGCGGGAGGCTAGGCAGCAAACTATAGATGGTAAAGTTGTTCCTTTGACTTTTGATTTGAACAATCCCACTTATACGACTCATGATCTGACGAATTATGTATGGCGTACGGGAGTCGCTTATCCTTTTTTGAGCCCTTATAAAACAACGGGTAAATATATTCAGGATCAAATCAGCATTGACGACCGACTTAAACTTATTGTAGGTCTACGTCATGAACACTATTCTTCTGAGACACTTGATGGACAAAATCGGTTTCATGCGACACAAAATGCCTTATTACCTCGTTTTGGTGTAACCTATGGAATTAATAAGCAGATTAACTATTTTGCAAGTTATTCACAGGGGTTTGTGCCTGTAGGCGCCAATTTTATTCAAAACTATAAAGATTATGGTGCTGATAAACCCTTTGATGCCGAGCGGAGTTTCCAGGTGGAAACAGGGGTGAAGACGGGTTTCTTTAAGGAACAATTGCAGGTTGATCTATCCTTATTCCGAATTGAACGACGGAATATGCTCATTGCCACAGGGGCTATCAATGATTCAGGGCTGCCGGAATATAGACAATCCGGCAAAGCGCTATCGCAGGGTGTTGAACTCGATGTGCGTGGGCAGTTGACACGGGAGTTTCAGGTTATGGCCAATTATACCTATAATGATACGGAGGTGAAATCATCCTCGGTTCCTTCTGAAATAGGACAGTCCCTGCCGGGAGCACCCAAAAATATGGCGAGTGCCTGGTTAAAATATGTGTTTTCAAATAGTACCTTAAAAGGCTTAGGTTTTGGTGCTGGTGTTTATTATGTAGACCGTAAGCGGATGGACAATAGTATCGGAAAGGATAGCGATGGAAATGCACTCTGGGGACAATGGCCATCTTATACAACTGTTAATGCAGCGGCCTATTACCACATCGGTGCTATGAAAATGGCCGTAAACCTGAACAATGTATTCGATAAATATTACTTTTTAGGTGGTTTTGACTACACGAGAGCCTTTGCTGGTGCACCGAGAAATATCATGGTATCAGTTGGTTACTCTTTTTAAATTCGAAAGATTGATCTAAAATCTCCAAAGCGGGCTTTTTCAACAAATTTGGACTATTTAATTCAAGATTTGTGCTAGTCAAGTAGCCCGCTTTGGTTGTAAATTTGAACAACAAATAATAGAATTGTGAACACAAGAATGAGGTATAGTTTAGTCTTTTTAGTTTTCCTTTTGAGCACCCTGCTCATGAAAGGAATAGCTATACCGACGCATTCTACTGTCCAAAGTTTACCCGTCTTCCGGATAAGCCTGGCGGCTTTCCATACTCATGTAGAACAAGGTTCAGGAAATTCCGAGCGGGAAAATTTGGTCGCTGCGGTTAAAGATCATGATGTCTATGATATCACCGAACAGATGGACCTCAAAGATGAATGGAGCAAGCTGCTCTATTGGGGAGTGCTTTCAATTTGTCTTTTTGTATTCTGCTATCCTGTACGTCTCAAAATTCAGAATAACAGAAGGCCTTATATGGATCGATTGATCCTTCCGCCAAAATATATTCTTTTCCAAAGTTTAAAGATCCCGTTTCTGGGGTAAAAATTTCCATTTCTTACAACGGTTGAGAAAAGATAGACCTTACGCTGCGTAGGGGTGTAATCTGTCCTATTCATCACGATTTTGAACGATTTTTTTAAGTCGTATGGCCTTGTCGTGACCTGTACTCACCGTGACTTGTTTTAATTCGAATAACAACAATTTAAATAATATTTATATGCATTTATTACCTAGAGAGACAGAGAAGCTATTGCTTCATCTTGCCGGCGAACTAGCGAAAAAACGTAAAGCTAGAGGACTTAAATTAAACTATCCGGAGTCTATTGCATTGATCAGTAGTGAACTTTTGGAAGCTGCTCGTGACGGACGTACTGTTGCGGATTTAATGCAGTATGGTGCAACGTTGTTGACACGTGAAGATGTCATGGAAGGTGTCCCTGAAATGATTCATGATGTACAGATTGAAGCTACATTTCCAGATGGTACAAAACTGGTTACTGTTCATAACCCGATTCGCTAATTGTTAAAAATATAATCTATGATCCCAGGAGAATTTTTTATTGCAGATGGCTATGTTATCTGCAATGAAGGTAGAGAAATTACAACGATCACTGTGACAAATACAGGTGATAGACCAATTCAGGTAGGTTCACATTTTCATTTCTTTGAGGTGAACAAAATGATGGAGTTTGATCGTGAAAAAGCATTTGGCAAACGGTTGAATATTATCGCCAGTACAGCAATTCGTTTTGAACCAGGTGAATCAAAAGACGTCGAATTGGTCCCTTATGCAGGTGCAAGAAGGATCTATGGCCACAATGATTTGGCAAATGGAGATACCGAAACCGAAGTTGCGAAAGCAAATGCAATGAAAAAAGTAAAAGAACAAGGCTTTAAAAACAAAGTATCATGAGTTTAAAAGTTAGCAAATTAAATTATAGCGCCATCTTTGGCCCTACAAGTGGAGATAAAATCCGTTTAGGAGATACAGATATCATTATTGAAGTCGAAAAAGACTATGCTTACTACGGCGATGAAGCCAAATTTGGCGGTGGTAAGACTGTCCGTGACGGGATGTGCCAATCTTCAGTTCATACACGTGATGAAGGTACATTGGATATGGTGATCACTGATGCTATCGTCATTGACCACTGGGGTATCGTGAAAGGTGATATTGGTATTAAGGATGGTAAAATTGTTGGTGTTGGTCGTGCTGGAAATCCGGATACAATGGACAATATTACACCAAATATGATTATCGGTGCTTCTACTGAGGTACATGGTGGATCGGGATATATCTTAACTCCAGGTGGTATTGATACCCATATTCACTATATCAGCCCAACACAAGTTGAAACGGCCTTGTATAGTGGTGTTACAACAATGATTGGTGGTGGTACAGGTCCAGCGGATGGAACAAATGCAACTACAGTAACACCGGGTAAATGGAATTTACGCCGCATGTTGCAAGCTGTTGAAGACCTTCCAATGAACTTCGGTTTCTTTGGTAAAGGAAACGTAGGTACGGAACAACCTATTGTGGAGCAAATTGAAGCAGGCGCGCTAGGCGTTAAAATCCACGAAGATTGGGGTGCTACACCAGCAACAATCGACAGAGCTTTGACTGTTGCAGATCAATACGATGTGCAAGTTGCAATCCATACAGATACATTGAATGAAGCGGGTTTCCTAGAAGATACGATTCAAGCTATCAATGGACGTGTCATCCATACATTCCATACAGAGGGTGCTGGTGGTGGTCACGCTCCAGATATCATCAAATCGGCGATGTATCCAAATGTTTTGCCAGCATCGACAAATCCAACGCGTCCATTCACAAAAAATACGATTGACGAGCACTTGGATATGCTGATGGTTTGTCACCACTTGAGTAAAGAAATTCCGGAAGACGTCGCTTTTGCTGACTCTCGTATCCGTCCAGAAACGATTGCTGCTGAGGATGTACTGCAAGATCGTGGTGTATTCAGTATCATGAGCTCGGATTCGCAGGCAATGGGACGTGTAGGTGAAGTCATCACACGGACTTGGCAGACTGCAGACAAAATGAAGAAACAAGTAGGCCCATTACCTGAAGACGAAGGCAAGGACAACGATAATTTCCGTGCACGTCGCTATGTAGCGAAATACACGATCAATCCAGCAATTGCTCATGGTATTTCCAAATATGTTGGTTCAATCGAGCCCGGTAAAATTGCCGATATGGTGATCTGGCGTCCTGCTTTATTTGGCGCAAAACCAGAAATGATTATTAAGGGCGGGATGATTATCGCTTCAAAAATGGGTGATGCGAATGCTTCTATTCCTACGCCACAGCCAATTATTTTAAGAACAATGTTCGGTGGTTTAGGTAAAGCTGTTCACCAAACTTGTTTTGACTTTGTCTCTAAAATTTCATTGGAAAAAGGAATTAAAGAAGAGTATAAATTAGAAAGAACCTTACTTGCTGTAGAAAATTGTCGGAATATCTCCAAAAAAGATATGATCCACAATGACGCTACACCTGAAATTATCGTTAATCCAGAGAATTATGAGGTAAGTCTTGACGGTGAGATCTTGCGATCAAAACCGGTTGATACAGTTTCGTTGGGACAACGATACTTCTTGTTTTAACCCTATACTACTTTTTTATGGCGTGATCCGATATCACGCCATAAACTATGAAAAACAATATGTTGATGAAATCATCATGGGCTTATCAAAAGCGCATAAAGAGAGGGAATAATGACTGCTCATGATGCTTCATTACTGCTAAAATACGATTTACGCTAATGAAAAATTTGAAGACATTTTTAGGCTGTTGTATAGCAATAGCATGCTTTACGATACAATCGGCCTATGCGCAAAAGGGGGGTATCATGGTTTATGGGTCACTGAATTACCACGAAACAACAGCGGGGCATCAATTTAGTGCCGCTCCGGTAGGTGCTGCCTATTTTTTCACCGACAACATGAATGCGGGGCTAAACTATGGATTCAATTCTGCTAAGGATAAAGCACTGGATTTTACAGATCATTCGCATGAAATAGGACCTTTCTATAGTAATACTTGGCCTCTGAGTGAGCATTTCATGTTAATTGGCCAGGTTGATGTGCATTATTTGTGGGGCGATCAACATGTCGTTACCGGTGGTACTATGGTCGATGGTAAATACAATGGGTATCTATTCAGGGTGTACCCGCTTGTGGGTATCGCCTTGGGAAAAGGTTGGGCATTAAAAGCTAAAGTGGCAGAATTGTCTTATAAAAAGAAAACTAGTAAAGATGCCGCTATTCCCAGTGATCACGAAGTTATTACGGGAATCAATGGGTCTACAGTAGGTTTAGGCTTATCTAAAAATCTATTTATTAAAAATTAAAAAATGATAATCACGGAAATCACAAGGAATATTCAGGGTGAGCAGATCAATAAGCGTCTTGATTCGCTCGCTATTGAATGGTATGAGTCGACCAAACGTATTCAACGTTTACGTACAGCGGAGGGAATGGATATTGCCGTCAAATTGTTGGGTAATACATCCAGTTTGCAGGATGGCGATATCTTGTACGAAGATGAAGAGAAAATTGTTGTGGTAACGATCAAACCTTGTGAAGTCATCCGTGTCATGGCAATTGATTTCCTTCGAATCGCTTTTGTAAGCAGTGAAATTGGAAACAAACATTTGCCTCTATTTGTGGAGGCAAATGAATTGCTTATGCCTTATGAAAGGTCCATGTACGAGTGGTTAGCGAAACAGGGGTTTGACCCGCAACGTTGCGAACGCCAACTTTTACGTCAGCTCAACGCAAATGTCGACCCAAAACATCATCAGAAGATGAAGTTTTCGACGAAGAATATACCGCTCTTAATCAGCGATAAAGCCTTCATGAATTCGCAAGGGCCAGCAGCTATGAACGGAGATTGAAGATCCTTTCTGTCCAATAACCGAACGTAGCGAGCGCATTGATGCCTTAATGGGAAAAATAGGGATCAAAGGAAAAACTTGGTCAGCTTGAATGCCCAATGATAGCGAAGACTACGCAAGGGGCTGATTGGTCCTTGAAGATATATACTTACAATAAAAAATAATGTCAATGAAAAATACATTTCTAGGCAAGTTACTTCATCTAGCAGATCCTACATTGCCAATTGGTGGGTTTACCCATTCCAATGGACTGGAGACCTATGTGCAACAGGGCTTGGTCTGTGATAAGGCTACGGCGGACAATTATGTGCGTCATAACCTCTGGTATAATCTGAAGTACAATGATGCTGCTTTGATGAAATTGGCCTATGAAGCAACTTCTTCGCAGGACATGGATGCATTGATCGCCCTAGATCAAGAATGTACAGCATTAAAAAGTCCAAGAGAAATTCGCGATGCCAGTAAAAAACTGGGCGTCCGTATTTATAAAATATTCAGTCGGTATCAACAGCAGGATTTTATGTTGTCCTGGGGTGAATTAATCCAAAAGAAGGAAGTAGATAGTCATTACTGTTTGATGTATGGCATGTTGGCGTCACTTTTAGCAATTCCTTTGGAAGAAGCGTTACACGGCTTTTATTATAATGCCGCTATTACAATGGTGACCAATGCTGTTAAACTGGTGCCATTAGGGCAGTTGGATGGCCAAGATATACTTTTTGGTTTACATGATGATATACTTGATCTCTGCAAAGAGACCTTAACAGTTGAACGGAATTTAGTGGGCTTATGCAACATTGGATTTGACATCCGTTGCATGCAACACGAACGATTATATTCTAGAGTTTATATTTCTTAAAAAACAATTACAATGGAAAATAGAAAATATGTTAAAATAGGAGTTGGTGGACCAGTAGGGTCTGGTAAAACAGCATTATTGGAAAGATTGAGCAGACGTTTGATGAATGAAATTGATCTTGCAGTAATTACAAATGATATCTATACGAAGGAAGATGCGGAGTACATGGCTAAAAATAGTTTGCTGCCCCGTGAACGAATTATCGGTGTAGAAACCGGTGGTTGCCCGCATACGGCCATACGGGAGGATGCGAGTATGAATCTAGAAGCTGTAGATGAACTAGCAAGCCGCTTCCCGGATTTAGAGTTGATTTTGATTGAAAGTGGTGGTGATAACCTAACTTCTACCTATAGCCCGGATCTGGCCGATATTACCATTTTCGTAATTGATGTTGCCGAAGGTGAAAAAATGCCTCGTAAAGGTGGTCCAGCAATTACAAGATCTGATCTTTTATTGATCAATAAGAAAGATTTGGCACCCTATGTAGGCGCAAGCTTAGAAGTAATGGAGCATGATGCACGTAAAATGCGTAAAGGTTCTCCATTCTTATTTTCAAATCTAAAAACCGGAGATGGTTTGGAAGAGATTGTAGGCTGGATTAAAAAATACGCACTCCTTCAAGATGTTGAGGAACCTAATTTACTACGTTAGTTATGATCTGTTCTTTAGATATTAAAATAGCACATCGCGAAGGAAAATCCTTTTTAAAAGATGCATATGCGACACAACCGTTTCGTATCGTTCCAGTTGGACAATATCAAAAAGACAATGCAGCGTATCTGATGATTATGAGTTCATCGCCTGGTTTGTTGGATGGAGATGACCATCGTATTCAAGTTGATATTGCTCCGGGGGCTAAGCTGCAGTTACAAACGCAAGCTTACCAGCGTTTGTTTCATATGAAAGGCCATTCGTCCCAAACTATGGAAGTGAATATCGGTGAAAATGCGGTTTTTTCTTATGTGCCCCATCCTGTAGTACCACAACATTCGTCTCATTTTTTGAGCCATAACATTGTACATCTTGCTTCTAATTGTCACTTATTGCTTAGTGAAATCGTGACTTGTGGTCGGAAAATGTCCGGAGAAGAGTTTATGTACAATCACTTTCAAAATCTGACAGAATGTTATGTCAATGGTAGGCTTGTAGTGAAAGATAATGTATTGCTGCAGCCAGATCGTATGCCTATACAAGGCTTGGGTATTTTGGAAGGCTATACGCATCAGGGAACTTTGATCTACCTTAATAGTGCCGGCTTGAATCCAAGTGACTGGATCGAGACTTTCCATGAACAATACGGGGAAACTAAAGACGTTGCGTTTGGTATTAGTGAATTGCAGCACGACGGTTTTATGGTTCGCGTTTTAGGTTACGGTGCCGAGCAGCTTTATCTTCTTTTTAAAGAAATGCAGAGCGCATTATGGGACAACATATTTTTGAATAACAACTAATTATATTCCAATGAAAAATAACATCCTAGCTTTTGTAAAAGCTTTTTTTAAAGGATTTGGGCAAATTATGTTACAGGGTAACATTTGGACGGGTATTTTATTTATAGGCGCCATTATTTATGATTCGGCACTAATGGGCTTTGCGGGAATCCTCGCCAATATCGTCGGGGTATTGACTGCCAAGTTGATGAAATTTGATGAGGATCATATCAATGATGGACTCTTCGGATTTAATGCTACGCTTTATGGTATTGCTTTGGTTTTCTATTTTCAGACAAACGTCTGGGTATGGGGAGCTTTAATCGTCGGATCTGCGTTGACCACCATTTTGATGGGTTTTGCATTAAAGAAAAACCTGCCGGTATTTACATTTCCTTTTATCTTAATTACCTGGATCGCATTGTATGTGTTGAGTATTCCAGAATTGGCTTTACGGACGGTACCCGAGCATTTTGTTGATATTCAGGAAATGGATGATTTCTTAATCGAAGGCCATGCCTTTGGTCAGGTTATTTTTCAGGGTAGTTTAATTGCTGGATTGATCTTTTTCATTGGGGTTTTCCTGAGCAATCCCATGGGAGCACTTTACGGTTTCGCTGCTGTTATCATCAGTGTTTATATTTCGCATCATGGCCATGAATCTGCAGATATGACCAATAATGGCATTTTTAGCTTCAATGCGGTCTTGGTTGGAATCGCTCTGAGCGGCCCACGTGTTCGTGATGGCGTATATGTATTAATTGCTGTAATTATCGCCACATATTTCGATCACTTTTTGATTCACCATGGGTGGACGACATTGACTTTCCCATTTGTTTTTGCGATGTGGGCGATGCAACCGGTCAAACTTGTGGATAAATGGTTGGTGAATAAATTTTCATCAGCCGAAGGGACCTCCTAGTCCTTTTTGTGAACTAAAATTTTATGTATGTTTAAATTTCGTTTAATAAAACTATTCCCAATAATGCTCTTATTGGGAATTCATGTAAATACGGTCTACGGGCAAGTCAGTCCGCCGGGATTAGGAAAAGCAAGGACCGCATCTTGGTCTGTTCTGGGCCTACGCCGGAAACTGGATAGTGCGGGAACCAAAGAGGCACTAACCTACATCGGTCTGGGAACCAAAAGTACGCCTGACGATTCAAATCCATTTCATAAGCAGGCCATTTGGGTGTTAAACCATGAGGTCTATCATAAATTTGCCAAAAATCAACAATATAGCTATGCATTGAGCTATCGTCGCCAAAACGTTTATGATGAGGCAGCACCCTACCATAATGAAGGTGTCGAGCAAGAATTTAGGTTATATGGACGATATGCGTATACATTTACCCTGAATGATCGTTTGAAATGGAAAAATACCTTAAGGCAAGAGTTTCGAAAGTTCTTTACAGCTGATTTTCAGAAAACAGAAGAGAATTTTCAATTTAGGACCCGCTTGAAGTCGCAGCTAAATTTTAAAATTTCGGCTAAAAATAAACAAGAATTGGCTTTGAGCGCAGAAGGGCTTTTTGCAATCAGTAAGCTATACGAACCTGCTAGTGCATGGTCTAGCTTTGATTATAAAGAGAGCCGTCTGGGTTTCTATTACATGACTGATATTCCAAAAACACCTTTACGATTGGATCTGGGGTATATGAACGACTTAATTAAAGGCTATGACAAAGTAGATTTTGGCGTTCATTATTTGGCCGTAGATTTAATCTGGAATCTACCTTACAGTAAAAAACATTAGCCCGCCATAAACTTATGTTTTCTATAGTCACTGGGTGAATACCCAGTGATTTTTTTGAACAGCCTAGTGAAATACGAAGGCGATTGAAATTTCAATTCAAAGGCTATACCGGCAATATCTCTCGTAGCATCCTGCAGCAGAATCTGGCTATGTAAGATACTTATTTCGCTAATCCATTGCTTCGGTGGTTTATTGGTCGCTTCTTTAACACATTTATTGAGGTAGTTTTCTGAAATATGCAATAAATTGGCATAGAATAATACGTTTTTATGATCGATATGGAATTTTTGTACATATTCGCGAAAACGGAAAGCAATATCTAGCTGTCGGCTCATCGGGGCCTTTGTTTCAATATCCGATTTTATCACCTTTAATAAGATACACTGCATCATTGAAATGCAGACTTCCATCACACGGCCCTCAGTAAAAAGTTCTTCTTCCAATAATACCAACATTTGTTGGATCCAATGTGCTACATGGGCTTTTAGTGTGGTAAAAGGATGGGAATTGAAAAATTTAATATCGTTTATACCGAGTTCAATATCAGTCACAATTTCATTTTCATAGACCACAAAAAAACCTTCTACATCATCAGAGATTGCCAGTGTGGCCGTGATATTGCCTTGTTTGATGTTAATGACTTGATTTTCAGTTAATGTGTAAGATGCGCTTTCGAGATGTTGGGTTAGGGATCCCTTCGTTACAAAAATGAGAAAATTAAACGTTGTACGATAGGGGATGACAGGCATCAGGATACTGCGTAGGTAATTCTCAATTCGATAGACTTGAATTTTATTTTCATTGAATAAATTGTGCTCAGAAACATCAGGTAGAAATAACTTTTTGTACTCGTAATTGTTGATGATCTTAATCGAATTTTTCATAGTCTTAAAACAACGTACTTACTAATGAAATCAACTAAAAAAGAATAGTTGTATGTATGACAAATATACTTAAAAGTTTGCGAAAAACAGGTTAAAATCCAATGCTTTCATTCAAGTAATTACTCGTGCTAATGGAGGGTAAAAGCCTATTTACTACATATTCTCGTGATTTCCTTTTAGAAACTCGGAGGTGAAATGTTGTTGCTGTTTTTCGTGGCTAAATTTCTCCCTATTATAGGAAGCCGAATGACCTTTGGGTATCGATAAGGTGGACCATTTATCATCCAAACATATTTTTCCGATATAGAGAATCTGCCCGATGTGGTAAGGATAATGTGCGAGTTGCCGCAAGATCGCTTCCATGACGGTATGTCCTTGATTACGGATATAGATGATTTTAACGAGATCTTCTTCTCCGAGAGATTCAATTGCTTGAAATAGACAAGCCCATCCAGCATTCCAATAGGTAATAAGCTCGTCGCGATCTGTCCAGTTGTTCTCAAATTCCTGATCCCGGTTCCTATTTTCTTTTTCACCATCTGTGCTGAGAAAATCCGTCCAACGGGAAAGCATATTTCCACCTAAATGTTTTACAATTAATGCAATGCTATTGCTTGAATCATTTGGATGCCAAAAGAGCTGTTCAGTGCTTAGTTGAGTAAATGTTTTATCACCCAATGATTTATAATATTGAAATTGCTTTATACAAGTCGCTAAGAAATTATCCATTACGCCGAAAGTTTATCATTTATATTAATATACAAAAATGTCGTGAAACCGAGACCTAAAATAGTTTTTTTGAGCAGAAATCTGGTGGTGTTATCGATCTCACTAATTTCCTGATACAGCTTTTTGAAGTGATTAATGTGTAAATTTAGAAGGAGAAGGAGAAGGAGA
>NZ_DDGR01000019.1:239861-286712 GCF_002337775.1 Sphingobacterium sp. UBA1897
AGAAGGAGAAGGAGAAGGAGAAGTGTGAGCAAAAAGGTTGATAAAAGCAAAGGTGATACTGGGGTATGTATCACCTTTAAGCTAACTAAACATTAAACATAAACAAACAGTCTTTATTAAAGACCACACTAAAAATTATAGTACTACTCTGCCGCTAGTTGATTTGTCAACTTGGACATTTTTTGGTTGATTTTTTAACGCAATTCTGGCAGATGTAGAAACCTTTCCCTGTAAGTTTTCTTTCACGCTGAGCGTTACATTTGCAGACGAATTCGCTTGTATTTGGGCATTTGTTGTTGAGAAACGGCTCATATCAACCGATGCCGATGAGTTGGTGTTCAAATTTAAATTTGAAGCACTTCCCGAAATGTCTTGGCTGGACGAACTACTTGCAGATACCTGCAAATTTTTACTGCTCACATTCGTTGTTAAACTACTCGAAGAACTTGTTGAAAGGCTTATATCATCCGCAATTAATCTTTTAAGGGATATGCTTGCTGAAGAAGATACGTCAACAGAAATTTTATCGGCCTTAATTGTTTCATCGGTATGAATTGAACTGCTAGAAGATGCCGAAAAACGTGTTGGTATCTTGCTTGAGTAAACAGTTACGCGATTGTTTCTCGCATTTCTGACAGAACTGTTTCTTTTATACTGTACATAGAGTGTACCGTTTTTTACAGTCGTTTCGATAAGGGATAAATGCTCCGGATTATCTGCTTCAACAACAACCTCGTTGCGATTAGAGTGAATATAATCTACACGTAATGAAGTTGCCGATGAAATGCCATCTGGAGCAGTGATCTTGCGTGTTTCGCGTTCTTGTGCCTGAGCTACATATAAAAATGAAATAAAGGCAATGGTTAAGATTCTTTTCATTATTTTTCTATTATTAATTTAAATTTATTGTTACTGAAAGTTTCATTTTAATTTCCCTTTTTATCGTTTCTTATGTGCTTATGCACACGCTCTATTGTTAACTGCCACCTATAGTATAATAGTAATGCCAAAACTTTAAATCCGTTTAAAATACTGATTAACACTAGTTTTGTTCCTGAGTGCTATTTTCGTTAATGCTCATTTTTGAACATCAACTGTTCGGTATCGGACAATAGTTTGTTTACCATACCCTTCGTTTGTAGGCTGCTAACCAGAATTGATACTCTAATTGGGAAGCTGTTATAAATACTTGTCGCATCTTCTCCCGTTTTGTTGCAGTAGTTTCTGCAGCAATTTTGTCAACGTAGTTTTTCGCCTTGATAACGCCCTGTGCAAAATCCTCACCGCTATAGGTTTCTATCCATTTGGAATAGGGATTTCCCTGTGTATTTGCTGTCGATACAATGTGATCTCCGACCTCCTTATAAATCCAAAAACAGGGGAGTGTTGCCGCCATAGCGACCTCAATGCTCTCGAAAGCGGCTACGCTTTTAAGAAAATGGACATAATGATGGCAGGTTGGTTCGATTTTGTTGCTCTTGTCGGCAGGACTTAAACCAAATTCCCGAAAGTAATTTTCGTGTAATGCCCGTTCAACAAGAAGCGCATTGCGACCAAATTCGAAATAGTCCAATGCTTGTTGGTTATCCGCACTTTTTGCACCTATAAAGGCGAGCACACGGCCAAATTCTTCTAAATAGAAAGCATCCTGCTGCATGTAAAATTGAAATTTATCCAGGGGAAGACTACCATCACTAAGCTGAACAATAAATGGCATAGTAAGTATATCAGAATAAATAGCTGTTATGGATTCCCAGGCATGATCAGTCCAGTTCATATTGAATAAGTTTAATCGGATTATGGAAGTGATTTAATGGCCCATTTCCTTTGCCAATGACGAGGTCTTTGCTACCAGCTATTGCTGCGTGTATATAGGCCAATGCGAATTCAACCGCGCTCTCGAGACCAACGCCTTGTGCCAAATGGCTCGCAATTGCTGAAGAAAGCGAACAACCGGAACCATGTGTATTTTTGCTGTTAATTTTTTGAGATTTGAATTCAATTGGTGGATTCTTGTGCTGGAACAACAGGGATGTTAATTCTTGACTTTGGAGATGCCCGCCTTTAATCAAAACGGATTGACAACCTTTCGCCAATAGGCTATTTCCCGCTTTTTTCATCTTCTCGACATTGTCAATAACTTCGTCTACTAAAACACTTACCTCGTCTAAATTTGGTGTAATCAGCGTTGCTAAAGGAAAAAGAAGTTCTATGCAGGCCTGAATTGTATCATCGTGAATGAGCTTGTGCCCGCTGGTCGAGACCATGACTGGATCAAATACGATAGGCCCTTTATATTCTTTTAAATAGCTGCTAATAAGCTCCACAAGTTCAATATTGTGTACCATTCCTATTTTGATTGCATCGGGATAGATATCGTCAAAAATAGCATCCAATTGGTCCTGGACGGCTGCTGTAGGAATTTCATAAATACGTCTTACACCTTGTGTGTTCTGAACGGGTAAGGCAGTTAACACATTCATGGCATAACAACCTAATGCAGATATGGTTTTGGTATCTGCTTGTATACCTGCACCACCGCTACCATCGAACCCCGCAATGCTGAGTACGGTAGGGACGCGGTATTTTTTATCTTTTGTCATTTTAATAGTTCTTTTAGTTGTGCACTGGCAGCTCTGGGATCTTGACTTTGGCATATGGCCGAAACGACTGCAATGGAGTCTGCACCGGCATTCCAGGTCTCTTCTGCTGTTTGTAAATTCATCCTTCCGATAGCGATCAATGGTTTTTCCGTCCTACTCCGAAGTTGTTTTAAACCCGCAATTCCCCATTCAGTAACCGTATCTACTTTTGTTTTCGTAGAAAAAATGGGGCTTACACCAAGGTGGTCGACGGTGTACATTTGTTCACTTTCCAGTTGTTGCATGTCTTCTATGGACCAGCCTATGGTTAATTTATCACCATATTTTTCGCGAATAGCGAGCGGCTGCAAATCATTTTGACCCACATGTACTCCCCATGCCTCGATTTGGGCAGCGATTGCTACGGCATCATTGATCACGAGCGGAATACCATAATGATCGGTCAGTTTTTTCAAACGGATGGCTTTATCCAAAAATGTGGCCGGATCGTCAGCCTTTTCGCGCAATTGTATAAGATCGACTCCGCCAATAATGGCTTCTTCGGCAACATTGAGCCAATTTTGAGGATAACAGTCCCGCTCAGAAATTACCAAATATAAAGGGTAGGGAAAAAGCGGATTAATGCGCATAGCGTTTGATCTTGAGCTTTGATTTTAGACGTTCTGCATTGAGCTGATAGAGTTCATCATAGAGATTCAATTGCAGGGTGCCCGGTCCAGCTGCTGTTTGGGCAGCGAGTTCTCCCGCTAAGCTCAAAATGGATACACCGGCAACAGCTGCTTCAAAATATTGGTCTGTAACACCTAGAAATGCACCAATAAGCGCAGTAGCACTACAGCCAAGTCCAGTTACCTGTGTCATTAAAGGGTTGCCATTAAAAACTTCAACCCGGTATTGCTGTGAAAGGATATAGTCTACTTCTCCAGAAATACAGATAATGGAGCCGGTTTGCTCTTGCAATAATTGGCCAAATCGGAGGGCATCTTTACTCGCTGTCGTGCTGTCGACTCCCTTTGTGTTCGGTTGGTTGAAATTGTACAGCGTCATGATTTCTGATGCATTTCCACGAATAACCGTGGGTTTGAGATCCAGTAGATTGGATAATAAATCATTGCGGAATGCTGATATCCCAGCACCAACAGGATCAAGTACCCATGGCCGTCCAATGGTATTGGCATGTTCGGTAGCAACCAGCATAGCTTCGGCAGTATCTTCACTCAAGGTGCCGATATTAATGACAAGAGCTTGTGCAATATCGACAACCTCGCGTACTTCTAATGGGCTGTGTACCATCACAGGGGACGCTCCTAGGGCTAAAAGTGCGTTGGCAGTATTGTTCATCACGACTAGGTTTGTGATGTTGTGTACAAGGGGTTTTTCGACCCTCAGCTGCTCTAATAAATTGATAATTGAATCTTCCATTTTTTTACATATGCTAAGATATACTGTGCGGCCTTGGAGGGAAGAAGAGCGATAGCCTGTGCAGTAAAGGAGTATGCTGTACAGTGGATTTTTGCTTTTCCCTACGCCGGTATAAACCGAATCAGGTTCAAAGGGACTATCTCAATTCTATACAGAATACCCCCAAAGCCAGACCAAACTTAAACAAAAAAGAGGACTTTTCATATCCGTCATTTTTCGATCATTAGCTTGTTGAATTAATCGGCCGGATTTTGATCGGCACTAATTTCAATGTATTCAACAGGGGGATAGGTAACCCGGGCAAAATTTTTGGTCAAAAGTTCGGTTTCCAAAATCTTTCCACCCTGAAACTTTAAAAATTTCTCGCGCCAAATCTCATTTTTCCGAAAGAACTGATTGTCTATTTTAAGAAATTGATGTTCTTTTTCAACGACATGGTACGCAAAATCCAGTTCTTGATCAATTCTTAATTCGCCCTCTAAACATTTGTCTGTGAACCAGAGATTTATTTGAAAGGTGTAAGGCGTGTTGTTGGTGAATTGATAGTCGCGGTAATTATAAAAGACGGTAGCTCCACTACCGAATGGCAAAACACGGCCATCGTCCGGAAATGGATCAAAAGAGTGGTGATAACGTTCATTGACGGTGAGTGGACTATGGATAACAAGCCAATGGATGAGGTTGGATATTTGACAGATTCCACCGCCAATACCCGCTCTTGCTTCACCAAAGGATAACTCCATGCCGGGCAGATATCCTTTTTTTACAGTGGGTAGTCCAACGAGTTTACAAAATGAAAAGGTTTCCTTCGGTCTGATCAGAATGCTATTAATCTGTGCTGCTGCAATTTTCAGGTTGGTAACTTTGTTAATCTGCAATTGCATATTATTTTCGCCTAGTTTTTTTAATAAGACAGACTGATGCTTTTTAATACGAAAGGGAAGTTTTTCAGTTGATTTAGCTGTGCTGTATTTCTTATTATCAAATAGCCAAACGGCTTTGCGCTGCACTCTTCTCGCCCATACTGCAATAAAATAGAGTATGGGATGAAGTTGACTGATCAGTTTTCTTTTTCTCAATTTGACGTTTATGTATCGCTATCAAAATTAGTGCAGAAATGTGTTTTTTGCCGAATTTCGTCGAATATTTTTTTGTCAAAATCAAGAATCTTATTGTCTGAGCTTAGTGCAGTTTTTCAGTTCGTTTAGTTGGTTTTCTTTGCCTGTATATATTTCGCTGTTAACTTTCCCTCTTTGTTATAGATCAAGCTTTCGTAGGCACAGTTTCCGAGATCTTTTACAATAGATTTTTGTTGTAATACACCCTCATAATAAAACTCATCAATCGTTTCGTTGGCTCGGTACGATCGCTTGATTTCGGCTGTCAGTCGATCGCTTTGATCGAAGGTTTGGCGCAGCGAGTAGTCACTTGTTTCCGGACTATCATATTGATAGCGGACGCGACTTTCTCTTTGATCATTTCTGCCCGAAATCTCTTCAGTAATTCGATTCTGTTGATCATAAGTGTAAATGGTCCAGTCTCTCCGTTGATAGACAAAATGAATGGATTCACTTTTTATAACCTGGAGTTTACTGTTCAAGTGATAAATCATCGCCGATTCAAATGTAGGATCGTAGGAAACAATGGTATTTGGGAGATACCGGTAAATTGTACTGCTGCTCCACTTACTATTTCGAAGGTACTGTATGGAGTCGATAAGTCCGAATTGATTATAGCATCTTTTGTTGTAATAATTATTTCCCCCGGAAAGATTGTTCGATGTGATCTCTTTGCCTTCTTCATATACAGTCGTCATAATTGCACCGGATTGCACCGCATTTTCGTCCGAAAACTGCTGCATTACATAAGTGCCGTCACATTTATTTTTACGCTGACTGTAATAAAGAGGAAGAGCGGAATTTGCGATAATAGCCGCTGCATATTGCCCGGATGGAATAAATTGAACTTGTGCGATTGAGTCAAAGAAATGTGAGGCATTATATTGTGCAGAAGCTTTCTTTGACGCAATTTGTGTGCTGGTGTTTAATATCGGTTTGGCTGCTGCCAGATAGGTATTACTATCGTATATGATCTTGGGTTTGGCTAATCCATCAAACAAGATCATGGCATGACGTTGCTTCAATGACAATACGTCGATGGTCCACTGGTGATTTTTAACGATGAATGTGAGTTTTTTTGCATCGGTTTTTGTGACCAGTAACTTTGTTGTGCTATAAGGTACTAATTTGAAAATCTCAGCAGCATTTTTTTCGTGTAGACGCATGATAAAATCAGTTGATTTATCGGACTCATTGGTTAGAAAAAGAACTGCATGCGTTGGGCTAGCTATTGTTAGCGATTTTACTGTTTGCGATGCTGCGCTGGGACTATATAACAGCAATATCAACAACTGAATGATAATCGGATAAATGTGCAGTTTCGCGTTATAATTCATTTGGGTCGATATTGCTGTTGTTGACTTTGCTATTTAATTTAATACTTCTTTCAAAAATAATAAGGTGTGCTCCCAGGCACGTTTAGCCATTACGGGGTTATATTCGGCTGACTCGGGATTCGTAAACGTATGTCCCGAATTTGCGTAGGTAATTATTTGCCAGTCTGCTTTTCCTTCATTTAATTCCTTGACCAACCCATCGTAATCTTCTTTTGATACGCTTTTATCGGCTGCTGGGTGCTCAACGAGTACTTTTGTTTTGATCGAACCATTGGGTCTGTCGGCAGCTTTGGATAGGCCTCCGTGGATACTGATCACTGCATTGACGGGGAAGCCGGCTCTCGCTGCTTCTAAGGCTCCTGAACCTCCAAAACAATAGCCGATGACAGCAATTTTCGTCGGATCCGCACCCTCTTTTTTCAGTTGTTCCAATGCGAGCATTATGCGATGCTGATAAGCTTTATAGTCTGTCTTGTAGTGACCGGCAATTTTCGAAGCTGCGGTGTTGTCCGAGGGAATATTTCCTTCACCGTAGATGTCGGCAATGAACGCGATGTAACCTTCTTTTTCAAGAAGCAATGCAGCTTGTTTCGCTTCGTTGTCAATTCCCTTCCATGCCGGAAGAATTAAGACAGCAGGGCCTTTTTTTGCCCTATTGGCGGTTACTATGCCATTGAGTTTTTGTTCACCATCCTGGTAAGAAACCTGTTTTAATTGTTGGGCCTGCGTAGTCATGGTGACCATAGTAAGCACCAATAGTGTCATAACTGTTTTCATCTGTAAATAATTTGTTCCGCTTATTATTTTGTGTGATCAGAAATGAACCTAATTTGGAGTCCATCTCAACTAAATATAATTTTCAATGTACATTTTTTTCACTATCGCCAACCTGAAGCTACGACTTGATGGATTCAATGATACCAATGACATCGAGCTGTCCGAGACCTTGATCCTGTGCTTTCCCGTAGGTTTCGAGTAAGGTCTTGAGGAGGGGATAGTCAGCACCGGCTTGTTGAGCCAGTCGAATATCTTTCAGCATAAGGTCTAGCGCGAATGCAGGACTGTAGTTTTCTTCCACCAATAATGGTGTTTTCACTTTTGTTGCCCCACTGCCGCTGGCACTATCGTTGATGATTTCGAGCATATCGCTTCGTTGAATTCCCAGTTTATCTGAAAATAGGATCGTCTCCGCGAGACCTTGGTAGATCGTCGAAAGGAAATAGTTGATCGCAAGTTTGGCTGCGATTCCCTGGCCATTTGCGCCGAGATGTTTGATCGATTTTCCCATCTGCTCGAGGTATGGTCGGGCGCGATGAAGGTCTTCGGGATCACCACCCACCATAATAATAAGTGTACCCTCAGTCGCTGGTTTGGTACTGCCGGCAACGGGAGCATCGATAAAAGCAGCGCCTTTTTCTTTTAGCTTAGTGGCTATTGAAATACAGCGTTCACGAGATATTGTACTCATATCGACAAATAATTTGCCCTTGATCTCCCTTTGGAGGATTTTTTCATAAACTTCGTTGACCGCTTCATCATTTGTGAGCATGGAGAATATAATATCGCTATGATCGACTAATTCACCTATATCTTCTCTGATAATTGATTGCTCTTCAAAGCCTGCTGCTTTAGCCTTGTTTCTATTGTAAACAGAAAGGGGGAATCCTGCTTTTTCTAGATTTTTAGCCATGGGATACCCCATGTTTCCTAATCCTATAAATCCTAATTTTTCTATCTTCATCTAAAAATTACATTAATTGCTCTTGAAATTTACGTATAACTAAAGATACAAATGTTTTGCTCATTCCACCAATACCCTAATTTCGTTACGTAGCAGCACTATTTTATCTTCCTGTTCCAGTTTTTTTAAAATTCGGGAGACAACGACTCGGGATGTATTTAAATCGGAAGCGATATCCTGATGCGTAAGGGTGAGTATTCGGTCGTCATTCAGCTTCACTTTGGCTTTTAAATAGTTGATGATGCGTTCTTCCATATTGGAAAAAGCTAGACTATCAACAGCTTGTAACATTTCGTCCATACGGCTTGAATAGCTTGATATGATGAAATTTCGCCAGGAAGGGTATTTTCCCATCCAAAGGTTGACAAGCTCATTTGGAATCATGGCTACAGTCGTTGTTTTTTCTGCGAGCGCACGAATTTCACTTTTTTTATTCCCGAGGCAACAGGCTATCGACATTGTACAGGTTTGACCTTTTTCCAGATAGTAGAGCAACAATTCGCCTTTATCTTCATCCTCCCGGACAATTTTTATTGCCCCATCCAAGAGGAGAGGCATCGCCTTGATATATTGATTGGTATCAATGATGAGATCACCTTCACGGAACGTTTTTATATGCGCGTTTTCCGCTATTTCAGCGATTAATTCCGGTTCAAGAATGCCTGTATAAGCTTGTTCTATGGATAACATATTTTTTAAATTAGTTAAAGTTAATTATTTATAGGCTTATTTCAGCTGTTGTGGGAAGAAAAGGAGGTAGGTGGAAACGACGGATTGAAAGAAACAATTTTTAGCACCGCATGGGGATAAGCTATAAAATCTTGTATGCAATTCATAAAAATCGTAAAATTGATAAGTTTTGATTTATTCAAAACAGACAAAATATTATTCTGACTATTTTTGATGTTTTTTCATGAATAGGATGGATGTATTGTATTTATTTTATGTATGCTGTATTTTTATTGCCTCTTTTTGCTGAAATTTGCTGTTTTTCTGTGGAAGATTAAAATTTATTCTTTCTATATAGAGATACTGCATCATATTGGTATTGTTAAAATTAGTTAAAAAGACAATCAATTCCTAATTTTGCGGCACAAAAACAAAACAATCACATCTAACATGAAAAAGTCTTTACTTTTTTTTGCCCTTGTTTTTGCTAGTTATAGTGCCGTTCAAGGTCAAACAGCAAATACTGGTTCGGTTTCAGGAGTTGTCAAAGAAGCTACTGGACAAACGGTTAAAGGAGCAACCATTAAAATTACCCACATCCCAAGTGGACAAGTAGTAAGTGGCTCAGCCGATGCCCAAGGAAAATTTCAAATTTCAAATCTTCAAGAAGGAGGCCCCTACAAAGTAGAGGTAACTTACATTGGCGAAACGCCTGTTGTTTTCGAAAACATCATGCTGAAATCGGGGGAATCGTTGAATATCAATCCAATTTTTACGGCTGGATCTTCAACAAATTTGGATGAGGTTGTTGTTGTCGGTCATGGGGTTATCGATATTGCGGCAGGAAGAAAGACACCGATTGCCGTTTCGACGATCCGTAAGCAGGATTTAGAGGAACGGGTAGGAGCACAGGATATTACTTCAGCATTAGCTAATACCCCTTCGGTTTATATCACTGGTCAGGCAAAAGGTTTTGGTGAGTCTTCTATGACAACACGTGGTTTTGATCAGTCCAATACAGCATTTTTGTTGAACGGTCAGCCTATCAATGGTATGGACAATGGAAGTGTATATTGGTCAAATTGGTCGGGACTTACAGATATTGCCTCTTTAGTGCAGATTCAACGTGGTTTGGGATCGTCTAAATTAGCGATTTCATCTGTCGGCGGAACCGTAAATTACGTGACACAATCCACTGCAATGAAAGAGGGTGGTTTTGTTCGTACCACTGTTGGTAACGATATGTTTATGAAGGCAACGGTAGGTTACAATACCGGTCTGATGAAAAACGGTTTTGCTGTTTCGGCTATGTTTACACAGTGGTCAGGTAACGGTTATATGGATCATACAGAAGGTGCTGGACAAAGTTATTTCTTGTCTGTTGGATATAAAGCGAATGAAAAGCACAACCTGAACTTTATGGTAACGGGTGCACCACAATGGCACAACCAAGGCTATACCTCAAAATTGTCTAACTATCTCGCTAATGGCAGACGTTATAACGACAATTATAAGGATGCAAACGGCGTGATGATGAATGCACAAAAGAACTTTTATCATAAGCCAGTAGCCAACTTGAACTGGGACTGGACGATTGATGATAAATCATCTTTGTCAACTGTCGTTTACGCATCGTTAGCTGCTGGGGGTGGCCAATCGCTAAGAAGTGATAAATATAATACAGGCAAATATTTAGCTGCTGATGTGAACAATCACCAATGGTTTGGTATAGTTTCTAACTATAACCGTAAACTTTCAGAATCCTTGAATTTCAATGTCGGTTTTGATGTAAGGGACTATAAAGGTACACACTATCGTAAATTGACTGATCCACTTGGAAATACAAATGGTGTTGTATTAGGCGGTAATGTTAATTTTCCTAATAAGCCATTGGTTACCAATACATACTCAACGAACCCTTGGAAAGCTTTCTCAAGTAAGCCTGATTCACGTGAAGATCGTTTAGCTTGGGATTACAATCAATACATCCGTTACGGAGGTCTGTTCGGTCAATTGGAATATGCGAAAAATGGCTTTACAGCGTTTTTCCAAGGATCGGTTTCCGAACAACAAAACAAACGTTCTGATTATTTTCAATACACGCCAGGTAATGAGGATTCTAAAGACGTAAACAACTTTGGCTACAATACGAAGGGTGGTGTAAGTTATACATTGGGACATCATAGTGTTTTTGGTAATGCGGGGTACTATTCCCGTCAGCCTTATCAAAACAATATTTTCATGAATTTTGCAAATGATATTAATGAAAATGCTGAAAATGAAAAAATCCTTGGTTTAGAGGCTGGTTATAAATTTGCTTCTCGATTCTTGGATGTGAATGTGAATGTTTACCGCACAACTTGGGAAAACCGTGTTACGGGTAGTTCGAGTTTGGCGACGGCAGATGATGTGAAAAAATACAATCCAACAAATGATCCTGGTATTTTGGTCGAAGGTGCCTATTTATATACAACTAATTACGGTGTAAAACAGGTGCATAGAGGGGTAGAAGTTGATTTTGAGGCCCGCCCAATCGAAAAATTAAGCCTAACAGGGTTTTTATCGATAGGTGACTGGAAATACGATGGTGCAGTAAACTCTGTTATACGTAACGATAACCGCGTCGAATTGGGACGTTCTCAGGTTAACTTAACCGGTGAACATGTTGGTAACGCAGCGCAAACTTCTTATGGATTTGGTGCTAAATATAAAGTATTTAAGGGTTTGTCTGTTGACGCAAACTACAGATACTATGAGCGTTTGTATGCATCGAATTATCGTAGAGAAGTAATAGATGGCCAAACTTATGGACGCTATATGAAATTACCGTCTTTCAATCTTTTGGATGCCGGTCTTTCTTACAATGTCAAAGTAAGTGATAAGAACAGCATGAGTTTCCGTGTCAACATGAACAATGTGTTGAATAAGTTCTATATTTCGGAAGCTACTTCGAGTAATTTAGTTACTGATGTAAATAACAGCTGGAACGGTATTGACACGTCTAATTTTGTGTTGATCGGACAAGGCAGAACCTGGAATGCATCTGTGAAATTTACATTCTAATAAGATTTACGTCGAATACAAAAGGCCCACAATTATTTTGTGGGCCTTTTTTTGTTTTTTAATAAAAACTTAATAATTTTAGGTGATCTAATTGTCAACCTGATGTTGCATAAATTAATTTGTCTGGAAAATTTACAGATCGGTACTGTCCATTTTTCTGCTTTTGTTGTTAATTTGGATGGTGGAAATACAGGCTTTGCTTTATTTATTAACCAAGAAAATGACCCAATCTTCATTTTTCGAAAAGAAAAGAAGAATGAGGTATCTTTCCATGTAAATGAAGAGCAATTCTTTTGGATTGTAAAAAACAGCCAGTTTACACCAGGAGAACGTCAAGACTTTTTTGCTGAATTTGTTGAGTTCCTGCGTTTGATGGAAGAGAAGGTTTCCAATTATGTTTTCAAAAAGGAAAAATTAATCAAATTTACAAATTCGAGGGATATTGTCCGTTATAAATACTTATACCTGACAGGTGAAATTAGTTGATAAGAATACCCGATTATAATACTTGATCTCCCGTTAGATTTCTTTTGTAATGAAATTTAGCTTAGTTTTGGGTATGAAGCATATGTTTTCAAATCTAGCTGTTATTCTACAAAATAATACTTTTGTGGAATCAGATTTTACACTGCCAGTACCCGTACTTCTTGCTAAGTTTTCTTTTTTACCTATTTCATCATTTTTTCCGGAAGCGAGTTCATCTTTTTCCGCTAATTGGCTAGATACCGTCCAACAGAGCGCGATTAGATCTACATTGGAAGGATTTAATGTCGGAATCAGTGGCGATGGCAATCCTGTCGCTTTACTTGAGCAGGCGATTGCTTTGACCAATCATGCACTTGCCTATAGCTATTTGGGGCTTTATTATTTTAAAATAGCGGCATATGACCAAGCTATTGCAACGTTTACAAGCGCAATCGAACAGTATAAAGAGGAGCCATTTTTTTATGCGAGCCGTTGTTTAGTTTATCGACTCATCGATGAAGACGAAGGTGCTTTCTATGATTATCAGATTGCCAAGAGACTGGATTTTAATTACCATAGTGTATTGGAATGGGCGGAGAATCAAGCTGAACTCACTTACTTTGAGGCCGATAATTTGGTTATTCAAGAGCTGGAATCGAAGCCAAAGCAGCTGAGTACTGACGAAATAAATTCATTGGGACTTGAATATGTTCATTGCTATAGCTATCTAAAAGCAATCGGTCTTTATTCTGCTGCTATTGCGGAATCCGATAACAAGGATAGCAACCTGTTTGTTTTTAGAGGAAGTTTGTATCTGAAATTGACCTGTTTTGAATTGGCATTGTCTGATTTCAATCAGGCTATTGCTCTTGATGAGAATCGTTCTGCCGCCTATATATTTCGCGCTAAAGTGTTTGAATCCTATCGTAATTACCAAAGTGCGCTGGAAGACTATGCCAAAGCGGAGGAAATAGATCGTGATTCATCGATCGTATACGAAGAAAGGGCATCTTTGTTTGAGCGGTTGGGAAATTTTGAGGAAGCATTATTGGATTTTGACCGCCTTGTTACGCTCAATCCGGAAGATTTTTATGTGTATTCATTACGAGCCGATTTGAATGAAAAGTTGGAGGATTTACCAGGCGCACTGGCAGATTACTCGAAAGCGATCGATTTGAATCCATATTATTCTGATTTGTATTCATATCGCGCAGCAATTCGCGAAAAATTGGGAGATCCTATCGGGGCAAAAGCCGACCTGGATAAATTCAATGAATTGGAAGATGAATAAAAAAAGTCCACCAAAAAGTGGACTTTTTTTATCTACTGCTTTAACTAGAGCACCCTTTATTTAATGATCCTTTTTATCTTATTGGAACGGGTAATAAGTTTGTGCAATTTGTCATAATCCTCCGTGGCAATAGAATCGTGCAGGGATTGAAGCTGCTTGATATGTTCTTCGAGTACTTCGAGTACATTTTCGCGATTTTGCTTGAAAATAGGTGTCCACATATCGGGCGAACTTTTGGCCAGGCGTACTGTAGATTCAAATCCCGATCCTGCCAGCTCAAAGATACGTCCCTGAGATTTCTCTTTTTCCAATACCGTTAAGGCGAGGGCGAAAGAGGTTAGGTGAGAGATGTGTGATACATAAGCAGTGTGTACATCATGTTCGTCCGCATTCATAAAACAGCTGCGCATCTCCAATTGGTCGGTGATGGCATCGGCGATCTCGAAAGCATCCTCATCAGTTTTAAATGCTTCGACATAGACCATCATCTTGCTTTTGAATAAGCCCGGTATTGCAGCCTCAGGCCCCGAATACTCGGTGCCGGCCATGGGATGGGCTGCAACGTAACGCCCCCGGTTAGGGTGATCCTTGATTTTGTTGAGAATATTTGTTTTTGTCGATCCCATGTCAATGACGACCTGATCTGTAACCAGATCCAAGATTTGAGGAACAACATGTAAAATGGCATCGACAGGAATTGTGAGCACCAATACTTTACAGCTCTTAATCGCATCTTCTAAGCTTGCTGTTTCGTCAATGAAGCCGATGTGCATCGCTTTATCTAAGTTCTTTTGACTCTTATCTACACCGATAATTTTGTCGCAGAATTTTGTTTCTTTTAGGCGAATGGCGACTGAGCCGCCGATCAAGCCTACGCCTACAATGGCAATGTTCATATGTAAACAATTATATTAAGCGTATTTTTGTTCAAATGTTATACACCGAACGCTTTATACCCTGGTTGTTTGTCGATCAATTATTCTATCGATAATTTCAAAGCAGTTAAGCTGCCCCGATATCGAATGTCTTAGAAATTATCTTTAATGCGCTGGATTGATTCTTTGAGTACCTCTACTGTGGCACAGAGACTGATGCGTATATATTGATCGCCTTTGTCTCCGAAAATTCCACCCGGTGTAATAAATACCCGTGACTTGTCCAAAACAGCATCGCTTAGGGCATAACCATCCTTGTATTTTTCAGGGATGCGTGCCCATACAAATAGACCTACTTGGTCCTTTTGATAAGAACAGTCCAGCAAATCCATAATTTCATACACCTGTTGACGTCTTTCAGCATAAATTTTGTTTAGATCAGCATACCAGGAGGCATCAAGTTGTAAGGCTTTTGCCGCAGCTAGCTGAACAGGTAAAAACATACCTGAATCCATGTTGCTTTTGAAACGGAGTACTTGGTTTATACGTTCTTCGGCACCCACGAGCACACCAATTCGCCATCCCGCCATATTGGAAGACTTGCTCAGCGAATTCAACTCAATGGCTACATCTTTCGCGCCAGGGATACTCATAATGCTTCTTGGCGTATCTGTCAAAATAAAGCTATACGGATTATCGTGGCAAATCAGGATATTATGCTCTTTGGCAAATTGAATCAGCTCTTGATAAAATGCATCGGGTGCCGAGGCACCTGTTGGCATATGAGGATAGTTTATCCACATCAGTCTAACCTTTGACAAGTCTTGTTTTTTGAGCTCATTTAGATCAATAAGCCAATTTTTCTCTTGTGTAAGATTATAGGTGATCGCTTCAGCACCACTCAATCTCACTGCAGCAGCATAAGCTGGGTAGCCAGGATTGGGTATAAGTGCTTGGTCTCCTTCCTGAAGATAGGTCATACAGATGTGCACAATACCTTCCTTTGATCCTATTAAGGGTAATATTTCTGTATTGGGATTAAAAGTCGCGTTATAATAACGTTGATACCAATCTGCAACGGCTTGTCGTAGGGCGGGGGCGCCTTTATAATTTTGATAGCCATGCACATTTGGAAGTTGGGCATTCGTATTTAATGTCTCGATCACCTCCGGGTGTGGGGGCAAGTCTGGACTTCCAATTCCTAGGTTGATTACACGCGCACCCTGCTTGTTTAACTCATCTATTTCTCTTAATTTTTTGGAGAAATAATATTCTTCAGTATGCTGCAATCTTTTGGCAACGTCTATTTGCATTTTATTTTAATAAATTTGGTATTTGAATAAGGCTAAATTAGGGAATTATCTATATAAAAGGAGATTTTTTTATCGATTTTTCAAGCTGAACAAGCTGAATGCTTTAGTCTTGAGATGCAACAATTTTATAGTCCCTTACCAGGATATGTGCTTTTCTTGATTAATTTGTTATTTTTGTTCAATTTCCTCGTCAAAAATCTGAAAGGTAGAGGAGAGACCGACGAATGACTTTTCGTATAAAGGTAATTTGTCTTAGTTCAAAATAAATGAAAACATATTTTAGGCTCTTATCGTTTGCTAAACCCATTGAGAAATTTGCAATCCCCTATGTAATTTGCACGCTGATCACGGTTATATTTAGCACTTTGAATTTAGCATTGCTTGCTCCATTACTCCATACACTTTTTAAAACAGGAAAAGAAGCTTGTGAAGCTGCTGTTGAAGTCGTGAAACCTGAAACGTATACAGATATTTTAGGTTGGTTCAATTACTATGCATCGGTAGCAAATGAGCAGTTTGGTGCCTATGGCGCATTGCAAAGGGTCTGTATTGCAATTGTGAGCTCCGTATTTATCAGTAATCTGTTTCGTTATTTCTGTCAGCGTATTATGGAGAATTTCCGTATTCATACTTTGCTCAAATTGCGTAGAGCAGTATTTGATAGTGTAATGGATCTGCATGTTGGCTATTTTACGGGGCAGCGAAAAGGAGATATTGTTTCTAAAGTTGCGTCCGATGTACAAGTCGTGCAGTATTCTGTGACGGGCACTTTACAGGTGGTTTTTAAGGAACCCCTGCAATTGATCGCCTATATTGTGATGCTTTTTAATATCTCTGCACAATTGACATTCTTTTCACTCTTGGTCATTCCCGTCTCTGCATTTTTTATCGCAAGAATCGTTAAGAATCTCAAAAGTCAAGCGCATGCAGCACAGGAGTCGTATGGAAATATGATTTCCTATTTGGACGAAGCATTGTCTGGGATTAAGATTATCAAAGCTTTCAATGCAGTCTCCTTTATTAAGAACAGGTTTCATAATGAGAACGAGCGTTACGCAAATATTGGCCGTTCCATGGCCAAAAGACAACAGTTAAGTTCACCTGTTTCCGAATTGCTGGGGGTAATTATGGTGGCTATTATTCTATTGTATGGCGGTCATTTGGTGCTTTCAGGTGACCAGAGCTTAACTGCTCCCGCATTTATTGCCTATATCGCTATTTTTTCACAGGTAATGCGTCCGGCAAAGGCGCTAACAGATTCTTTTAGCGGTATTCATAATGGTCTTGCTGCGGGCGAACGCGTATTGGAACTGATCGATGAACGGACGGAAGTGAAAGATCGCGCCGACGCGAAGCTTGTGAAAAGCTTTGAGAAGAATATCGTATTTAACCAGGTCAATTTTTCGTATAGCAAAGATAAAGAGATTCTCCAGAACATCGATTTGACGATAGAAAAAGGGAAGGTTGTTGCATTGGTAGGGCCATCAGGTGGAGGGAAATCAACTTTGGTTGATTTGATCCCGAGATTTATGGACGTCACTGGAGGGCAAATTTTGTTTGATGGTACTGATTTACGGGATTTAAACCAGGATTCTTTACGGGACATGATCGGTGTCGTCAATCAGGAGTCTATTTTGTTTAATGATACGATTTTCAATAATATAGCATTTGCTAATCTTTCTGCCAGCCAGGAAGAGGTTGAAGCCGCTGCACGGATTGCCAATGCGCATGAATTTATTTTGAAAACAGAACATGGCTATCAGACCAACATTGGTGATCGGGGCGGTAAATTATCGGGTGGCCAACGCCAGCGGATCTGTATCGCACGGGCTGTCTTAAAAAATCCACCGATCATGCTTCTTGATGAGGCGACTTCTGCGCTAGATACCGAATCTGAAAAATTGGTACAGGACTCCTTATATAAATTAATGGACAATAGAACAACGGTTGTCATTGCCCATCGCTTAAGTACCATTCAGAATGCGGATATAATTGTGGTAATTGAAGCTGGAAAGATTGTAGAAGTAGGTAGCCATAGTGAGCTGATACAACGTGAAGGATTATACCGCAAATTAATCGAGATGCAACAATTTACAGATTAGCTTTCTTTTCTAAGAGGTTTGTCAAATTAGTTGTTGTCACATTTTTTATTATAACTTTTGTTGCCTTTTCGGTACATTTGATTTAAGATAGGAGATACATTTAATGAACGCAATAGATAAATTGAATTTCTTGATTAACGATAAGAATTTAGCTGTCGAGTTGAGAGATATAGCGGAGAAAGTTTTGCGAGAGGAGCGTATCACTTTTGAGGAAGGAGTGCTTTTATATGAAAAAGGTGAGCTAGGCTATCTTGGTGTGCTTGCTAACTATATTCGTGAGAAACGCCATGGAGATCATACATTCTTCAATCGTAATTTTCACATTGAGCCGACTAATGTTTGTGTCTATGACTGTAAGTTCTGTTCGTATTCCCGCTTAATAAAAGAACGGGCAGAAGGTTGGGAGATGGAAGTTGATAGCATGATGGATATTGTCAAAAAATATGACAATGAGGCTGTTACTGAGGTTCATATCACTGGAGGGGTTGTTCCTAAACAAAACCTCGAATTTTATGCCGATTTCTTTCGCAAATGTAAGGCGCATCGCCCCGAGTTGCATATTAAAGGACTTACACCTGTAGAGTATTACTATATTTTTAAGAAGGCAAAATTGAGCCATTACGATGGCCTGAAGTATTTGCAATCTTGCGGCTTGGATTCTATGCCAGGGGGTGGGGCAGAGATTTTTCATCCAGAAATCAGAGAGCAGATTGCACATGATAAATGTACTGCCGAACAATGGTTGGATATTCATGAGCAAGCGCATAAGCTGGGAATGCATACTAATGCAACGATGCTGTACGGTCATATTGAGCAGTTTTGGCATCGTGTAGATCACATGGAACGCTTGAGACAGCTGCAGGATAAGACTGGCGGTTTTCAGACCTTTATTCCTTTAAAATTTAGAAATAAGGAGAACCAAATGTCCCATATTCCCGAGGTATCCGTTATCGAAGACCTAAGGAATTATGCGATCGCTCGAATTTACATGGATAATTTTGATCATATTAAAGCGTATTGGGCAATGATATCGAGAGATACGGCCCAGTTGTCCTTGGCTTTTGGAGTCGATGATATCGATGGAACACTGGATGATACGACAAAAATATATAGCATGGCGGGAGCAGAAGAGCAAAAACCGGGGATGACCACACAAGAGGTTGTCGAGCTGATAAAAAATGTTGGACGCCATCCGATAGAAAGAGATACCCTCTACAATGTGGTGACTGATTATAATGATTTTGTTTTTGATCAAGGTGATCAAAAGAAAAGCTATTATGCATTACCTGTTGTCAATTCATAATCATATCACACGTTGAAAAAGACATTTTATTTTATACGACACGGACAGACTGATCTAAATTTGAAAGGTATTGTGCAGGGACGGGGTGTTAATTCTCCCCTTAACAAGATGGGCATAGCTCAAGCTCAGGCTTTCTTTGATCACTATAAGACAGTGCCTTTTGATAAGATATATACTTCCACTTTATTGCGTACGCATCAAACTGTACAAGGATTTCTTGATTTGGATTTACCTTGGGAACAGCTTGTTGGTTTGGATGAAATAAGCTGGGGAGTTTATGAAGGAAAAGAACAAACACCAGAGTTGCTAACTGGTTTTGAAAAATTGGTCGCAGCATGGCGCAATGGAGAATTGGATGTCAGTATTGAAAACGGAGAGTCTCCTCATGAATTGATGGCTCGTCAACAAGTCGCCTTGGATCATATGCTCGCTCAGGCAGATGAAAAAAACATATTAGTCTGTATGCACGGTCGTGCTTTACGGATTATGCTTTGTCTAATGACTGGTGTTGATGCCCGTTATATGGATGATTTCCCGCATACAAATACTGCTTTATATAAATTGCTGTATGATAATGGTCAATTTGAGATTGTGGACCATTACAATACTGCACACTTAGAAGCATTGATAAATGAATAAAATTAGAGTTTCTGCCGTATCGTATACCAATACTTATCCATTTTTGAATGGAATACGTAAATCGAAAGTGATGGAGCAAATCGACTTGAGCGTTGATTATCCAAGTGCCTGTGCACAGAAAGTAATCGATGATCAAGCTGATATCGGTATTATACCGACAGCTGCCTTATTAAGTCTTCCCGAGTATTATATTAATACCGATTTTTGTATCGGCACAGAAGGTGCTGTCGATTCTGTCTTTATTTTTGCCAATAAGCCTATTGAAGAGGTAAAAACTTTACGTTTGGATAAGCAATCGCGCACGTCAAATGGTTTAGCACGTGTATTGATTAAAAATTATTGGAAAAAGGATGTAGAATTGGTCACTGATGAATCTATAGAGCCAGATGCCTATGTTTTAATTGGGGATCGTACTTTCGGTAAGAAGAATGCAGTACCCTATGTTTATGATTTGGGGGAAGAGTGGTTTAACTTCACCGGATTACCTTTTGCTTTTGCTTTATGGGTAAGTAACAAAAAGCTTCCCGACTCTTTTGTGGAACAATTTAATGAAGCTTTAGCCTATGGTGTTGAACATGCAACCGATGTGATAGCCGGTCTCCCAGAATTTGAGGGCTTTGATTATACCAAATATCTGACACAGCATCTTAATTTCCATTTGACAGATAAGAAACGCGAAGCTGTGCAGTTGTATCTCCGGTATTTAAAAGAATTGGATTAACCTGGGTCGCTTGACCTGAACAGGAACCATGACATACCCTGAAAAATTTTAAATCAGAATCGCCAGGTAAGCCTTACACGGCATTGTGAAGGCTTACCTGCCGATTGATTCCCCGGGTGCACTACACCCCTGATAAATTCCCTTTATTTCTTGCTTTTGTTTATAACGACTTCGATAAGGCGTATAACTCCGATTACACCATGTTTGGAATTAAAAGGGTGACAGTACCCTTTTTACAGGGTATTAACCCCCTGTTATACCCCTGCTAACCCCCTGTAATACCCCTGTTAAAGTCAAACATGGTATAAACCAAGAGTTAATTAGGTTCCTATAAAAAAAACCACTCATTGAGCGGTTTTTTATCGACTTATTTTAACGACAATGCAGGTCTCCTTATGTATTGGAATCACAGTTTGATGATGGATCCGACCTGCGCCACCGAAATAGGTGAGGAGGATCTCTTGACGCGCTAATAACTAGGTACGTCCAATTTTTACTTTACGCCCTTTGATTTTTTGCCCACTAGCCTTATTGATAATAACGGAAGCAAGCTTTCTTTTAACGGCAACATAAGCTACCTTATCTTTCACTTCTATTATACCGATGTCGTCTTTTTCAACACCTTCCAAATGCAGGAGAAAACCTACGATGTCAATTTTATTGACTTTATCTTTTCGTCCAGCACTGATATAAAGTGTGGCGAAAGGTGAATTTTCCGGAAGATCATAGTATTCGGGAAATTCCTCTTCAGGAATTTCTTCCGCTATATAGGGATAGGCTTCTTCAGGCTTTAAGATGACATAGACATCACCCTTTGCCTGCATACGCGCAGTACGTCCATTGCGATGAATAAAGCCATCTTCTTTATGCGGCAGCTGGTAATGAATAATGGCATCGACTTCGGGAATATCGAGCCCCCTTGCAGCCAGATCGGTCGTGATCAAAACATTGTTGGAATGATTACGGAATTTGAGAAGCGCCAGCTCACGATCTTGCTGTTCAAGTCCGCCATGAAAGGTGTCGTGAATAATATTGCGATTGTCCAGCAGTTCGCTGATGTGATCTACTGCATCGCGATGATTACAGAAAATAATCATTTTTTTCGTCCCGATCTTGCAGATGAGTTTTAGCAATGCCTCCAATTTCTTTTGAACAGGGGCAACGACCTTTTTTATTGTAATGCGGGGTATGTTCTGGGAGTTATTCAGAAAATCAACAAGGATAGGCTCCTTTATCTGTGTAAATGGCGGGATTACATCCATCATCGTTGCAGAAGTCAATATCCGGGATCTGATGGCCGGTATATGTCGAATAATGAAATCCATTTGATGCTGAAATCCCAGTTCCAACGATTTATCAAATTCGTCTAACACAAGGGTGTGGATACTGGTCGGATCAAAATTTCCTTCTTCGATATGTTGTTTTATACGTCCTGGAGTTCCGATAATAATTGCGGGAGCATCCTTGAATTCATTTTTTTCGATACGGGTACTATGACCGCCATAGGCACAGGTGACTTTGTGACCTGTGGCCACCTTGCGTAGCACTTGCTCTATCTGTAAGGCAAGTTCGCGGGTCGGCACTAAAATCAGTACTTGAACCTCCCGAACGATTTCCTTCAATTGCGCTAAAATGAGCAATGAAAAGGCCAAGGTTTTGCCAGATCCTGTGGGTGAAAGTAAGATGAAATCATGGTCTTTTTGATACGATTCCACTACTTTTTCTTGCATCTCATTTAAGGATGAAATGCCTAATTTATTTAAAATAGCTTCTAGCTGCATTTGACAAAAATACAAAATACCGCTATCTTGAAAGGAACAAACTAGAATGAAAATTTTTTAGGCATTTTATACCTAAAAAAACAAGGTAATCGGTCTATAAAAGATGATTACCTTGCAATGATTTGTATCGATATATTGGAAAACGCGGTATAGTTACCGCGTTATTAATTCTTAATAAGTATGTTTTATAAGATATCAATACCTTCTTGTCTTAGCGTTTCTTTTTTGTCCTCTTCCCAGATACTGACTTGAACTTCTCCAATATGTTGTTTCTTGAGCATAAACATACAGACACGTGATTGTCCGATCCCACCGCCCATAGATTCCGGTAATTGATCATTAAGAAGCATGCTATGGAAAGTCAGTTTGGATTTTTCAGTGCAATTTCTGATTTCCATTTGATGTGCCAAGGCTGTTTTGTCGACACGAATTCCCATGGAAGAAAGTTCAAACGCTGAATTTAAGATCGGGTTCCATACGAGAATATCGCCGTTCAATCCTTTGTGGCCAGCCTCATTGGTAGTACTCCAATCGTCGTAGTCCGCTGCGCGTCCATCGTGTGCAACACCATTGCTGAGTGCCCCTCCGATACCGTATAAAAACACAGCACCGTATTCTTTTGTGATTGTATTTTCACGTTCCTTTGCACTTAGATTAGGATATTTTTGCAGTAGTTCTTCAGCCGAAATGAATGTAATGGTTTCCGGAAGAATCGCTTTTACCTGTGGATACTTGCTTTCAACCTGTTGTTCTGTAAATCGTAATGCATCGTAAATTTTTAATACGGTTTCTTTCAGCAAAGCCAAATTACGTTGATCTTTATCGATTACTTTTTCCCAGTCCCATTGGTCTACATAGATCGAGTGAATAGGGGTGTAATCTTCATCAGGACGCAGTGCTTTCATGTCTGTCACGATGCCTTCCCCAGGTAACATTTCGAGCTCTTTTAAACGGACTCTTTTCCATTTTGCCAATGAATGTACCACGACAGCTCTTTTTTCATTCAATGATTTAATCGGAAATGATACCGGACGCTCAATTCCATTTAAGTCATCGTTTAATCCTGTGCCGTCTAAAACCACCAATGGTGATGAGATCGGAATTAAATTTAATGCTTTCTTTAGTTGTTGGACAAATGTATCTTTAACGAAGCTGATAGCAACTTCGGTATTTAAAAGTTTTCTTCCCTCCATATGAGTCAAATGAAATACCATGCATGGATTGATACGCATGGTTTTATTTTTTATTCAGTTATTTCATACAAAAGTATGAAAATATCACTGGTTAATCTGTTTGGTTGTGATTTTTAATATTTATCCATTAAAAAGTTGAAAAAATAAAAAAATTCTAACAAAATGAAGATAGGTCAATATTTAATTATAAAACTAATAATTTGTTGGTGCAACTAAAAGTGTTTGGTTACTTACCAAAAGAGCCCTGAAATATTTCAGGGCTCTTTTGTTTATGGTGGATCGATTGATTGATTAAACGGAGAAGCTTTCGCCACACGCACAGGTCCGGCTCGCATTCGGGTTGTGGAATTCAAACCCCTTTCCGTTCAAACCATCGGAATAATCCAATTCTGTACCTGCTAGATATAAAAATGATTTTATATCCAAACAGACTTTCACGCCTTTATCTTCGAAAAATTGATCACCTTTTTTTTCTTCGTTATCGAAGTTCAGCTTATAACTCAAGCCCGAACAACCGCCACTTTCCACAGCAACACGCACAAAGTAATTGCTGTCATATTGCTCATCCTTCATGATTTCCTCGATACGAGTTTTTGCTTTGTCAGTAACTGTAATCATAGTAATATCCTTTGTATGACACAAAGATACATACAATCTTGTTATATTTCGTCTCCTATAAAGTTTTTAGAATGTCATAAATTAATCGATCAGGCCAGCTTTGAAAAGTTGCCAGATAGGGGATTGATCGCGGATTTTGTGAACCGCTGCTGTGATCAATTGGGCACATTGAATAATTTCCTCTTGAGTCGTAAATATGCTTAAGCTAAAGCGAATGGCCGATAATGCGTCTTCTTTGGAAATACCCATAGCCATTAAAACATGGGAAGGCTCCCTGGATCCGGTCACACAGGCCGAGCCCGAGGAAAGGGCTAATGTGGGACAGGTAGTCATTATTTCGCTGGCCAGGATATGTTTAAAACTAATGTAACTGGTGTTTGGTAGGCGGGGTGCATTTTTTCCATGAATGATGATTTCAGGAATCTCACTTAAAATTTCTTCCAATAGATTGCGGTTTCGTTCGACCGTATTATAAACTGCTGGTTTGATCAGAGACATGGCTTTTCCAAAGCCGACGATAGCTGGCACGTTGTATGTTCCGCCTCTAAATCCGCTTTCCTGACCACCCCCCACAATTAATAGGCTAATCTGAATCGGTTTTGATTTTCGACGAATGTATAATGCGCCGATTCCCTTTGGGCCATGAAGTTTATGCGCACTCAGACATAAAATGTCGATAGGGATTTTTTGTAGATCAATGTTGATTTTTCCAACAGCCTGGGTTGCATCACAGAAGAACAAGATATCTTTCTCTGTACAAATCGTAGCGATCTGTGCTAGCGACGTACATACCCCTGTCTCGTTATTTGCGGCCATGATGCAAACAAGTATGGTCTGGGCGCTCATCGCATTTTTCAAATCGTCTATATTGATCATTCCTTGTGCATCGACAGGGAGATAGGTGATCTGAGCTCCTTTTTTCGTCAATTGTTCACAGCAGCTTAGGACAGCCTTGTGTTCTGTTGAAACGGTGATAATGTGATTACCCTTGGATTGGTATTTGTCAAATATGCCACAGATTACGGTATTAATACTTTCTGTTGCACCTGAATTGAAAAATAGTTCTTTCGGTGAGCAATTCAGCACTTCAGCTATTTGTCCTCTAGCAAGTTGGATGGCAGCATTGGCTTCGCGTCCCATTTGGTGATAGACACTCGATGCGTTCGCATAATTTTGGATGAAATAGGGAGTCATGGTATTCCATACTTCATCCAAAATTCGAGTTGTAGCGTTGTTGTCCAAATAAATGATATCCTTCATCAGGATAAAGATAAGGATAATGAAGGTTATGCTGAAGCCTTCACATCAACTTCCTTTTTTTTGACATTCGGATCATATCGTAAGCCTGGTGTTAACCAATACATCAGTATGATACGGGAATAGCGGTAGTTGAATGGCGACATTAAAACAACGCTCATGATCGCAACTGTTGCATAGAGTATAAAAGAAGAATCATTGCCTGTCAGGATATAGGTTGCCATACAGGCAGTAACCATTTCGGCGATGGAGAACGCATAGGTAACATACATGGCACCATAAAAATAACCTGGCTCACGTTCGTAACGAAGTCCACAGTATTCGCAATGGCTATTCATTTTTTGTACTTTCAGACCGTATGCAGGCCCTTGGTATACATGGCCGATTCTGCATCTTGGACATTTTGCTTGCCATGCGGCTTTAAATTCAGATAATTCGTATTTAACCTCTTCCATAGTTATAGTTGTTTTCTGAACTCTTCTGGTGTGAGCCCAGCGGATTTTTTGAAAAATTTAGTAAAGTATGAGTTGTCATTGAATTGCAGCTCATCTGCAATCTCATTGATATTTAAGTTTCGATTGACCAATAGTCGCTTCGCTTCGAGTACAATCCGGTTTCGTATAATTTCACCTGCTGATTGTCCGATGTAGGATTTGCAGATCGCATTCAGATGATTGGGTGTAATAAATAATTGATCTGCGTACACACTGGGCAATTTGGTAGACTTGAATTGCTGTTCAACCAATTGCTGAAAACTATTGAATATTTTGTGATTATATGGCGTACTGTGCTCTTGATGATCCTTTTCTGTAGAAATTGAGATAAACAATATAAATTGGAGCAGAAGTGTACGGATATAGTCTTCCGGCTGTCCCGCCGCTTTTGCGGTAGAAATTTGTTCAAGAATGTGAATAGACTGCTTGCGAAATTGTTCAGCAATAACAAAAATCAACTGCTCAATTTTACCCTGTAAGAAGCTGAAGCGTTCCAGGTAATCGGTTCGTAAGAGAAAAGACTGAAAGTAATCAATGGAAAAATTGACAACATAGCCCTCTTCATCACCCGTAAAATTCCAGGTATGAACTTGACCCGGTACCATAAAATAGATTTGATAAGGTTCAATGTTGTAATGATTGAAATCGATAATGTGTTCTCCTGATCCCTTAGTGAATAGTACAAAATGAAAAAAATTATGTTTGTGAGGAAACACCATATCCTGATGCTTGATGATATATTCTTTTAGATCATCAATATGAATCGTTGTTTTGTTATTGAGATCAATGCTACAACTATCAATAATAGGAATGGTGTTTTTTCTATTCATATAGCAAAATTACGCCAAATATTCTTTTAATAGTGGTGTTTATTTGGTCTTTTGTGGTGTTTTTCAATGATTTTTACATTTTGATGCTTTGGCTGATATGTTGGAACAATCCTTGTGTCTAAAATTTTAAAATATATTAATAAATGGAAAGTAATTTGAATAGCCTAGAAACGAGATTTGGGCGTTTGACAGACATTGTCATTGAGTCTATTCCGGGGATTATTGGGGGGATTATCCTATTGATTCTTGGGAAATATGTGATCAATTTTGTGGATCGCTTATTACATAAACGTTTCGAAAAGAAGAATGTAGATCCTTCCATTCGGGCTTTTATCTCTAGCATCGTCAAGATTGTCATGTGGGTGATGCTGCTTCTTACAGTCGCCAGCCAGATTGGGATTCAGACAACCTCGTTTATCGCAGCATTGTCTGCTTTTGGATTGGCTGTTGGTATGGCGCTGCAGGGAAGTTTGAGTAATTTTGCTGGTGGAGTGCTGATTTTGATGTTTAGACCATTTGAAGTAGGGGATTCCATATCGAGTGCAAATGGTACTGCAGGTACGGTAGAAAGGATTGATATCTTGTATTCCACTTTAATAGGTGATGACGGTGTACGCATTTTTAGCCCGAATGGTCCTTTGGCCAATTCGGTTATCAAAAATTATACGAAAATTGTGCAACGGATGTTTGAATATACCATCAGTATCTCTTATGATAAAAATGTGAAAGAAGCGAAAGATATCATATTAAGGGTTCTCCGTTCGAATGAGAATGTGTTGACAAGTCCGGAGCCAACTGTTTTCATCAAAGAATTGGGGGACAGTGCCATGGTTTTGACCGTTCGTGCCTGGACGAAGAGAGAGCACTATGTCGCTGCGCGAAACTCGATGCAGGAAAAGATTATGTTGGAGCTGGAAAGGAACGATATTAGTTTATCTTCCAATCCGACGCAGATTAGCATTGTTTCAAATTCAAGTGACCAAGGAACTGCAAAAGCTTAGTCCTGGTCCGTTTCCAATGCATGTATAAGGACAAAGTACCTGTAGGCAATGATAGCCTGCTGGTACTTTTTTAATTTTAACGGATCCATCTTACCGTATTTTGGTAAGATGGCTTTATTTAAGCTATTTAAAAGCTGAAAAAATCTTCGTTTCATTGATATACATCTTTATTGATAATTTGTGGCATTTTTTCGCCTTTGATTGCTGCCAGTAAGTTGCTGGCGGCCATAAGTGCCATATTATCCCTTGTTTCTACGGTGGCAGAGCCGATGTGTGGCAGGATACAAACATTTTCCATCGTTAAGAGTGGGTTTTTTGGATCCATCGGCTCCGGGTCTGTTACATCAAGCCCGGCGCCCCATAATTGGCCAGTCTGCAAGGCTTCTATTAGATCCAATTCATTGACCAATCCGCCCCTAGCAGTATTAACCAATATAGCGGAGTTTTTCATGCGCGTAAATGTATTTTTGTCAAACCTGTTTTTAGTCTCCGCAGTCAAAGCTGCATGGATTGAAAGTACATCGCTTCGCGTGAGCAGATCGTCGAAATTAACATATCGTGCGCCAAGAATTTGTTCTGCTTCCTCATTACGGCTACGATTGTAATAGATAATTTCCATGTTATACGCTGCTTTGGCTTTTCTGGCGAATTCAAAACCAATTCGTCCCAATCCATAGATGCCCAGTGTTTTGTTATTGAGCTCGATGCCTAGGTTTGCAGTGGGATCAAAACCTTTCCATTCGCCCTGCAAAATTCTTTTGTGGTTGAAAAATGCTTTTCGCGATACCGATAGCATCAAGAGGAAAGCAACGTCTGCTGTTGCTCCCGAAAGGATGCCCGGTGTATTGCTTACGGGTATTCCATGCTGTGTAGCGGCTGAGATATCCACATTGTCATAGCCAACGCTCATGAGAGATAGGGCTTTTAGGTTGGGGCAGTTTTGGAAAAAATTAGCATCAAACTTTTGCATCCCACCGTTAAGGACGTAATCGGCCTGTTGGCTGGCTTTGATAAGCTCTAGTTCGGATAGGGGGGTACTTGAATCGTGGATAGAAATGTCGTGTCCAGCAGATTTTAAGAGATCTATGCCTTTTTGTGGAATTTTTTTAGTGATAAATATCTTCATGTAAATAGATGCTGTTTAGCTTGTTGTTGGTTGATTCCTCCGAATCCATTTGTTTTATCCTATCTTCAAAATTAATGATCACTCATCGCTATTACAACAAAAAAAGCCATATTGTTGTTTCAATATGGCTCATTATTCCTTGTTTTTTGAACTTTACTTTTTACGGAGTAGGTAATCCAAGATAGCTTTACCCTTGTCATCGGCAGAGATGGCTGAATTGGACAAGATGACTACGCCACTTTTTTTGTCGGGCGATAAGGCTAGATAGGAGCTGCTTCCTGCTGTTCCGCCATTGTGCCAATAAACCGTTAGGTCGTCAATCAAATTCATATGCCATGCGAGTCCAAGATCTGTGTCTGGGGGGAGAAAAAATGTAAATAACCGGGTATTTGCCATCGCATTTTCCAAGGGAGTCTGCGGCATTTTGAATTGCGCATTCGCAAATTTAAGCAGATCCTCGAGTGTCGATTTTAATCCGCCAGCTGGACCGAAAGCGTCAAATGACCAAGGAATCACTTCCTGGCCTTCTTTATTATATACTTTAAAAGTATCTTTTCTCTTAGGGTCTAATACTTGAAAGGTATTACTCATTTCAAGTGGTTTACAGATGATGTCTTTTACAAGCTGATCATAACTTTTTTTATAGATACTGCATATAATGTCTCCTAATACAGCGTAACCAAGATTGCTGTACTCGTATTCTTCACCTGGATTTTTTTTGTTTTTAAAGCTTGCGAGGTAATTATAAAGTGCTTTTTTGTCGTATGTTTTGTAGGGGTCGTTTTCGTTAAATCCTTTGACTTTGTCAAGATTGTCAGGAAGTCTAGGTAAGCCAGAAGTATGATTGGCCAGCATTTGAAACGTTATTTTTGAAAGTTCTCCATTTTTCTTGAGTGTATCAGGGAGAAATAGCGCGATAGGCTGATCTAACGTTATCGTTCCTTCTTCGACAAGATTTGACAAAAGTATAGCAGTAAAAACTTTGCTCAGTGAACCGATCTCATAAACAGACGTTTTTGTAGGCGGAGTTTGGTTGCCTTTGGCCGTCTCACCATAGAAATAGGTTTTGGTTTGTCCATTTTTTAGAATGCCAATGGCAAGTGATTGCGTATTTTGTTGTTTTAAATAAGCATTTGCAACCGAATCGACAAAAAGATCGTCGTTATCGACTGATTTCTGTGTGGCAGGTACCACAATAGTTTTTTCCACTTGAGGCTTTATTGCCAAAGGAGTGAACTTTAATGTGCTGAATTTTAAGCTTGTGTCCGTCGCAAAAAGAACCTCATACGATCTGCTGTCGAAGTCCATCTGATAAGTTGCAAGCCCTTTTTCAAATTCTTTTATCGTTGAGCTTTTTACTCTTCCTAAGGGATAGAGCTCCTGTAGTACTTGGGTGAATTTGGCTAGGCTAAATTGTTGTTTGAAAGAATCACTGGCCAAATTATAGGCGGAGTCTGTCATCTGGGAATTGATAAAAAATTCCAGCCTATTGTAAACTCCTCTGTTGATCTGTTCCTCAGGATTCGTTTGGGCAAAGGAGTAAGATGTGATGCCCAGCAATACTATTGTAATAAAATGTTTCATAACTATTGATGGGCACAAATCTACGGAATGTTTAAATTCCAATCAATTGTTTTAATCGTGCATAGCCTGATTTACTGATATTGAGCTTTTCTCCCGATGTCAGTGCAGCAATATAAGAATCCTTTTCATAAGGTTCCAATTTGGCCAACTGATCTACCTTAATGATAAAAGACCGGTGTATGCGGACAAATTGATTCGGATCCAAAGACTTTTCAAAAAATGCCATTGTTTTATTTTTTAGGTACATGCCATCTTTGGTATGAATTTTAACATAGTCATCGTAAGACTCCAGATATTTGACGGTATCAATCGGAATAATCTTAATCTGCGTACCTGTTTTTACAACGATACGGTCGATTTTTGTTTCGTCTTGTGCTGTTAGTACTTCGTAGTTGGGTTGGACTTTTTTCTCTGGTGCGGAGTAGCTTGCCCTGAATTTTTCCAAAGCTTTTTTGAAACGTGTTGGTGATACTGGTTTTAATAGGTAATCCAAGGCGTTCTTTTCGAAAGCTTTCAAGGCGTATTCGTCAAAAGCGGTCGTAAAGATGACTGCAGGAGGATCGTCAACGAGTTCAAGCATTTCAAATCCGGTCAATTTGGGCATTTGTACGTCCAGAAAAATTAAATCCGGTTCGTGCGCATGGATAGCCTTAACAGCTTCAAAGCCATCACCGCATTCTGCCATGATGGATATATCGGCTTCATTTTTTAGGTAACCCGCAATAATGGAGCGTGCAAGGGGTTCATCATCGATAATAACGACTTTAATCATATTGAGGTATTTTTAGGGTGCTGATAAATATGTTGTCCTGAATTTGAGTTTCCAGTAGATCATTTCTTCCATACAGGAGATATAATCTGCGCTGAATGCTCGAAAGCCCAAATCCAGTGCCTTTTTTCGGTTTTGACTGTTCTTCGGTGTCGAAGGGGTTGGTAATCTGAATCAGCAGCTGACCATCATTCGAATGGCATTTTATTTTAATTTCTACTTGATCCGTTACATTATATAAGCCGTGTTTAATTGCATTTTCTACCAGTGGCTGAATAATCATGGCTGGTAATCTATTGTTGAAAATTTCTTCTGAGGAAGAGATGGATGTATTTAGTCGATGACCGAAACGAACTTTTTCAATATCGAGATAAAGTTGAAGGTGATCGAGTTCTTCTTCAAGTGTGATAATTTGATTGTTTTCTTTTCTTAATGTTCCTCTTAAAAAGTCCGATAGCTGAAATGTCATGTTTCGGGCTTCATCCGGATTGGCACCAATAAGTGCTATAATGGAGTTGAGGCTATTGAATAGGAAATGCGGCTGTAACTGTTGTCTTAGATTATACAGTTCGGCTTCCCGAAGTAAATTTTCGGATTCCTGTTTCCGCTTGATATTGTTGATGTTGTCTTCCTGAATATTCCAAACGATGTTGATAATGGCAACAGAAGTCAAAATGAGGAAGTTAACGATACCTCGATAGGGTAATGTTAAATCCAGCAAAGGGGTAAAGGTCGATTGGATAAAGTAACTCATCAAGAATCGGCTTAATGCGATGCTTATTGCACCCATGATTAAACCGATGATGAGTACCTTCCAAATCTCCCGGGGTTGTGGGGTGTAGAAATTAAGTGCTGATGACATGCCATAACAGCAAAACATCATCACAATGCTGTTTATAAATGAATCTTTGAATGCGAGTTGTTGGTCAAAACCAGAACGAAGCATCAATAGGTATTGTAATGCAAGATATCCGATAAATACGGATATACAGATAATGCCAATTAATCGACTTTTAACACTGAGGAACAGCTTACTTTTCATCTATTAAGCATTTTTTATGGTTAAATTACCTAAAATACAGGTGCCTGTTATATAGATTTTTTTATCTGTATCGGGGTTATAAATCGTTTGGAACCGGCGGTCATCGACAGAGCCCAAGATTGAGGCGACGTTGCTAAATACCGTCCAATGCGGAGGTATAATAATACGTGCGCTGCCGAACAATTGGAATGTATCGATCACAATAGGCTGCTGAATATCAGCTTTTGTTAGATCCAGCTCTACACTTCCAAATACATTGGTCATATTGCCCCCTCTAAAATGTTTAGAATAGATTACTTTCTTTTGGCCTGCAAAGATGGTATTCAGATTGAGGTTGTCCTCAAATGACTGGTGAAAGGAATCTTTATCTTTGTCGCCAAAAGCCTGCTGATTAGGCAAGGCTTGTTGGCTTGAACCGTATTGTTCGTTAAATGGTCTGGATTCCTGGTCAGTAACACCGCTGTCAGTAACGCCTTCCGTAGGTACGTTGACTCGCTTATCCCAGTCGTAAGAGCCTTGCGGCGGATTAGGGTAAGTTGGGGGAACCATCGGAGGTTTCCTTTTGCTCATGATAAAGTAAATCCCGAGAGAAATGATGATGATCGGGACGGTTACAGAGCCAAAGTCTGTGCGCATCATTCTTGAAATAAGGCTTGCTCCGCCTATGATCAATAGGATAATGGCCGATTTTTTCTGAAATTGGGAATTTATACCAATGACCAATCCAATGATGATTAATATCGTTTGCCAGCCAAATAACCAATCCGGAAACCAGCTTCCTAAATTTAGGTTATTCAATAATAAGAATATACCTACGATGATCACAATCGCTCCTACAATATTGCGGCTATTATTGCTGTTTGGTATGATGGGTTCTTTTTCCATAATGTTTTTACTATTTATGACTCAAAGATAGAGGCACAAATATATTCTACATATTTGCTTTAGGTAATACAACTTATATTTTCGGTAAATGTAATGATTTCGTCGGTAAAAAATCTTGTTGTTTATTTTTTATCTCGGCTATAAATAGAAGTGAACTGCCATTTTTACGCGTAATTGTCTTTTTTTTTAATATTATTTGGTGTATTAAAATGAATTATTATATATTTATCAAAGATTAAGATTACTTTAAACTTAAATAACAACCAATGGGAGATTTTGAAAACAAAGAACGTGAAGAAGTTTTTTCAAAAAAGGTGAGAGCAGGTAAGCGTACTTATTTTTTTGATGTAAAAGCAACTCGATCGAACGATTACTACATTACTATCACAGAAAGCAAGAAGCGCTTTGAGGATGGCCAGTTTATTAAGCATAAGATTTTCTTATATAAAGAAGATTTTGAGAAATTCGCTGATGGTTTGACTGATGTGGTTAATTACATCAAGTCCAATCAGGAAGTAATCGAGAAACGTTATGAGCCTAACTTTGACGATGCATACGCTGAGGAAGCGGATGTTCGGTCAAAAGATGATTTTTCGTTCTAGTATCCGTAGAACGAGATCTTAATGAAAAAAAGAAATAAAAGCCACTGATGTGGCTTTTTTTATTGTTTTATATCCGATGCTGCACTTGACGACCAAGGTGATGGTTATAACGGTATATTTCGCAGGAAATCATTTAGCACGGCATTGAATTTTTCGGGTTCCTCGAGATTCGGCAGGTGCCCGGATTCTTCAAACTCCATATAGCGGACGTCGGGTATATTTTCGATCAGGATATTTGTTTGCTCTTCGCTCATCAACTTGTCGTGTTTACCTTTTATGATCAGTGTTGGAATAATAATTGTCTTCAACGAATGGGTTGTATCTGTTCGCGAAGCAAGAGCGAGTTGTGTCGCGCAAATGCTGGCGACTTCATTTCTGCGAATACAGCTTTTGATGAGTTCAACAGCTTCGGGGTTTTCACGGATTGTTTTATCGTGAAACACATTTGCGATAAAGCCAATGGCAAATGGTCTTCTGCCATATTTTAATAAAGCCTGAATGGAATCAAAACGCTTTTGTTTGCCTTTGTTGTCGTCGGAAAGGGAATTCGTGTCGCAGAGGATAAGTCCTTTGAGCTGTTGTCCGATCAATTCATAGGTCCTGAGGGCGATGTAGCCACCCATAGAGATTCCACAAAGGATGACATGATTGAGGTCGAGTTTACGAATAAACTCCACAAGATCTTTGGCAAAAACATCGACGGAGAAAAAACCATGTCCATTGGTACTTAGGCCATGTCCTCGAACATCAATGGCGATGCCTGTATAATCTTCGTCGAGTTGCAGGAGTTGTTGTTTCCAGGTGTTTTTGTTGAAGGGAAAACCATGGATGAAAATGACTGTTTTCGGAGAGGGGTATAATTTGCTTGGGCGAATATAGTAGGAGATGCTGATATCTCCGATGCGAATTTTACTGAGTTTTAATTCTCTTTTGCTCATGAATGCTAACATTTGTCCGTGTCTGAAAAAAAAAGTTGATATTTTAAATATAATATTATCAACGAGATAAAAGAAATGTTGTTGTATAAAGTTTAAAAAAGAGAAAAAATGTTTGTTAAATCGATAAATATAACGATATTTGCATCACCAAAACGGAAAAGGATAACGGATTTGTTTTGGTTGCCTAGCGCTCCTAGCTCAATTGGATAGAGCATCTGACTACGAATCAGAAGGTTAGGGGTTCGACTCCCTTGGTGCGCACAAATACAGTTTTTGTATTGTTAAAAGAGGCATTCCTAGCTCAATTGGATAGAGCGTCTGACTACGGATCAGAAGGTTAGGGGTTCGACTCCCTTGGAGTGCACAGATAAAAGCCAGTCAATTTGATTGGCTTTTTGTTTTTAGAAGCATTATTGCAGGGCAGTCGATGGAAGGAGGGAACTTCTTTTTGAAAAAAAATTTGTAAAAAAACGAATTCTGACTATATTTGCGTCACCAAAACACATGGGACAGAGTTCTAAACGTAATGGTTTATTGCGCTCCTAGCTCAATTGGATAGAGCATCTGACTACGGATCAGAAGGTTAGGGGTTCGACTCCCTTGGAGCGCACAACTGAAAAGCCTAGTCATCATCTGTGATTAGGCTTTTATTTTTTAACTCGTTTTAATTTCTTAAATAAAACTATGCTAAACCTTGTAATATTTGGCCCTCCGGGTGCAGGTAAGGGAACCCAATCTGCAAAGCTTATTGAAAAATATCAATTGGTTCATGTTTCAACTGGTGATATTTTTAGAGCACATATTAAAGGTCAAACGCCACTTGGTCAACAAGTGAGCCAGATTATTGCTGAGGGAAATTTAGTGCCAGATTCGATTACGATAGCAATGCTGGAAGAGGAAGTAAAGAAAAATCCGGATGCAAAAGGATTTATTTTTGATGGATTTCCTCGTACTGTTGCGCAAGCTGAGGCGTTGGATGCTTTTTTAGAAGGTATCAATACGTCAATCTCAGTAGTAATCGCACTGGATGTGAATGAGGATGAATTGAAAGCACGCATCGCTAAACGTAAGGAAATTTCTGGTCGTGCGGATGATGATGCTGATAAATTGGTGAAGCGTATTGATGAATATTTCACAAAGACGATTCATGTGTTGCCGTATTATGAGGCACAAGGTAAACTTTCTAAAGTGAATGGTATCGGTGATATTGATTCTATCTTTAAAAGTTTAACAGATATCATCGATAATTATTAATTAAGATAAGTACTTTTTAGACTGTAATAAATTGTAATGGCGCAAGGTTCGAATTTTGTTGATTATGTGAAAGTGTGTTGTCGTTCTGGACATGGTGGGGCAGGTTCGGCTCATTTGCACCGTGACAAGCACACAGCTACCGGTGGACCCGATGGTGGTGACGGCGGTCGTGGGGGGCATATTATACTGAAAGGAACGACTAATCTCTGGACGTTACTCCATTTAAAATATCGTAAGCATATTATTGCGTCAAACGGTGAGTCTGGCGGCAGTTCTTTGCGTACTGGGGCAACTGGACGTGATGAGATCTTGGAAGTGCCATTGGGGACGATTGCGAAGGATGCAGAGACGGGAGAGGTGTTGTTCGATATCACAGAAGACGGTGAAACCAGAATATTGGTTCCGGGAGGAAAAGGCGGGCTGGGCAACTGGCATTTTAAGTCGCCAACGCAGCAGACACCGCGGTTTTCGCAACCTGGTCTTCCAGGTAAAGAGCAGTGGATGATTCTCGAATTGAAGGTTCTTGCTGATGTTGGACTGGTTGGATTCCCGAATGCTGGTAAATCAACGTTGTTGTCAGTCGTCTCGGCTGCGAAACCAGAAATCGCAAATTATCCCTTTACAACACTGGTACCTAATTTGGGTATGGTGAGCTACCGGGATAACCGTTCCTTTGTTATGGCCGATATTCCGGGTATTATCGAAGGCGCTTCAGAAGGAAAGGGATTAGGGTATCGTTTCTTGCGGCATATTGAACGAAATTCAGTTTTGCTGTTTATGGTGCCTGCCGATACCGATCGGACGATCCGTGAGGAGTACGCGATTCTATTGAATGAACTGACTGCGTATAATCCAGAATTGGCAGATAAACCCAAATTGCTGGCTATTACCAAGTCTGATATGCTCGATGAGGAACTGGAGAAGGAAATGGAGCAGGAGCTACCGGAAGATGTACCCTATATTTTCATTTCTTCGGTGACAGGTAAAAATATATTGCCATTGAAAGATATGATCTGGAAAGCAATCAACTCCTAAAGGTTGAATATAGAAACAGCAAAGGCGCTCCACACCGTGAAGCGCCTTTGCTGTTTCTATTAAATGCTATATGTTGCTAAAAAAAGAACATTTTATAAGTTTTTTTGTTAATTTCATACTATTATTTTATCCCGGATGGAAGGCTGGTTTTTAGCCCCATTACCAAATTAAATCTAAATGAAAACAGCAGACGAAAAGTATTGCGTAGAATGCGGCAAGTTGATCAATATCAAGGCCGAGGTTTGCCCCTATTGTGGCGTAAGACAGCCTATATTTTATGCCAACCAACCCTTTCAGCAACAAAATAACACGTTTCAGGATGACAGATGGTTGCCGGCATTGTTATTTTGCTTTTTTCTAGGCCCTTTTGGAGCACATCGGTTCTATTTGGGGCAAATTGGTACTGCCGTTATTCAGCTGCTTACCTTGGGCGGTTGTGGTATCTGGTATTTGATTGATTTGATTATGATTCTTGTCGGAAAATATAAGGATGCAGATGGTAACTACATTAAGAGTCCTATAAACAATAATTAATGGTTTATATCCTACTGAAATACCTTAAATATCATTGGATCTATTCGTTGGTATTGGGGTATTTCGGGATTGCTATAGGCTTATATCTTTTCTCAGATATCCATATTCTTGTTCCTTGCCTCTGGAAGGCTGCAAGTGGTTATGATTGTCCGGGATGTGGTCTTACTACCGCTTTGATTGCTTTGTTGCGCTTGGAGTTTCGAGAAGCCTGGCTAGAGAATCCATTGATTTATATGCTTGTTCCACTATTGACAGGTCTGATTTTGAGAGACTTTGCAACGTTTTGGAGGAAGGAATTAGTTGAAGAATAAAAAAACAAAAAATGTTTTCACTTTTAAGTGATATGTCGTAACTTTGTCTCCCGTGAAAATTAAAGTAGAGTCTTTATTGGTAGGTGCCTTAGGAAACGGTTTGTCAATCGTGATGATGCATTGTTAATTGATATTTAGCCCATTTGAGGGCTTTTTTTATATCCAATCAAGAACGCTTTAAAATTCATAAAAGTAAGGATACACATTTTATAATATTACATCGATAATGACCAACTACAGCAAATTGCCTGCAATTTTAGTTTTAGAAGATGGTACAGTTTATCACGGTAAAGCCGCTGGTAAAATTGGTACGACTACTGGGGAAATCTGTTTCAACACAGGAACAACTGGTTATCAAGAGATTTTCACAGATCCATCTTATTTTGGACAAATCATGGTAACCACCAATGCTCATATTGGTAACTATGGTATTGATGAGGATGATACCGAATCAAATCAAATTCAGATTGCGGGACTAGTTTGTAAGAACTACAACATCAACTATAGCCGTAAAATGGCTGATGAATCTATCCAAAGCTACTTTGAAGAGGGTAATTTAGTTGGTATTTCTGATGTGGATACCCGTTCATTGGTGCGACATATCCGTGATAAAGGTGCGATGAATGCGATTATTTCTTCAGAAACATTGGATGTTGAGGAATTAAAGCGTCAATTGGCTGAAGTTCCTTCAATGGATGGACTTGAGCTGTCTTCAAAAGTAACAACAGCTGAGCCTTATTTTTTCGGTAATGAAAATGCTTCGTTACGTGTAGCGGTTTTGGACTTGGGAATCAAGAAAAATATCTTGCGCAATTTTGAGGCTCGTGATGTATATACAAAGGTTTTTCCTGCGAAAACAACATTTGAGGAAATGGAGAAATGGAATCCGGATGGTTATTTCATTTCCAATGGTCCTGGCGATCCAGCACCGATGGATTATGCAATCGATACGGTAAAAGCTATTTTGAATGCAAATAAACCGATGTTTGGTATTTGTTTAGGTCACCAGATCTTAGCATTGGCAAATGGTATCCGCACAAGCAAATTGCATAACGGACACCGTGGTATCAATCACCCGGTGAAGAATATTATCGCTAATCGTTGTGAAATCACTTCGCAGAACCACGGTTTTGGCGTTGTGGCTGAAGATATCCAAAATTCTGAGAACGTCGAAATTACACACGTTAATTTGAACGATCAGTCTATTGAAGGTATTCGTATCAAAGGACAGAAAGCATTTTCGGTGCAATATCACCCAGAATCATCACCGGGTCCACATGACTCGCGCTATTTGTTTGATGATTTTGTAGCGATGATCAAAAACTAAATTGTACAATATTATATAAAAAACCCTTCAGATCTTGAAGGGTTTTTTATTGTATTTATTTGAACAGTTATGCCGATGAGGCATATTTAATTCATAATAAATAGGGGAATAAATACATTTTTTATTATATTTGATTGTGAAAAATGTCTGTAGACAAGAGTGTGTCTTATCTACACTAAGTAATGAAAATAAATTATAGTCTAATAAAGAGATGAGTTTAATTATCGATGTTCATGCGCGTCAAATTTTGGATTCGCGCGGTAACCCTACAATTGAGGTAGATGTTACTACACAAAATGGTTTTGTTGGTCGTGCAGCTGTTCCTTCAGGTGCTTCAACTGGTATTCACGAAGCAGTAGAATTGCGTGATGGTGACAAGTCAAAATATCTAGGAAAAGGTGTTTTGAAAGCTGTAGAGAATGTAAACACTAAAATTGCAAAAGCACTAGAAGGTGTAGATGTTTTCGAGCAAAATGCCATCGATAAAATCATGATTGATTTAGACGGTAGCGAAAATAAAGGAAACCTGGGCGCAAATGCTATTTTAGGAGTTTCTTTAGCTGTAGCGAAAGCTGCTGCACAAGAGTCGCGTCAACCATTATACCGTTATATCGGTGGTGTAAATGCGAACACGTTGCCTATCCCTATGATGAATATCATCAATGGTGGTTCACACTCTGATGCACCTATCGCATTTCAGGAATTTATGATCATGCCTGTGGGTGCGCCTTCATTCTCTGAGGCTTTGCGTTGGGGTACTGAGGTTTTCCATACCTTGAAAAAAATCTTACATGACAGAGGTCTTTCAACTGCAGTAGGTGATGAAGGTGGTTTTGCGCCAACTTTTGAAGGTACTGAGGATGCTATCGAAACAGTTTTGAAAGCGATTGAAATCGCTGGTTACAAACCAGGTCAAGATGTTTGTTTAGCGTTGGATTGTGCTTCTTCTGAGTTCTACAAAGACGGTAAATACGATTATACGAAGTTTGAAGGTGATAAAGGTGCTGTACGTTCTAGTGAAGAACAAGCAAGCTATTTGGCTGAATTAACAGCTAAATACCCTATTATTTCTATCGAAGATGGTATGGCTGAAGATGATTGGGCTGGATGGAAAACATTGACTGATAAAATCGGTGACCATGTTCAATTAGTAGGTGATGATCTTTTTGTTACAAATACAAAACGTCTTCAACAAGGAATTGATACCCATACAGCGAATTCAATTTTAGTGAAAGTAAATCAAATCGGTTCATTGACTGAAACAATCAATGCGGTTACTTTAGCTCAAAATTCTGGTTATACTTCTGTGATGTCACACCGTTCGGGCGAAACTGAAGATGCGACTATCGCTGACTTAGCTGTAGCATTGAACTGTGGACAGATCAAAACTGGTTCTGCTTCACGTTCTGACCGTATGGCTAAATACAATCAATTGTTGCGTATCGAAGAAGAATTGGGTGGTAATGCCCGTTTCATCGGTAAAAACTTTAAATACGCTAAAAAATAAGCTAAAGTTTGATTTTTAATAAAAAAAGCCGAAGTATCTTCTACTTCGGCTTTTTTTTGGGGCAAAATATATTTTTCTATTGGTGCATCATGGACCGGATCTGATAACTTGTCTTAAAATAAGGTATTTCCTGTGTTTTTGTTGGGATAGGTTAGATCCAAGTCGAATGTTGTATTCAGTTTTTTGATAAAATGTGTCGCCAGTAACGGTGATTCCACCTCAATATTCTGGTGGATAAAGAAATACAATTTTTGCAACCCGTTTTCCCGCCATAGTTTCAGAACATCGATCCATTGATCCAGTCGATCATAGTCTGATGCATGATTTGCACCTACATACCGTACGAAAGCAATCGGGGTGGTCAGGCGCATATGAAGCATATCTCTCCGGCCTGCAGTATCGACCAGTACATTGGTCACATTGGTTTCCTCCAACAGTGCATAGAGTTCTTTTGTTACTTCGGGTTTGGAAAACCAATCTTTATTTCGGACTTCCAACGCTAGCGGGACTTCTTTTGGCCAGTCATGAAGAAATAGTTTTAAACGGGCCATGTCCTTTGGATTATAATTGTCATGCATCTGAAGAAAAGCCATTCCCAGTTTTTCATCGAAATGAACAATGGAGTCCGTAAATAATTTTACTTTATCACCCGTATTTAATAGTCTGCTGAAATGGCTGATGGATTGTGGTATTTTTGGGAAGAACTTGAAGTTAGCAGGTGTTTTCTTTTTCCAGGTCTCTACCTGGTCTATGCCAGGTGAATTGTAGAATGTAGCATTGAGTTCAATGCTGTTAAACTGTGTGGAGTAATAGGCAAGTTCGTCTTTTGTACCTCTGGGATAAAAGCCCTTTAAATCTTGTTTATTCCATTTTGCACAGCCTACATATACCTCAAAAGGTTTGTCTATTTTGAAGTGCTGTAATAAGGTTAAGGTTTCTGGTGTAGTAGGAGGAAGGGTAAAATCGATTTCCTCGGGATGTTCTACTTGGCCGAATTTCATATCAGTTTTTTCTTAATTTATAATCAAATAATAGATGAGCCAACAATGCCAACAGCGTATAACATGTGCCTACGAAAATAACACCGGGCCATTGGAAGTGTTGCCATGCTTGTGCAGCAAAAAAAGTGCCTGTTGATCCGCCAATAAAATAGCTGACCATATATACGGTATTTAGTCGGTTGTTGGCACCGAGGTTTAGCGCATAGAAATCGCTTTGATTTAGGATATGCATCGACTGTAGGCCAAGATCGATGAGAATAACACCAAGGATCAGGCCCCAATAGTAATTGCCGAAGAGGGCGAATAATAACCAGCTGATTAACATCAATAGGATCGCGTACAAGATGATTTTTGCTTTGCCTATATAAATGGTTAGTTTATTGACAAAAGCAGCGGCAAGCGCCCCGCAGGCACCGACGAGACCAAAGGCTCCAGCAGTTGCCGGGCCATCAAAGAAAGGTGGGGCTTCAAGATGGAAAACAAGCGTTGTAAAAAATGCAGAAAAAGCCCCAAATCCCATGGCTCCACGGAAAGCAGCCAACTGTAATACAGGTTGTTTCTTGGCAAAGTTCCAGACTGATCGCATCAATTCCTTATAAGAACCTTTAAAATTAGGCAGTACCTCTGGTAGCTTGAATGCGATGGTGATGGCTGTAATGACCATAATTGCTGACGCTATCCAATACATTTCGCGCCAGCCAAAGTAGGAGCCGACAAACCCGCTTACAACCCTAGAGAGTAATATACCGATCAGCAGACCCGACATAACCATACCTATTGCTGATGCCTGCTTTTCTTTGCTCGCAAGTTCGGCTGCCATGGGCACAAAAACCTGTGGAATAACAGACGTGAAACCTATCAGAAAGCTGAATAGCAAGATAGATAGGATAGAAGTGGACATGGCCATGCCTACCAAAGAAAAAATAATGAAAAAGAAATCGATCAAGATCATTTTCTTTCTTTTAAACATATCCCCTAAAGGAACGATCAGTAACAGGCCAAAGGCATATCCGATCTGCGTTAACATGGCCGAATTACTGACCGTAGCCTCGTCAATATGTAGGTCTTTGGCAATCAAGCCCAATAATGGTTGATTGTAATAATTATTGGCGACAACTAAGCCTGTGGCGATGGTCATCAACCACAAGGTTGCTTTGGATATTTCGTTTTTTGAATCTATTGTTTGCGACATGAGCAATTAATGTAATTCATCCCAGAGATCCTGAAATTGCTGTTTCAATGTTGCAACTTCCTGTTCCAATTGTCCAATTCGATCGAGTAAGATCTGGTCGTTCGAGGAGCCGCTCACCGGACCACTATTTTCATAGGACTCCAGATTGATTTCTCCTAATAAATGGATGTAGCGGACTTCTTTATGACCCATTTGTTTAGGTAAGGACTTAAGATAGCCTTCTTGTGCCAATTTTTCCAATTGTTCATTGATTTCGCCCAACGATTCAAATTCATAAAGTCTTCCGGAGTTTGAATTAATTTCGCCGGCGGTCAGCGGTCCTCTGAGTAGCAATAAACAGACAATGGTTAATTCAGAGGGAACCAGTGGAAATTGTATGGCAAAATTGTGTTTGTACTTTGTTACGCGAGATCCACCGCCAACAACTGTCGAGATTAAGCCCTTTTTCTTTAATATATCCAATGTCGCAATAATATCTTCTTCTGTATATTGTACAACCGGTTTGCGGGAAGTCTTTTGGTTACAAGCAGCTTGTAAGCTGTTGATTGTCATTGGATAATATTCTGGGGTTACTTTTGATTTTTCGATTAGTGAGCCTAGTACACGTTGTTCCATGGCAGACAATTGGGGCAAATTAGTTGTTTCCATTTATTTTGAAGAATATAAATTTATGATCGAATACAAGTATGCTGTTATGGCAACATAACATCGGCTTGCTGTTTGTTTCTTCTCAAAGATGCCCTTTTTCTCATATAACTCCAAAAGATCTTTTTCTTATCTTCGCATGAGTAATAGAAGATTTTAAGGTGCTTAAGATAGCTTTTCGTCAAGAATTTGTCCACCCCGTCAAAGAGGGGCATCGATTTCCGATGCTGAAATACGAGTTGATTCCTTTACAGTTAAAACATGAGGGTCTGGCAGATGAGTCAAGTTTTTTCAGTCCTGAGCTCGCGAGCTTTGAGACATGCTGTTTGGTCCATGATCCAATGTATGTAAAGCAGTTGTTTGAGCTTACTTTGGATTCCAGGATGGTCCGTAGAATAGGTTTTCCATTAAGTCAAAGCCTTGTTGATCGGGAGCGATATATCCTTGATGGGACGATCCGGAGTGCTAAATATGCACGTGAGTATGGTGCTGCTTTTACCATTGCAGGGGGGACACATCATGCAGGTTATGATTTTGGTGAAGGTTTCTGTCTGATGAATGATCAAGCGACTGCCGCCGGCTACTTATTGAAGTATAAATATGCTAGCCGTATTCTCATCATTGACCTGGATGTGCACCAAGGAAATGGTACCGCCCATATTTTTGAAGGGCATAACCAGGTGTTTACCTTTTCAATGCATGGTGAGAAAAACTATCCCTTTGTCAAACAGCGTTCCCATTTGGATATTGGCTTAGCAGATCATATTACGGATATGGAATATCTCACTTTATTGGAAGAAAGTTTGGCTGATGTATTTCGGGAATTTGAGCCTGATTTCGTTTTCTACCAGGCTGGGGTCGATATTTTGGAAACGGATAAGCTGGGTAAATTGAACTTAAGCAGCAGTACCTGTCATCGAAGAGATGAATTGGTCTTTCAAATGTGCCATAAACAAAATATCCCTGTTCAAGTAAGTATGGGCGGAGGTTATTCTCCTGAAATTAAAGATATTGTCAATGCACATTGTCAGACTTTTAGAATAGCAATAGATATATATAATTTATAAGATAAGAAATATGTTTTTTCACCAAGATGCAACTTTTGAAGCGTTATCTATTCATCGTGTAGGCAATAAAGCGCAAGATGAATTTTATATTTTGTCGGATGCCCCGGTATCTCTTGAAGGAGATGACGTGTTACCTGGACTCCTGATGCAGTATTTTATGAGCCCTTTTGCAAAGGTGAATGAAGTATATCGTTTATATCATCCCAATGGAGAGTTGGAGCTGAATGAGATTTTCTATTTTGCAAGACAGTATTTTAAGGAGCAGCTTCCATTTCATGATTTTTCCCAACAAATTTCAAAACACCTTTATGAGGTATCCAACCATCCTAAAATTAAAGCTGGAGAGGTGTATGTAGTTGCCTTAAAAAATGTGCAGATCGAAGGGGAAGAACATGATGCGATTGGTATATTCAAATCTGAGAATAAAGAGACTTATCTGAAAGTATATCCGGAGCAAGGTGCTTTTATGTTGGAATATGAGCAGGAGGCGATCAATATCAATAAACTGGACAAGGGCTGTATTATTGTCAATGTGGAAGAAGAAGAGGGGTATAAGGTGCTGGTTCTCGATCAGACAAACCGTCAACAGGAGGCTGTATATTGGAAAGATGAGTTTCTGCAGCTTCGCGTGCGTAACGATAATTTCAATCAAACGGGGAATTACCTGAAAGTGTATAAGAACTTTGTTCAGGAAAAATTAGACGAAACGTTTGAATTGGAGAAAGCGGACAAGATTGATCTGATGAACAAATCCATGAATTACTTTAAGGAAAAGGAAACTTTTGTCCAGGAAGAGTTTGAGGAGGAAGTCTTGGGCAACCCGCAGGCGATTGCTTTATTTCAGGACTTTAAAGCTGGTTTTGAAGATGAATTTGACTCTCCATTTCAGGCAAGTTTTGAAATAGCAGATAAAGCGGTAAAAAAAATGGAATCTTCTTACAAGTCTGTTTTAAAGCTGGATAAGAATTTTCATATCTATGTTCATGGTAAACGTGAATATCTTGAGAAGGGTTACGATGAGGATAAAGGCATGAATTATTACAAGGTCTATTTTGAGAACGAAAGCTAATCGTTTTATATCATTATTTGAATGGAAAAGCGCAATAAAATAGCTGTTTTCACACTGCTGTTACTTCTGATTGGAATTTTTATTTTCTCCCTGATTGAGAAACATAGCCAATGGATTGAGGTGTTTTATGCGCGCGGCTTTTACCGTTTCTATAGCCATGTGCCAAGATTTATTTTTGGTTATGTTCCTTTTAGTTTAGGTGATCTATTTTATGCTATAGTAGTTGGGTTGCTACTTTATTCAATTGCTAAATTGATCGGAAATTTATGGAAAGGAAGATGGAAGAATTCCTTTCGTCCGGTTCTACTTATCATAAATTTGTTATTGGGTCTCTATTTTTTCTTTTACCTATCTTGGGGCCTGAACTATTATCGTGAACCAATCAGTACCAATGCCAATTTGCAAGTTGATAGCTTAAAGTTAGCCGATTATATCGTGGTTTTGAATGCGTTTCTGGATAGTACAAATAACTTGCGGGAGCATGTAGATCCATCCCAATGGGAAGAGCATAAAGAAACTATTCAAACGGATTTGAGTACATGGGTACAACAGGATACGGCTTTTGCTGATTTCTTGTCAAGGGGTCAAATTAGGGCAAAATCACCAATAAATAGCAGAATAGTCTCTTTTTTTGGTGTCTCGGGCTATTTTAATCCATTTACTCATGAAGCACAGGTTAATAAAGCAATGCCAGTCACCTTTTTACCTTTTACTACAGTGCATGAACTTGCGCATCAACAGGGAATTGGTTTTGAAGACGAGGCGAATTTTATAGCTTTTGTTCGCTTACAGCAACATCCACAGTCCTTCTACCGATACTCGGCTTATCTACAGACCACGCTTTATATGTTACGTGAACTGCAAGGTATGTATCCTGATTTAGGAAAGGATTACAAGGGAAGATTAAGCGCGAAAGTATTGAAAGACGTGGAAAAAGAACGGTATTTTTGGAGTCAATACACGGGTTGGGTCGACGATGTGATGGGATTGTTTTATAATCAATACCTGAAACATAACAATCAACAGGAAGGAATAGCACGGTACGATCGGATGACGCGGTTGGTATTGGCCTATGAGCTTAAAAGAAGAGGATGTAGATAATAATGAACCCATAAAAAAGGCGTATT
>NZ_DDGR01000040.1:0-16664 GCF_002337775.1 Sphingobacterium sp. UBA1897
GCTTCTTTCGTTTAAATACTTTCCTTGTGAAGCATCTCGCCTGTTCTAGAACTCCCGTATCTAGGTTTTTTGTATATTGCTGTAAATATTACTTACTGGCCATATGAGAAATTGTTTGATCATCGTCTGCCTTCTCTTGTTTAATTTGAGATTAGGTATTTGCCAAGACAGACAGGATTACATTTTTGTTTCCTATGAAAACTATCTTCCAACCCCCAAGATAGGTATTGTTGATTTAACATTTGATCCTGAGAAAGTAATGGTCACATATGATTTTTATTGAGTAACTTTGCAGCGCAATGGGTACATTATTGGACAACGGAATTAAACCGTATAATCATTACGGGGCTTATTTAAAGCAAAAGTATAACGGACAGAAAGTGTTTAAAGTGATTGTGGATGGTAATTTTACTTGTCCCAATCGTGATGGTAGTAAGGGTTATGGTGGTTGTACTTACTGTAATGTAGATTCTTTTACACCGGATACTGCCCGGAAAATTCCTTCGATACAGGAGCAGGTAGAATCGGGTATTGAAAGAGCACGTAATAGCTATGGCGCCGAGAAGTTTATTATTTATTTCCAACCAAATACAAATACATATGCGCCGACGCATCTACTGAAAATGATGTATGATGAGGCCTTAAGTATTGATCCTGAAAATACTTTGGGGCTTTCTGTTGGTACACGTCCTGATTGTTTGGATTTTGAAAAGATTGCATTGTTGGAGTCTTATACAGATCGTTACGATGTGGATTTGGAAATGGGTATGGAATCGATCTACAACGATACATTGGAGCAGATCAATAGAGGCTGTTCTCACGACGAATTTGTTCAGGCCATGGATATGCTGAAAGATACCCCTTTGGAGCTTTGTGTACATACAATCTTTGGCTTCCCATGGGAATCTGAAGAAATGATGTTGAAATATGCAGATGAAATCAACCGCTTTCCACAGATTAAATTTGTGAAGCTGCATCACCTACATATTGTGGAGGGATCTATTATGGGGGTTAAGTTCAAACGTGAGCCCTTTGAACTTTTTTCGATGGAAGGTTACACAGAGTTCTTAGCGAAGTTTATTCCTCGATTGCGTCCTGATCTGATCATTCAACGTATTTTCGGGATTGCAGATAAAGAATTGTTAATTGCCCCGAACTGGGGCTTACCGAAATCAGGTATTCAAACATACATCGATAAGGGATTGGAAGCGCGGCAGGTCGTGCAGGGAAGTCTTTTTAGTCGCCCCTGATATTTTCCTACTCTTTTGATAGATCACTGTATGCTATCGCGTTTAATGAATATATTCCGCGCTATAAAAACAGCAAAGGCTTCTCTAAAGAAGCCTTTGCTGTTTACCTGCAAAAAATAGGGTACGATCACCATCTTTTATTTAGCCTTCAACAATCGTTTTTAGATCGGCTGGAGAATAATTGATAGATTTTAACGTTTTATTGTCGGCTGTTCTGAATACCAGAAATTTGCCATCAACTTCTTTATAATAGGATTCTACACCTTTTAATTTATAGTGCTCCTGTGTAGCGATGGCTTCTGCTTCGTCTTTACATGCCTTGCTCATATTGGAACGTTGAACTTCATCAAAAAGAGCTGAGAATTTATCTTTTAAGCCAAATTCTAATACCGCTCCAGCAAGTACATATTGAATGTCACATAGGGCATCTGCAATCTCTACCAAATCCTTATCCTGGATGGCTTCTTCTAATTCTTTTAATTCCTCAGCGATCAACGATACCCGTAAGGCACATCTTTGTTCAGATGGAATAGTAGGGCTGTCTAGAATTGGATGTTGGAATGTTTTATGGAATTCCGCAACGGATGAAAGTGTTTTCGGATCAGTCATATTCTTTGTTGTTTTATTTGAAAGAGCAAATATAAAAAATAAAGGACGGTTAACTGAATGACCGTCCTTTATTTTTATTTATCTTCTTAAGCGATTAAATCAGGTGCTTTAATTGCACGATTTCACGTTCCTCTAAATATCTCCAACGGCCACGTGGAAGGTCTTTTTTCGTTAAGTTTGCATAAACCACACGGTCCAATTTAACGACTTCATATCCTAATGACTCAAAAATACGACGTACGATACGATTTTTGCCCGAGTGGATTTGGATGCCAACTTCACGTTTTGATCCACCTTGAACATAGCTCAAGTCATCGGGTTTGATTACACCATCTTCTAATTCGATACCAAAACTGATTTTGTTAAAATCACCTTGTGTAAGGCTTTTGTTTAACTCGACATTATAGATTTTGCTGATGCTGTTGCGCGGGTGTGAAAGTTTTTCAGCGAGACTACCATCATTTGTCATTAAAAGAAGTCCCGTCGTGTTTCTGTCAAGACGACCAACAGGATAGATTCTTTCTTTTGTCGCTTTAGAAACTAGTTCCATTACGGTATGACGCTCCTGAGGATCATCTGTAGTCGTGATATAATCTTTTGGTTTGTTCAACAAAACATAAACATTTTTTTCACGTTTTAATCGTTCGTTGTTGTAACGGATTTCATCTGTTGCAGGATCTACCTTAGTACCCAATTCTGTAACAGGTTCTCCATTTACCCAAATGACACCAGCAGTGATAAGCTCATCAGCTTTACGTCTTGAACAAATACCAGCATTGGCGATGTAACGATTTAAACGAACTAAGCCGTCATCCTCTGCATCCTCTGCTTTTTTCTTTGGACGTTTAATATATTGTTTATCACCAAAGTTTTTGTTGTCATCAAAATTTCTACTTCTTTCGCCATCAAACTTTCTGTTAGAAGGTCTTGAAGAGTCATTTCTGTCTGAACGTTTGAAACTGTCTCTTTTATCAAAAGAACGCTCCGATCTATCAAAAGATCTTGGAGTGTCATTTCTATCTGAACGTCTGAAGTTATCTTTTTTATCGAAAGAACGCTCTGAACGGTCAAAAGATCTTGTGGAATCACTTCTGTCTGTACGTTTGAAGTTATCTTTTTTATCGAAAGAACGCTCTGAACGGTCAAAAGATCTAGTGGAATCATTTCTGTCCGTACGCTTGAAGTTATCCTTTCTATCGAAAGAACGCTCTGAACGGTCAAAAGATCTTGAGGAATCATTTCTGTCTGTACGTTTGAAACTATCTCTTTTATCAAAAGAACGCTCTGAGCGGTCAAAAGATCTTGAAGAGTCATTTCTATCGGAACGTTTGAAGTTATCTTTTTTGTCAAAAGAACGTTCTGATCTATCAAATTTATTGAAGGAATCTTTTTTGTCAAAAGATCTTGAAGAATCATTTTTATCAAATGAGCGTCCTCCTCTACCAAAGGATTTTTCTGAATTATCTTTTGAACGGAAGGAATTGTTCTCTCCTCGGAAGGGAGGTTTGTCTGAGAATTTTTTAGATCCGAATGATCTGTTCTCACGATTATCATCTTTTCTGAAAGAACCTCTTTCAGATTGGTCATTCGACCCATATGATTTTTTTCCGAAACTATTGTTCTTATCGCCTCTAGATTTGAAGCTATCTGAGTTGCCTCGTGACTTTCTGGAGTTGTCATCACGACTGTTCCTTTTATTGCTGAATGGCATTGTGTTTTGCTAAAATGTGAACCACAAAGTTAGGTATAATTTTGGGTTTTGCGAAAAAATCCTTATCTTTTTGTCTTTTCTTGAATTTGCTGCGTTTTTACGCCAAAAAAGCCACTTTAAGTTGTCTGTAATGTAACTATTTGTTTTTTAAATAAATAGTGTTTACCTTTGTACCCTTGAATTTGAACCAAGCTATTTTTTGATCGATTGGAGTCGTGGATAGGATAGCATTAAGGGAGTGAATGATAAGAAAGAAAGTTTTATGTAGTAGTTTGATTTTGTTTGCTTTATTGCTGTCAAAATTATACTCAACCCCACACAACAACGCTTCAAACGGCGATAAGATCGTTGAACCGAAGCTCGTAGTAGTTCCCGCTCATCATGGGGACGAAGAAGAAAAAAAAGAAAAAAGCAATTCGTTTGAATCTTATATGAATTCATTGACATTTGCCGAAGATTCATTACCGATGGATCGTCCGCTTGTGGAAAGTAAATTGCGCAAATTTTTCAATCGATTCTCGTTTAAAAAAACAGGATCATACGATATGCACAAAAAGGCAGAGACCTATTTGCCTATGATCGCAAAGATCCTTAAATCACATGGTATTCCGGAGGATTTTAAGTATATCCCCTTAGTGGAAAGCGGGCTTAGTAAAGCTGTTGTTTCATCTAAGGGAGCTGGTGGTTATTGGCAGTTTATGCCAGCAACAGCGCGATTGTATGGATTGAAAGTCAATGGTACAGTAGATGACCGGAAAGACCTTGTTAAATCTACACATGCTGCTGCCAGATACCTGAAATACCTGTATGCCCAATTTGGAAACTGGACCTTGGTAGCTGCAGCATATAATGTCGGTGATGGTAGTTTAAGAGGTTCTATAAGGAGACAAAAAAAGGACGACTATTTTGCATTGAAATTGAATAATGAAACGGGTTCGTATGTGTACAAACTTGTTTCTATGAAGGAAATTATCGAACATCCGCAAAAGCATGGTTATTCGCGTTATGCAAACAAAGAAAGCGAGACTTTGGATAAGGAACCCAATATGCTCTAAAATTGCGTCAAGTACAATAACGATTGAAGCACCATAAAAAAGGCTTTCCAATACTGGAAAGCCTTTTTTATGGTACTGTGTTTAATCAGTGTTATGGCGTCGATAGATTTTTATCTTAAATCGACGATTTCAAAACCTTTGTAATCATTTTTGTTGAATACAAATAGACTACCTGAAAGCGCTTTATTGCCTTCTTGCGAAGTTAATGTATAGGTATAGCGATTACCACTTTTATCAAAAACGGTCGTATCATAGATCAGGTTGCTTGCCTTATTGATACGCAGCTTTATCTTTGAATAGTTTTTTTTGCTATCGAGCGGACTTAATTCAACAACACTTAGCGTAAGTCCCTTTACCTTTTCAGTATTGGTCAAGGTATATTTAAAACCGCTGGTGTAGAAGCTGAATATGTTTGTTGGATTGATCTCGTTGGTCGAATTGCTTGCTTCTGAGATTTCCACTTCCTTTTCGGCTTTCATGATATTCCACTGTGTCTTGGAATCCGATATCAATACTTGATTTTTGGTATTGACCTGGTACTTGTTGTTACTCTTGTCCAGGTATATTGTTCCAGCGTCAGTATGTGAACCACCATTAGCTTGTTTAATAGCTAATGAGAAGTTGGCCTGTATTGTTTTGTATGCATTGTACTTTTGGCTTACTTTCGTCAGTAATGCTTTAGCAGCGGCATCATTTTGTGCATAACTGTTTTGGCTGTATGCAATAATTAGCAAACCTACCATAAACCACAATTGTTTTTTCATCTTAGTTGTCCTTTCTTAACGTCTCCAAAAATTGTTCTAATGAATACTCATCTGGATAAAGTACCTCGCGGGCCTTACTTCCTTCAAATGGACCTACAATTCCAGCAGCTTCCAATTGATCGATGATTCGTCCTGCTCTGTTATAACCCAATTTTAATTTACGTTGGATTAATGACGTAGAGCCTTGCTGATGCATGACAATCAATCGGGCAGCTTCTTCGAACAACTGATCGCGGTCTTTGGGATCAAAATCCACACTACCAGAACCATCTCCGTTTTCGTCTACATATTCCGGAAGCATAAATGCCGAAGGGTAGCCTCGTTGTGCACCGATGTAGTCGGAAATTTGTTCAACCTCTGGCGTATCAACAAAAGCACACTGAATACGTATCAAATCACTTCCAGTCGCTAGAAGCATGTCACCTCGACCGATCAACTGATCTGCACCGCCTGTATCTAGAATGGTCCGTGAATCGACTTTCGATAATACACGGAATGCAAGACGTGCAGGGAAGTTGGCCTTGATTGTACCGGTAATGATATTGACAGAAGGACGTTGGGTTGCAATAACCAAGTGAATCCCTACCGCACGGGCTAATTGTGCTAATCGTGCAATCGGTGTTTCGACCTCTTTTCCTGCTGTCATCATTAAGTCGGCAAACTCATCAACAATAAGAACGATATATGGTAAGAATCGATGACCCTCCTCAGGGTTTAATCTGCGATTGATAAATTTTGCATTATATTCCTTTAAATTCCGTACCTGCGCATTTTTTAACAAATCATAACGTTGATCCATTTCTATACACAGAGAATTTAAGGTATTGATTACCTTCTTCGTATCGGTGATAATTGCATCTCCGTCGTCAGGTAATTTTGCGAGGAAGTGGCGCTCTACTTTTTTGAATAGTGAAAGTTCCACTTTCTTAGGGTCAACAAGGACAAATTTTAGTTCGGCCGGATGCTTTTTATACAGTAAAGAGGTCAGAATGGCGTTGATACCTACTGATTTACCTTGTCCGGTCGCTCCCGCAACTAGAAGGTGAGGCATTTTAGCTAAATCGGCAATATAGACTTCATTGGAAATCGTTTTACCTAAAGCAATCGGGAGATCCATGTCTGTTTTCTGAAACTTCTCCGTAGCAAGTACTGATCGCATGGATACCATTTCCGGACTGGAATTCGGTACCTCAATACCGATTGTTCCCTTTCCAGGCATAGGTGCAATAATCCGTATACCCAATGCCGCAAGACTTAAGGCAATGTCATCTTCCAGATTTTTGATTTTTGAAATCCGCACACCTGGTTTTGGTATAATTTCATACAAAGTTACCGTTGGACCTATAGTTGCTTTGATACTTTCGATCTCGATACTGTAGTTTCTCAGGGTATCAACAATCCTGTTTTTGTTCGCTTCGAGTTCCTGTTGATTGATGGTAATTTTACCACCACCATAGTCCTTCAATAAATCCAATGCCGGATGTTGGTAGCCAGAAAGATCCAATTTTGGATCATATTGTCCGAATTGGGCTACAAGGTCACTGGCAGTAATCTCTTTTTCCTCTTTGATATCCTCAACGACCAGGCCTGGTACTGCATCGGGTTCGATGGCAGCTTCTGGCTCTTGTTGAGGTTCTGCTTCAATTTTCGGTGCTTGATATTCCCGGATTAGCGGTAAGTCTTCCGCTTCAAATTCTTCATTCGGCTGATCAATTGTAAAACTGATTGAAGGTGTATTCTCTGTTCGTTCCAGCGGACTGTCGTCGAACGAGAGTACCACTTTGTCTTTCGGATCAATTTGTACTTCAGGTACGGGGTGATGTGTAAAGGCAGGGCGTTGAAGTTCTTCCTGTATATCTTTTTCACGAGCAGATTGAAATCGCTCATTGATTGATGTTGGCCGTTGAAAAGATTCCCGTACAGATTGGATGGAATCATCTTCAATATGAATTTTGTTTCTTAGATTTTGTGGAGCGTATTCATCTTCATCCTCATCGTCCATATCTTCGGAGAATGACTTGGATTTCCTGTTACTGAATAGGACAAATTTAAAATCGAGGTTGTAAAGTAAGATTAATGTCGTCAGGTAGGCAAAAGCCAATATACAGCCAACGCCGACAATACCTACTTGTGCTTCCAGTAATTTATTGGTCCAAAAACCAAATTTCCCCTCGAGCATATGCGGTGTATCTGCCATAAATCCATGTAGGAAGCCTAATGTTACCGAGATAAAAACGATTGCAACAAAAGAATAGACCACAGTACGGTACAATGGAAGTAATGATTTCTTGAACAATAGGCGATATCCTAAAATGAATAATACCGGGATAAAGAGAAAAGATGCGACGCCAAACCATTCGTACATGAATTGGTTGGCAAGCAATGCGCCAAATTTCCCTAGTTTATTATCGACAACGGGTAGATCAACAGCTTCATCATGAATTTCTTCTGTAGATCTGAATAATGTCGACCATCCGCCATTGGTTTTTGCGATATAACTTTGATCGTCTTCCCAAGTGAATAAGTAGGAGACGAAAGCTGTAGCAAATGCCAATGAAAGCAAGATCAATAAAATCCCTAATATCTTGACAGCCTTTTGCTGTGCATCAGAATAATCTCTTGGTACACTATTTTTTTGACTTTTTTCTTTTTTAAATGTTGTTGATTCCTTTTGAGGGGCACGTTTGCCGGAAACTGAATTTCCTGTCTGCCTAAATGTATTTCCTTTGTTTGACATTGAAAAGCTCACAATTATACTGCTTACAAACTTAGTTATTTTGATAGTATTTTAAAGATGCTGATGGCCTATTATTTTAAGTTTGTCGTTTTTTATGAATGAATAAATTTAGATGTAGCTAAAAAGCTAGATAGCTATAATGACTAGCAAATACTATGCCCTGCAAATAGGTTTGATCAAAGAATGTGCATATCTATACAGATTGCTGTTTTGGTGTATTCTTTGGAGTTGCTGTAAAATATGTAGTTTTACGAATAAAAATAAGAGATAGGATGAACAAGTTTGAAATACGAAAAGCGACATTGGCTGATAAAGGACGGATTTGGGAAATTATACAACAAGCAATTGCCCTCAGGAAAGAACAAGGCAGCCGACAATGGCAAGATGGTTATCCGAATGAAGATGTGGTGCAGTCGGATATTGATAAGGGCTACGGGCATGTCGTTGAAGTGGAGCATAGGATTGTAGGTTATGTTGCTGTTATTTTTGATGTCGAACCTGCTTATAATGATATTGACGGAAAATGGTTAAGTGATGGACCTTATGTCGGTATACACCGGTTGGCCTCGGCGCAGGATCCGCATATGAAAGGTGTGGGAACGGGAATCATGTCTGGGGTGGAGAAGATCGCGGTTGATCATGGGGTTTATAGTATTAAGGTGGATACTAATTTTGACAATGGAGGAATGTTGCATGTGTTCGAAAAGCTGGGGTATCAATATTGTGGGGAGGTACATTTTAGAGGAGCGTCGCGTAAGGCATTTGAAAAACTATTAAAATAACCGGACCGATTTTTTAGCGGAAGAAGAACAGCTTTGGATTGCATAAAGAAGTCCCTTTTGATTTGTTCAAAAGGGACTTCTTTATACTTATGGATTATTAAATCAGGATATTGCTGATCACTAATCTGCGATAATCAGGTAATAATTCTTTTTACCGCGTTGTGCAACAATATATTTATTGTTTACAAGGTGATTTTCCGTAACTGACTCTTCTATATCAGTTGCTTTTTCTCGGTTGATAGAAACTCCGCCGCCCTGAAGCATTTTGCGGGCTTCACCTTTGGAAGGGAATACTTGTGTCTGAACAGCCAGTAAATCAAGAATATTGATGCCTGCTGCAAGGTCCGCTTTAGCGACCTGAAATTGAGGAATGCCTTCAAATACCTCTAAAACAGCCTCGTGATCTAAGTTGTTCAAAAATTCTAAAGAACCATTACCAAAAAGAAATTCAGAAGTTTTGATCGCAGTTTCGTATGCTTCTTCGGAGTGGGTACGAATGGTGATATCTTTTGCCAGTGCTTTTTGAACTAAACGTAAGTGTGGCGCTGCATCATGTTCTGCAATAATAGACGCTATTTCGTCTTGAGGTTTGAGTGTGAAAATTTTGATCCAGTTTTTAGCATCATCATCTGACGTATTCAACCAAAATTGGTAATATTTATACGGAGAGGTTTTCTTTGGATCTAACCATATGGCACCAGATTCGGTTTTTCCAAATTTCTGACCATCGGCTTTTTTGATTAATTGTGTGGTGATTGCATAAGCTGTTCCCTGATCTTGGCGACGAATCATTTCACTTCCTGTTACAATGTTACCCCATTGGTCGGACCCACCCATTTGAACTTTACAGTTATGATGCTTCCAAAGGTAGTAGAAGTCATATCCTTGAATCAATTGGTAGGTAAACTCTGTAAATGAAAGACCATTGTCGCCTTCCAGACGTTTTTTTACCGAATCTTTAGACATCATATAGTTAACGGTAATCATTTTACCGATATCACGAATAAAATCCAAAAATTTAAAATCTTTGAACCAGTCGTAATTATTAACCATTTGGGCGTCATTTTCACCTTCTCCAAATTCAAGAAATTTGCCTAACTGTTTTTTCAGACAAGCTACATTATGCTGTAAGGTAGCTTCGTCCAACAAGTTACGCTCTGCAGATTTGAAAGAAGGGTCTCCGATCATTCCTGTCGCTCCTCCAACCAGGGCAACAGGTTTGTGGCCTGCATTTTGGAAGTGGATCAAAGTCATGATCTGCGTCAAGTGTCCTACGTGTAGAGAGTCGCCTGTGGGATCAAAGCCGATATAACCAGCGACTTTTTCTTTATTCAGTAAGTCTTCAGTGCCTGGCATAATATCTTGCAACATGCCTCTCCAACGTAATTCTTCTACAAAGCTCATTGTTAAATGGATTTAATTTTTTAATTTACAAGATGCAAAGATAGGAGATTAAGCGTATATTGAGCGAATAATTCCATATAAAAGCACACGCTAATAAGCTGGTATGAATTTTTTGTCACATTTCTATTTTGAGCGGTTTGCAACCAATGCCGAACGTATTGTAGGTGGATTGTTACCCGATCTATTAAAAAATGCTGATAAATCCTTTATGCTAAAGCCACGTCAGTATGAAGATGAGCTTTTGGACAATCCTTTACTGGAGCAATTGTATATAGGTTGGAACCGTCATATCGAGGTCGATCGCCTGTTTCACAATTCACCTTATTTTTTTCATCATACACATCAATTGAAACTAAAAATACAGTCTAGTTTAGCGGGGCTGCCTATCCGGCCGTCCTTTATGGCGCATATCGCGTTGGAGCTATTGCTGGATCATATCCTAACACAAAATAAAGCGGTCTCCATCGATAAATTCTACGCTGCACTAATGCATGTCAATGAAGACGCTGTTCGGAAGTTTTTGAAAATTAATCAGCTGAATGATATTCCTAAGTTTGAAAAGTTCTATCATCAGTTTATTGAGTGGAAGTATATTTATGACTATGCTGAGGTAGAAAAAATTGCAGGTGCACTTTTCAATATTTGTAAACGATTGTGGCAATTTGAAGTTTCAGTGGAGCAAAGACAGCTTCTGACAGAACAGTTGATTTCCTATTTACATACGCAGATGACCGATTATCAGGAAATTTACCAGTATATTCAATATGAGCTGGTGGACTTTAATTAGTCTATCGGAAAATACCAATAGTATAAGACCTTGAAAATATTTATTTTCGCATAATTTTAAGTATCAAAAACTAAATTTACATGTCACATAGACTTTTTCGGAAGAAAAGTGTTGATCAGATTCTGCATGACACTCAAAAAGAGGGGGGGACAGGCCTTGCAAAGGTATTGGGGGTAACAGATCTGGTTTCGTTGGGTATCGCCGCTATTGTAGGGGCTGGAATCTTTAGCACAATTGGGTTAGCGAGTTATGAAGGTGGGCCGGCAGTATCACTGCTTTTCGTTTTTACAGCTTTTGCCTGTGTTTTTACGGCATTGGCCTATGCGCAATTTGCCAGTACAGTTCCTGTTTCAGGATCAGCGTATACGTATGCTTATGTAGCTTTTGGTGAGTTGTTTGCATGGATTATAGGTTGGGCATTGGTCTTAGAATATGCTGTTTCCAATACGGTTATTGCCATTTCCTGGTCGCAATATTTTGTCTCCATGCTGGAGGGCTTTGGTCTTCACATACCGGCTTGGTTATCCATGGCACCAGGCTATGCTTATGATGCTGTAGACAAGATGAACCAACATGGCGCGGCGGCTCTGACCGCAATCGACCAACATGGTCTGGATGCTTTTAATAGTGCGCCACGAATTGGGGGACTGCCTATTATTTTCGATTTACCAGCAGGTGTCATTACATTTTTGGTCACTTGGTTGGTTTATATCGGAATCAAAGAGTCCCAGAAAGCAAGTATGGTCATGGTTATGATAAAGGTGGCAATTATCCTGGCTGTCATTTTTGGGGGTATATTTTTCATTAAACCTGAAAATTGGACACCTTTTGCACCGAATGGTCTCAAAGGTGTACTCGGAAGTGTGGCCGCGGTTTTCTTTGCCTTTATCGGATTCGATTCGATCTCCACAACTGCCGAAGAGTGTAAAAACCCACAGCGCGATTTGCCTAAGGCAATGATCTATTGTCTATTGATTTGTACTGTATTATATGTTGCCATTACCATGGTCTTGACGGGGATGGTTAACTATACCGAATTAAATGTGAAGGATCCACTTGCTTTCGTATTTAAATATGTCGGCTTTGACCATATGGCCGGAATTATATCGGTGACCTCTGTGATTGCCATTACCAGTGCCTTGCTGGTGTATCAATTGGCTCAACCAAGAATTTGGATGACTATGAGTCGGGACGGTTTGTTGTGGAAGAAATTCGCGACGATCCACCCAAAATATAAAACACCTTCTTTTGCCACTATTGTAACAGGTTTGGTGGTTGCTATCCCTTCGTTATTTTTTAAAATGGACTTCTTTGTGGATCTAACGAGCGTGGGCACCTTTTTTGCCTTTATCCTTGTTTGTGCAGGTGTATTGTATATGGATTATTCGGGCTTATCTGCAAAATCCAAATTTAAAGTCCCTTACATCAATGGTAAATATTTAGTTGGTGCGGGGCTACTGATCGCTATTGTGCTTATTTTTAGCTATGCGCACGAGACGATTCAGGAGTGGAAATCGCTCTCCATCCTGGAAATTATAGAACATAAAATGTTGGTCATTATATTTTGGTTAACCTGGCTTGGCCTGAGTATTTATAGCTTTAAAATGAACTTTTCGCTATTGCCTGTCGTTGGTATCCTGATCAATTTGTATTTGATGACGGAATTGGGGGCAAGTAACTGGATAATATTTGTGATCTGGCTCGTAATCGGATTGGCTGTATATTTTATGTATGGCTATAAACATTCAAAGTTAAATAAACAGGCGCAAGTATAGTATATGAGAAGCGTCGTACAATAATGGTTCAAAGAAAAGGAGCTATCTGCATAAAAGATAGCTCCTTTTCTTTGAATATCGTGGACGTATTAGAATCTCCACAAAAGGATTCGGCTTACCTTATTGCCTTGTTCCATGCGGATCACCTCGGTCTCTTTTACACTTATTTTCTTTAGTTTGTGTTGTAGAAAGCGAATGTCTTCGCGGTGAGCAACTAATGTTGTGAACCATTTTACTTGATCTTTGTGAAATTGACTTTCAAAGATCATGCGTGACAAGAAAGCTTTTTCACCACCATCACACCACAACTCGCTTCCTTGTCCAGAAAATGCTTGTGTGACAGGTTTTTCGTCTATTTTAGCTTCTTTAATGCCTGTAGTCTTACGGATTGACTGCTGTAAAGCCTCGGTTTGAGAGCTAAAAAATGGGGGATTACAGATTACCACATCATATTTCTCACCTGGAAGGATAATATCTTTGAATATGGCTTTCGGGTTATTTTGTAGACGGATTTGTATACTCTTTTTTAAGCTCATATTTGTCCGTGTTATCTCGATTGCATTTTTGTATGCGCTCTTGATAATTTCAGATCCTACAAAGCTCCATCCATACTCCTGATGCCCGATGATGGGGTAGATACAATTTGCACCAACACCGATATCGAGTATATGGATATTTCCACCTTTTGGAATCTCACCATTATTATCCCTTGCAAGCACGTCTGCGATGTAATGAATATAATCTGCTCGGCCCGGGATAGGGGGGCAAAGATTCTCTTTGGGAATATCCCAGTGTTGAATGTGGTAATATTTTTTTAGAAGCGCCTTGTTTAACGTTTTAACAGCATCGGGATTGTTAAAATCGATGGATTTTACGTTATAAGCATTTTCTATAACAAAATCTTTGAGCGAAGGTTCGACTTTGCTCAATTCTTCAAAATTATAGTTATCGAGATGTCTATTTCTAGGGTGTAATTTCTTTTTTGGATTAGCGTCTGCCATGATGTATTATTTGCAACAAAAGTAATGCAATTCTATTGAATAAAAAAGGTGATGCTTGGGCATCACCTTGAGGAGTATTAATCTTTCCGTATGAGATGGACCTCTGAAGTCTGAGGAAAATTGAGTGGAACCCGCTCAATTGTAACGAAGCTGGAATCTAAACCGAAACCTTTTTCTTCGGACAAACTCATTTTTTTGAGGTAACCATAGATGTCCATAATTACCTTCTCTATCCATGTCATTTGGTTGGTTTTGGAGAGTACTTTTTCCAAAACAACAAACTTAAAGTCACCTGGAATATTGTGTTTACGTAAAGTGTCGTATTGACTGGTAATATCAATTTCACCTTTTTTTACCATTTCCTCAACTACTTTTCTGAACAGCAGGCTGATGCGCTGTTCTTCTCTAAAGCCAAGTTTAAAATCAACGCGTATTAACTTACCCGGGATAAGCTGATCGATCGAATACTCTTTTGTATGTGGATGATCCATCACATCAACGTGGACGAGCCAATATACATCCGCACGTTTTGGTTTTTTATTAATAATTGAATAAATAATTTTAGCCTCTATCTCGGATTTGAAATTTGCACTTGTCAGATACACCAAATGTGATGCATATGGAGGAACCGATTTATCCTCGCTCAATTCGGAGATAATTGGGTAGTATTTGTTGATGTTAATGAAGTTAACGAAACGATTTTTAATTTTTCGCGCCGTGTACCAGCAATACATTGTTCCAAATAACGCAGTGGCAAGCATCAAGGTTAACCAACCACCATGCGCTATTTTGACACCATTTCCTATTAAGAACGTTAATTCAATAACAAAATAAGCAACCAAAAATACCGCAATAAGCACGCGATTGACCTTTTTCATGGCGAGGAAGTATCCCATTAAGATTGTGGTCATCAATACCGTTAAATTGATCGCAAGCCCATAGGCTGCATCCATTCGGCTTGATTCTTCAAAAACCCAGATGACGATCATACAGCCGACCCATAAAATTAAATTGATGGATGGTACATACAATTGTCCTTTATGTTCGCTGGGGTAGCGGATAGCCACCTTAGGCCATATATTCAAACGTACGGCTTCCGAAATTAGGGTATAAGAGCCAGATATCATGGCTTGACTGGCGATGACCGCTGCAATCGTTGCGATAGCGATACCGTAACCGATAAACCAATCGGGCATGATTGAATAGAACGGATTTTCACCCCCTAGAACACGTCCTTCCTGTGTTAATAACCAGGCTCCTTGCCCGAAATAATTTAGTATAAGTGTGATTTTTACGTAGATCCAGCTGATGCGGATATTGTTTTTACCACAGTGTCCCATATCCGAATACAATGCTTCGGCGCCTGTAGTACATAAAAATACTGCACCGATCAATAATAGTGAATGGGGGTAAGTAATTAAAATATGGAAGGCATAGTAAGGGTTGATTGCTTTCATCACTTCCGGTGCGAGGTGAAGATGAGATAAACCAATTACACCGATGATGGAAAACCAGATGGTCATTAATGGACCGAAAACCTTTCCTACAACGGATGTTCCAAATCGTTGAATAATAAACAATAGGGAGATAATTGTAACTACAATAGGTACTGTAGGTAATCCTGGGAATTTGAGATCCAAACCTTCAATAGCCGAGGATATTGTGATGGCAGGGGTGATCATTCCGTCGGCTAATAAGGTCGCCGCACCGATCATCGCTGGAAAAATTAACCAAGGGGCACGCTTGCGTACCAATGAATAAAGGGATAGGATACCACCTTCACCTTTATTGTCCGCCCGGAGAGTGATCCAAACATACTTTACTGTTGTCTGGAGGGTCAGTGTCCAAAAAACACAGGATAGCCCGCCCAAGACTAAGTCTTTTTGAATGGCTCCTTGTCCCATGATTGCTTTGAAAACATACAATGGAGAAGTTCCGATATCTCCAAAAACGATTCCTAAACTGATCAATAATCCGGCGAAACTCACCTTATTGATACTGTTGTGATGACTGTTGTCTGCCATTTATCAATTATTTTATTTCAAAATATACTGCAAAAATATACTTTTTGCCTGTACTTTAAGTAGGTACATTTCCTGCGCCAAATTTTAGCATTTACTTTGACATGCGCAAGAGCTGTTAAAATTTGTTAAAAGAAACTTAGAATGAATCTATTTGCTGAAAAACTTTTAAACAAAATACTAACTTTGTTGTTGATAATTCAAATAGTTAGCGTTATATTTGATTAAACCGTAACCAGTATTTGAAGTCTAATTTAACACTATGGGGAGAAATCTACTTAAAGCAGCTTGTTTAACACTTTTATCCGCACTGACATTGTGCAGCGGGGTGACTCGGGTGTATGCAAAGTCTCCTTATGACCATACTATTTCGCAACATATTTGGGACGGTACTGAGGCATTTGGGGAAGACAACAACATCAAGGACACAGAGAAACTTATCAATAATGTGAAGGTTTTCTATAATCCGATTGCGGAGCAAATAAATCTTTCTTTTAAATTGGCAAAATCGTCGAGTGTCTCTATTAAAGTAATGGATGCATTGGGCAATGAGATTCTCCAATTAATGAATGGCAACCTAGATTCAGGAATTCAAAATCTTTCCTTTGAGCATGGCGGAAAATTAACGACAGGGTTTTACTTTGTACGGGTAGTCGCTGGTTCAGAAACTGTGGTGAAAAGATTTTCTGTTCGATAAGAAGGTAACATATTTCGATAAAAAGGTAGCTTGTAATATAAGTTTACGCGTTAACATAAAACAGCAAAGGG
>NZ_DDGR01000040.1:16821-267560 GCF_002337775.1 Sphingobacterium sp. UBA1897
CCCTTTGCTGTTTTATGTTAAACTTGATTTGTTAATTTTAGTCTTGTTGTATTTCTTCGATCCACAGTCCATCATCTTGAATGATCTTGATCAATTCGTCTAAGGCATGTGCAGAACTCACATTTTTCTTAACGATCTGCTGACCTCTATATAGCGTCACTTTATCAGGCCCCGCCCCAACATAACCATAGTCAGCATCGGCCATCTCTCCAGGGCCATTAACGATACAGCCCATGATACCAATTTTTAAGCCTTTTAAGTGATTGGTACGGCTTCGGATCATCTGCGTGGTTTCTTGGAGATCAAATAAAGTTCTGCCACAACTTGGGCAGGAAATATATTCTGTCTTGGATATTCTGGATCGTGTTGCTTGTAGAATTCCGAAAGAAAGCGAAGCGATGTTTTCCAATGCTGTTGCCGGAGAGTCAATCCAAATTCCTGCACCCAAACCATCGATTAATAACGCTCCTAGATCAGTAGAGGCGTACAGCTGTATTTTTGAAATAGGTTCTTCGGGATTCATAAAATCACCAATGGGTCCTGAGAAATCTTCTTCCAAATAAGAATGTTTGATAATGACAGGATTATCGATACCGATTTCCTGTAGGTTTCGAAAGAACTGTCTTTGATCTGCCATACCGTGCAAATAATCGGTTTCTACTATAAATACGACAGTTTTGTCAAGCTGTAAAGATTCAAACAGTGGGGTTAACAAATCTGAATTACAGATTTTGACCATATTCAGGACTTTATCCTTGTTGTCCGACTTTACGAATTCGTCTAAGGTAAAGAGGGGATGAATATTAGTTTGATCGGTAAGTTTTGACCAGGTGTTATAGTTATATACTTGCTTCAGATTTGCCGGCATCGTAAAGGATGGCAAATTGTCTGCGAGATAGACAAAATCTACAGACTGCTCACCCATGTGGTATTTATCTAATAAGATATCATAGCGATAGCCAACTTTAGAAAGGATCTGAGCGTCTTTCAGATTTTCTTTAGAAATGTCGACCACAATCCTTGGTACCAAAGAGCCTCCGATAAAGGTATTTACTTCCTGGCTGGCATAAGGAACATTTGGTGTCTCTGGAGAGAGCTGAACAATCTCTTGTTTGGGCTGACTCTCGAGGTTTGCCTTTCTTTTACTGTATCTATTGACAAGTGCTATGGCGACTGGAGCTTCCCGTTCAGGCTCTTCGGTTAACGATACACGTACAGTATCACCCAGTCCATCTTCCAAAAGTGTTCCGATGCCAACGGCAGATTTTACACGACCATCTTCACCGTCTCCAGCTTCGGTTACACCGAGATGTAGGGGGTAGTTCATGTTTTCGGAAACCATTTTTTCGACCAGCAATCGGTAGGCTTTGACCATGACCTGTGGGTTGGATGATTTCATTGAGATACAGAGATTGTAGAAACTCAGATCTTCACACATCCGGATAAACTCCATGGCAGATTCGACCATCCCTTCGGGGGTGTCGCCGTAATGACTCATGATCCTGTCCGACAGTGAGCCGTGGTTGGTACCAATACGCATGGCGGTACCATTTTCTTTGCAGATATTTACGAGCGGAGTGAATTTTTGATAGATGCGCTCTAACTCACGCTTGTATTCAGCATCGGTATAAGATAGCTGATCAAACTTTTTCTTGTCTGCATAGTTACCAGGATTGACTCTTACTTTCTCGACGATACGAGCGGCAACCTCGGCAGCATTTGGTGTAAAATGAATATCAGCAACTAAAGGGACCTTATAGCCTCTTCTGCGAAGTTCATTTTTTATGTTAGCTAAATTTTGTGCTTCTTTAATACTAGGAGCGGTAATACGAACGTATTCGCAGCCCGCCTCAACCATTCGGATGGTCTGCTCAACCGAACCCATCGTATCCATTGTATCTACTGTAGTCATACTTTGAATACGAATGGGATTATCGCCACCCATGGGAATATCACCGATCTGAATTTCCCTCGTTTTCCATCTCGAATAATCTACCTTGGAATTGCAATAGATTCCAGGTAATGTCAACATATTACTTGTGTCCATATCTAACACAAAGTTAGCTTTTCTTGACTAAAAATTGGCTGTCAATTAATATCTTCTAATTTTTATTGACGCGATGCCACCGTTGATGTCGAAATCGAATTTTTGAGCGGCCGAATCGTAATTTGTCGATTTTACCTCGCCTTCACTTTTTAGGAAATCGCCTTCATAATCTGTTGAGGATAATGCATTGTCGCTTGTAATGCGGCAGGCAGCATTTTTTGGGATGGCGATCTCAATAGAGGAGGCTCCAGCATCCATCGAAATTTTAGTTGTTGCTAGGGGTTGTCCTAATTTTAACTTCAAGCTAGTAGCTCCAGCATCGATATCCAATGTTTCTATCTTGTAGGGTGAAAGATCCAGCTTGGCATCAATTGCACCTACATCAAAATTCAGATTCCATAGGATGTTAGGGTTTAAAGCGATAAACGTATTGTTGTTTTTGCTGTTAAAATCCTTGTTTTTGAATTTTCCCTTTAGGTTGATATCTAATTTGTCGGGGGACTCTCCATGTACAGTTACGCCCAGTAAATATTCTTTTGATGTGTTAAATGCCGAGAAGATTTCTGTCGTAGTGCTACTATCATTTCTTAATGAGGTGGCCCCCAAATCGAGGTTTAAGGTAGCGCTATGGATTTTATCGTCCAACGGTACAGTTAGTTTTTCTGTTGAATAGTTTGTTTTGTCATTGGGATCATCTTTATCTCTAACGCCAAGGGTCTTACTTTTTAAGAGTTGATTAACGAGCGATTCCTTTGGTGTCGACAATCCTATGTACGTAAGAAAACCTAAAATCACTACGGTAGAACCAATGGCGACAAACTGTCCAATCTGTTGGTCTTTGGGTACCAGCATACGAATTCCAGCAAGGACAATAAACAGCGGCCAGTATCTAAAAATACCTACCCAGTTGAAAGAAATCGTGTTGAGCTGTGATAATAATAAGACAACTCCTATAAAGAGAATGGTGATACCAGTTGTTATTCTTCGTGTATTCATAACTAATTCCGTTTGTTAATATGTCTCAAAAGTAAGTCGCTTTGAGAGATACCGTATGAATGTTTAGGCTATTATACATAAAAAATCGGTAAATGTGACTAATTGATCGGTAAGTAATTTCGTTTTTCGTATCCTTTTTGGGTTTTTGCTTGTTTATATATTTGCTGGAATTAATTACCTTTAATGGATTGCTTGGTTTAGTATAGCCGTAAAATTGGCGTAATACATTGAAATTAAATAGATAATATGATCTTTCATCACATTGGTGCATATCTCATACTCCTGAAATCAGTTTTTAAAAGACCGGAGAAAGGTCGAATTTATTGGAAGGAAACCGTATTGGCAATGACCGATATCGGTATAGGATCTTTGGGGCTTATCGTCATTATTTCTACCTTCATTGGAGCTGTTATGACCATGCAAATTGCCTTTCAAATGGTTTCCGATTTGATCCCAAATTCTATTATAGGTTCGATCAACCGGGATTCAAATATTTTGGAATTGGGACCAACGATCTCAGGGTTAGTCCTAATGGGAAAAATTGGGTCGTCTATATCTTCACAGATCGGATCCATGCGCGTTACAGAGCAAATTGATGCTTTGGAAATTATGGGGATCAATGCCCCTGGTTATTTGATATTACCCAAAATATTGGCGGGTATTACCATGATTCCGATGTTGGTTATTATTTCCATCGTATGCGCATTAGTGGGCGGTCTGTTGGGCGGGTCACTTTCGGGTGCTGTGACACAGGAGGATTATATTTTAGGAATTCAGGATGGCTTCAACGGTTTCACGGTGACAGTTGCCCTTGTTAAAGCTGTTGTATTTGGTTTTATTATTACCTCGATATCTGCTTATAAAGGGTATAATGTAAAGGGAGGAGCTTTGGAAGTTGGACAAGCTAGCACAGAAGCAGTTGTAGTTGGCTGTATAACTATTCTTGCTGCAGATTATGTGATAACCGCATTAATGCTTTAAAAAGATTTTATGATTCAAATCGAAGATATTAACAAGTCATTTGGAGACAATCACGTTCTGAAGGGTATCAGTGCAAATTTCGAACCTGGAAGAGTGAGTTTGATTATCGGGGGGTCGGGTTCCGGAAAGAGTACTTTATTGAAATGTATTGTGGGCCTGCATCAACCGGAAAAAGGAAAGGTGATTTTTGATGGCAAGGATTTTACTCGGATGAATTTTGAAGAGCGCATTCCTATTCGAAAAGAAATAGGCATGCTTTTTCAAAATTCAGCGCTGTTTGATTCGATGACGGTAGAACAAAATATCATGTTTTCGCTGGACATGTTTACGGATATGTCTAAAGCGGAGAAATTAGATCGGGCAAATCATTGTCTGGAACAGGTTAATCTGGAGGGAAGAAATAAATTGTTTCCTGCGGAACTATCGGGGGGGATGAAAAAGCGGGTTGGAATTGCACGCGCAATTAGTATGAACCCCAAATACCTTTTTTGTGATGAACCCAATTCGGGATTAGATCCGGAGACTTCGATTGTTATTGACGAATTGGTGCTAAAAATTACGCAAGAATTGAAATGTACGACAGTCGTTGTTACACATGATATGAATTCTGTGATGGGAATCGGTGAGTATATTTTGTTTCTCTATAAGGGACAAAAATTCTGGGAAGGTTCCAATAAGGATATGATGCGATCGGATGTGGAAGAATTGAACAACTTTGTTTTTGCAAGTCCATTAATGAAAAGTGCTAAAGCTTCAATGGGGCAATAACATGTGAGAAGAGGGTTTTATTGCGCTTAATTTTAGGTGTTTGATCTGCGTTAGCATCGTGCAGATTTCTTTTATATTGAAATTTAGCTTAGTTTTGTCGGAAAATTTTGATTTTGGCAGCAACAAATATACAACTATTGACCCCACAGCATTGGAAGGACTATGAACTCATTGACTGTGGTGATTTTGAAAAACTGGAACGTTTCGGTGATTTAATTTTAATCAGACCAGAACCTCAGGCTGTATGGCCTAAGGCATTAAGTGATGCGGAGTGGAACAAGCGTTACCATATCAAATTCAAAGGTCGTTCGGCTACTTCTGGAGAATGGTTGAAGAAAAATCCGAAGGTTCAGGACCGTTGGCACATCGAATATAAAAATAACGACGTGGCAATCAAATTTAGATTGGGCTTGACATCTTTTAAACACGTCGGGATATTTCCGGAGCAGGCTGTAAATTGGGATTATATTTCGGAATCTGTTCGTTCATTTAAGACGGAGAAACCGAAGGTTCTAAATCTTTTTGCATACACTGGTGGAGCTTCTTTAATAGCAAAGGCTGCCGGCGCGGATACAACGCACGTAGATTCGATTAAACAGGTTGTTACCTGGGCTAATGAAAATATGGAAATTTCCAATTTGGATAACATTCGTTGGGTGGTTGAAGATGCTTTGAAGTTTGTAAAACGTGAGCTGAAAAGGGGTAATACGTATAATGGGATTATTTTGGATCCACCGGCATACGGACATGGGCCGAAGGGAGAGAAATGGAAATTGGAAGATCACATTATGGAAATGATGACTGAGGTCGTTCAACTATTGGATCCTAAAGAACATTTCTTGATTTTAAATACGTATTCATTGGGCTTTTCTTCTGTTATTGTTGAAAATTTAATTAAGACGGCTTTTCCAAAAGTGGAAAACTTAGAAATAGGGGAGTTGTTTTTACAAGCAACTGCAGGACCAAAACTTCCACTTGGCGTATTTGGTAAATTTCGCAAAATAGCGAAGTAAGACCTTTCAAAAAATTCTTTGATAACAACACGGGGTGCTTATTAAAGCGCCCCGTGTTTGTTTTAAGCTATATCAGGGAGTTAAATATGGATGTCTTTTAAACGTAGTGATGCAAGTTCAAGCTGTCTGGGTATCGCTGTGCTGATGTTTTGTGGAATAAGCGATAGGTGTTGGGTAAGCTCGTTGTAATAGGTTATTCCAGCTTGCAATTGTGCTTTGAATTTGGCTACATATTTTATCTTTTTATCGTTCATGATATTTTTATTGTCTGTGACATATTTTTGAATATGATCGATATAAAGGTTGAGTTCGTTAATTAAAATAAAAGGTCTGTTGTCATTTTCAAAAACCGAAATACGGCCATAGATGTGGTCGATCATTTCCCGCAAAGAATATTGTTTTTTGAACCAGACAAGATTTGGGCCTGGGCAGATGGATACAGCGGTCTGTTCTTTGTTCTTTTGGATATTGTACTTAAGATAGGCGGGTGCTGCGAGCCCTTCACAAAGACAGGTTTTTTCCGTAATGGCGTCAAAGGCTTTATCGTATTCCGCAGCGGGCAGGTTTTGTTTTTGGAGTTCCTGGATCTTTTGATGTTGATAGACGCGTGATGCGGTGCAGATCGGTTTATCACTAAACTCTGTGTTCGAAATAAGGTATTCTTTTTTACAAGGGCTACCGGGGCGCCCTTTTTTTATACGTTCCAATCGTAGGTACTCCGCGCCACTTTTTCTGAAATTGTTAAAGGGAATTCCCAAGGGAGATGCCCCACTACAGTAAAAGTCTTCTTGCTTGGCAGTTTCCAATGCTTTTAAGGTTTCTTGATCTACCGTGGTTGCTTCGGGAACCATCAGAAATGGGGATCCCCATCCTACGGCATCGAATTCATAATAATTTAACAAGAACTGATGTTCTGAAGCAGTTCCCACACCTCCTTGAACTGTATACTTGATGATAGGGGGAGTTGTTAATGAGCGCCCTTGGGAAGTCCAATATTCGTGGTATATCTCGAAAAGTTCGGTTTTCAGACTTTCTTTTTTCTCTTTAAACTCCTGAAGGATTGGCCCCAGAAGAAAACCATCGGTTGCGAAGGCATGACCACCGCAGTTCAAACCGGATTCTATTCTGAATTCAGATACCCATACACCACGCTTAGCGAGATATTTTGCCTGGATGAGTGCCGATCGAAAGTCACTTACTTTCAAAACGATCTTTTTGTCAAATAAACCCTCACTATTGGGGAAGAAAGCCGGTAATTCAGCGAGGTAAGCGTATAGGTGTGGATTCATCCCTGCGGAAAGGATAAGAGAAGAATGCAGGGTGGAATTGGCAAAACCTCGTAAGGCTGCTGAAGCATCCGAATAACGTTGATCCAATAGATTACCATCCTGGTAATTCATTTTATCTACTTTGGACATAATATTAACATCGATGTCTCCCGCTTTGAGGTAATTGATCAATAGATCTTGCAGCTCGGTTTTAATCGCGCGATTGCTTTCAATTTCCATCGCATGATAAATTGGTTTTGAAGGGTGTGAATCGGGTAGAAGCTGAAAATATTTGGTAAGTTCGGAATTTTCGGTAAAAGGTTGACGCTTTAAGGCCTCGATTTGCCTATTGACCACAAACTGTACAAGATTGAGATAGGCCGTAATTCTTTTTGCTCGGTAATCGTCTTCTGTTTTAGCGATCGGATGATAGGAGATTTGATATTGTCCGCAGTAATAGCGGCGCATGCGCTCGATTAGTTCATCGTCAACAATAGACATTACGGATGAGATACCGTATTGTGCGACCTTAAGTGCGGAGTCGATGGAGAAAGCTAAGCCTAATACGGGGATATGAAAAGTATGCGTCATTCTTAAATATTTCTTTTACGAAATAATGGAGAATAACGCTGAAAAAAAGTAATGATTGTTTTATGGGGAAATGATTGTAATCACTATTCAAATACAATTGTCTTGTAATCGTTGCGCATCACACGATCTTCGCTAAGGAGACGAATTGCTCTGCTCAAAACAGCCTTTTCTATTTCTTTTCCGGCAGTTACCATATCTTTTACAGTATAGGTGTGGTTGACATGTCGTATATCCTGTACGATGATGGGGCCCTCATCGAGTTGATCGGTAACGAAATGCGCTGTGGCGCCGATGATCTTAACTCCTCTTGCATGAGCCTGCTTGTACGGGTTGGCACCAATAAAAGCGGGGAGAAATGAATGGTGTATGTTAACCAGTTTATTTTCAAAGATACTGACAAACTGAGGGGACAAGATCCGCATGAACTTCGCTAAAATAATATAATCGAAATGATAGTTTTGGATTTGTTCAATCAGTTGTTTTTCGAATGTTTCCTTTGTAAGGTTTTCATGTGAGATACAATGAAATGGAATATCGAACTTTTCCGTAAAGGAGCGTAGTGATTCATAGTTACCAATTACTGCCTGCACCTCCGCTCCCCATGTTTCGAAGTGTTGTCTTACTAAGATATCGGCAAGGCAGTGATGCTCCTTGGTCACGAGGACGACGATTTTTTTGCGGTTATTGGGGTTTATCTGTATCTGAGCAGATGGGGGAAGTACTTCGGCAAGGGAATCGGAAAGCTGTTTCTGCTCAGGTACGATACCGTTACATACGACACGCACGAAAAATTTGTTGGCTTCTTCATCCACATATTCACGCATGGTGACAATATTGAGCTGATATTTTGCTAGCGTATTTGAAATGTTGGCGACCAATCCAACGGCATCTTGACATTGGATCAGAATTAAGGTTTGGTTGTGCATGAAAGGTGGTTGTAGGTTGCTAAAAAAGCGGGTTATTTTAACCCGCTTTTTTTGTTAGTTCTTCTTCAAGGTCAACTTCAACACGTAGATTTTCGACAATATGTTTTTGCCGGTCTGGTGTGTTTTTGCCCATGTAATATTCTAATAACTGTTGAATTTTATTGTCTTTGGACAAGATAACCGGATCAAGGCGGATATCTTTTCCGATAAATAATCCGAATTCGGAAGGTGATATCTCACCTAAACCTTTGAATCGGGTAATTTCAGGCTTAGCGCCTAATTTTGCGATTGCTTTTTGTCGTTCTTCATCGGAATAACAATAGATCGTTTCCTTTTTGTTGCGGACACGGAAAAGTGGTGTCTGTAAGATGGAAACGTGACCAGCTTTGACAAGGTCTGGAAAAAACTGCAAGAAAAATGTCAATAACAACAGACGGATGTGCATTCCATCGACGTCGGCATCGGTAGCGATAACGATATTGTTGTAGCGTAATCCATCGAGACCGTCTTCAATATTAAGCGCGTGTTGTAAGAGGTTAAATTCTTCGTTTTCATAAACGATCTTTTTGGACATGCCGTAGGAGTTTAACGGTTTTCCTTTTAAACTGAAAACTGCTTGAGTCTGCACATCCCGCGATTTGGTAATGGAGCCAGATGCAGAATCCCCTTCGGTGATAAACAAAGTTGTTTCTTGGTTACGTTCATTTTTATCGCTGAAGTGCACTTTACAGTCACGTAGTTTACGATTGTGCAAAGAGGCTTTCTTCGCTCTTTCGTTGGCGAGTTTTTTGATACCGGCGATATCCTTACGTTCACGTTCTGATTGGAGAATACGTTTTTGAAGGGCATCAGCTGTTGTTGGATTTTTATGTAGGTAATCATCCAATGCTTTTTTGACAAAGTCATTGATAAATCCTCTTACAGTAGGACCTTCCGGGCCTACACTTTGAGATCCTAGCTTTGTTTTCGTCTGTGATTCGAAAACAGGTTCCTGCACTTTGATCGCGATGGCGCCGATGATTGATGAACGAATATCCGATGCGTCAAATTCTTTTTTGTAGAACTCGCGGATTGTTTTGACAAGCGCTTCACGGAATGCAGCCTGGTGTGTTCCACCTTGCGTGGTATGCTGACCGTTGACAAAAGAATAATATTCTTCTCCGTACTGCTGGCCGTGAGTCATCGCGATTTCAATATCATCCCCCCGTAAGTGAATAATCGGATAGCGCATGGATTCAGCATCAATATTCCGTTCCAATAGATCTTTTAGTCCGTGCTCAGAAATAAACTTTTGCCCATTAAAGTTGATCGTAAGACCTGAGTTTAGAAAAACATAGTTCCAGATCATGTTTTCAACAAATTCAGGCCTATATTTATAATTCCGGAAAATAGAATCGTCGGGGTAAAATGTTACGGCTGTACCATTTCGTTGCGTGGTATCCTTTTGTTCATCGTTGACTAATTCCCCTTTGGAGAATTGGGCGATGCGTGTTATATTTTGACGATAAGACTGTACGGTAAACTGACTGGACAAAGCATTTACGGCTTTTGTACCGACACCATTTAAACCAACTGACTTTTGGAAAGCCTTACTATCATATTTACCACCTGTATTGATTTTAGAAACAACATCAACCACAGAACCAATTGGAATACCACGTCCATAATCGCGTACGGAAACTTTATTTTCGTTTACCGTGATATCAATAATTTTACCAGCGCCCATAACAAACTCATCAATAGAGTTGTCAACGACCTCTTTCAATAAAACATAGATACCATCATCATAGGCCGAACCGTCCCCCAATTTTCCAATGTACATTCCCGGACGAAGGCGAATATGCTCTTTCCAATCCAGGGACCTAATGCTGTCTTCGTTATATGTACTCATAAATTAATGTAGAACTTAGCTAACAAAAGTAAAAAAAATAAACTACGATAAGTAGTTTAAAAGGCTAAATTTTTTAGATATCGATAGTTTGCGTGCCGCCGGAGAAAATTGCTGGTTTGATGGGAAATGTTTACATTTAGTGTAAGTAATTGTAACGAGAATAATTTATGGGATTATTTGATAAAATCAGGAATGAGTTTGTCGATATTATCGAATGGGTCGATAATAGCACAGATACGATTGTGTGGAAGTTTCCACGGTATCAGAATGAAATAAAAATGGGTGCGCAGTTGACTGTGCGGGAAGGACAGGCTGCGGTATTTTTGAATGAAGGCGTGGTTGCGGATGTCTTTCAGCCTGGTCGCTATGAATTGACAACACAGAATATGCCGATCATGACAACCATCAGAGGCTGGAAATATGGGTTCAATAGCCCCTTCAAAGCCGATGTCTATTTTGTCAACCTTCGACAATTTGTCAATCAGAAATGGGGAACCAAAAATCCGATTATGCTGCGGGATCCTGAATTTGGACCAATTCGACTTCGGGCTTTCGGTAATTTCTCTTTTCAGGTGAAGGACGTTACTGTTTTTATGAAACAGCTGGTTGCGACGACGCCTGTTTTTACTGTTGAAGATATCACAGAACAGCTTCGAAATATTGCGGTATCGCGTGGGATGGATGCTATTGCTGAGTCGAAGATACCAGCCTTAGACCTCGCATCCAATTATGATGAAGTTTCGGCTTTGATACAACAAAAAATTGGGGTTGATTTTGATGAGTTGGGTTTGAGCTTAACGAAATTCTTAATCGAAAATATTTCATTCCCAGAAGAGGTGGAAAAAGCCCTTGATAAGCGAAGCAGTATGGGAGTCGTTGGTAATCTAGGGGCATATGCCCAGTTTCAAGCCGCTAATTCCATGGAGAAAGCTGCTGAGAATCCGAATAGTGGGGGGATCGTAGGTGCTGGATTTGGTGCTGGGCTGGGAGCAGGAATGGTTGGTCAAATGGGCAATGTATTTCAGCAAAACAGCTTTGATGGGAATAATCCTACTGGTACGGGATCTGCTGCTGCATCTTCAGGGCCTGTAGGACCGCCTCCATTGCCCAAAACGGTAGCTTATTACCTGGCCATTAAAGGTAAACAGGAAGGGCCATTTGATCCGGAACAGCTGCGCGGTCTGATAAAAGATGGGACGATGACACTTGCCACCTTGGTTTGGAAAGAGGGACTTGAAAACTGGATTGAGGCTGAAAAGGTAGGCGAATTAAAGGATCTGTTTTCGCAGAACCCGCCACCGATACCAGGAGTTTAGGATAAAACGGACGACCGAGTTTTATGAGTTTTGAAGAAAAAACCTCCGAAATAGAGCAGGGGTTAAAATGCCAGGGCTGTGGTGCTATTTTGACTTATCAGCCTGGTACTTCCTATTTAGAGTGTTCCTATTGTGGAACTAGGAATGAAATAGCGGATCAGCTACCGGAAGATGGGCATATTGAATCTACAGATTATAAAGTTTTTGGACAAGCAATGGAAGGAGTCGCTGATGAGCGCTATAGCTATTTGGCTGAAGTTGTGCATTGTAGTAACTGTGGCGCAAACTCGCGTTTGAATCCTCATGTTACGGCAGATTTATGTGCTTTTTGTGCTTCACCTTTGGTAATTGACCATCAGCAAAAGCGTATTGTGAAGCCACATGGTCTTGTTCCCTTTTCCGTTGATTACAAAAATGCTTTTGGGCTATTGACACAATGGGCCGGTAAGATATGGTTCGCTCCGAATGACTTTAAGCGAATTTTTAATTCAAGAAATGATCGTTTAAAAGGAGTGTATATACCATTTTGGTCCTATGATGCAGATGTACATTCTGATTACGTCGGGTCACGTGGAGAGTATTATTATGTGACGCGTACAAGACGCAATTCGGATGGTGAGACGGAAGAATACGAAGAAAGACGAACAAATTGGTATCCAGCTTCAGGTAGTATCTATAGTCAATTTAAGGATATTGTCATTTCGGGATCAACATCTCTTCCCGAAAAGTTCTCTGATAAAATCGGACCTTGGAATTTGGGCTATCTAAAACCTTTCAATGAGCAATATTTAAGTGGCTTTATCGCTGAAACTTTTAGTGTGGATCATGTAAAAGCGGCGGAGACTGCCCGGACTATAATGGATCGGGAAATCGAACGTCAGGTTGAGAATGACATCGGTGGTGATACACAGGATATTGATTCTATTGATAGCGATTTTAAATCCATTAAATTGAAGTATATTCTTTTACCGGTGTGGTTATCAGCTTATCAGTACAAAGGAAAGAGTTATCAGATCATGGTCAATGCATTTAACGGTAAAGTTTATGGACAACGACCTTATAGCTTTTGGAAGATCGCTTTTTTGGTATTGGCGATCATTATTGTTTTATATCTCTTGAGTTTTATGGGATAACAAAAAAGGTTGCAAAAAAAAGCGCTGTTCTCAATAAAAGAGAACAGCGCTTTTTTTATGCTAATCGTCTTGACTATTTGTTTAGTGAAAGTAGGAATCCGATCGTGAAATTGGCATCCCAATCAAATACGAAGGTGTCGCAATTGGTTGCATCTTTAATTGCTTTATAGATGTTGACACCGCTCTTTGTTTTTACTTTATCTGTTTTGTAAGATGCTGGATCGTTCAAAACCGTAAAACGCTCTTCACCTTGGCGTGTCTGCGATGCTAATTCAAAAGGAACCCCGCCTATAATAAAACAAACTTCTCTTTTATTTGCTGGAATTTTTTCGCCTAATTTTTTTACTTCTGTATAGACCGCATCATCTTTAAGGTCTTTTTCATAATATTTCGCACCAGGTGCTTCTACCGATTTTGTGTCACCGTCGATCCAGGAGATTTTGGTGTTACCTGAGCCAATATCAACAACAAATGAATTGTCTTCGTAAGCTTTCGGAAGAACCGATTTTAACGCTAATTTTCCTTCTTGCTCCGCTGTAACCAAGTTGACCACAAAGCCCATTTTTCTTAGTTCAGCACTGATAACTGAAGTTTTAGGTTCTTTTTGAGCTCCAGAGCTAATGACGAAATGTATGTTTTTGGATTTGACGCCTTTGTCGAGCATCATGCCTATATAATCTTTTAATCCTTTACGGATGTCTTCCGTATTTGCCAATCCTTCGTAGGCAAATGACTTTCCAAAGTCTTTGGAAATGATCTCCCAGCGATTTTCTTTGTCCATATTGACGACAAAGGAATTGAAACCCGAAGCGCCCACTTCAACGACACCCTTGTATTCGCCGTCGACTGGTTTTTCGGGTTGATAGTTGAATGAACGAGTTGTTTCTGAGCCTGATGAAGGTGCGGCCGCATGACCATTATTGCTTGTTGAATCTGTTGTTTGGACTGTCGAATTAGCATCAAATTTGCCCGATTGAATGGCCCAATAACCGATTGCGAGAATAGGTAAGGCGATGATAATTGCTTTGATTGGCCATCTTAATCTTGCCCATGTTGATTTTTCTTCCATAATGTTCGTATAATAAGTTTGATTTTAGTTAATATTAATCGAGTAATGTAAATCCTTTATCTACTTTTTCTTCGGGTTTGAGTTCATAGCTGGCATCGGCCATTTGCGTTACGTTTAATACATTTAGATTACGTTCGTCAACTTTGCGGATAAACTCTTCCAGTTCACCTTGAGTAGGCGTGCCACCCACGGTGATGTTGTTGTTTTGATCCAAGAAATCAAGATTCGATCGGATAGAGGCAATATTTTGACTGATGGCACCTGTTGCTGCATTCATGGCCTCTTGAAATGCCCAACCATCTTTGATATTGAACACATCGGCTAGGCCATCGGTGGCATTTTTCATCTTTTGAGTGGCTTCTAGCTTCTTGGAAATAATGGAAATGCTGCTATCTAAAGTGCTTACATAGATACGTGCTGCGCTTTCATTATCTTTTAGGACTTCCAATACTTTTGCAAATTGATTGGCATATTGGACATAACTGCGCGCATTTTGCTCTTCAGATTCACCTTCTTTTCCCAATAGAAATGCTTTGGTACGGGTTTCTTTGGCATCTCTTGCATAAGCATTGGCCTTCTCTGCATTATTTTTGCTCGTTTCTTCCTTTGATTTCTCGTCGAGATTGGCCGCTTCAGCGGTGAAACGTTTCGCATAAGTGTATTTTTCTTCTGCTGTTTTTTGAGCAGTTTCACCGCTTTGAATCATGTCGATGCGGACACCGTCTACATTGCTGATTTTTTCCTTCACACGTTTCAGGGTGTCTTTTGCATCTCTTGATAACAGTTGTAAGGTTTCGATAGGGTTATTTCTAATGATGGATTTTTCACCTTTAAAAAGTAGGACGGTTCCCAATCGGTGCAATAGCGCAATAATCTTTGGGGCTAGCAATAATAAGGTAATCAGGATTATACTGAATATCACAAAAAGTATACTTTTGCCGGCGTATTCCAACATAATCGGTAAGTACTTGAAAAAAGCAAAGGCTCCACCAAGTAAAAGTGCCCAAAAGAAGATCGACGAAGCTGTCTTCTTCGCTTCTGGTGATTTTAATTGTGCAGGCAGATGATCGCCCAGTACTTGAAATATTGGAAGTTGCGTTTTTATCTCAGCGGGAATATTAACATACTGATCTTTTCTTTCCATTGATTTATTTTTATGTTATTGATTGATTAATCATCCGCAATGCAGTGTTGATTTCGGTGACCACTTCATCAACGGCCGCATTACCGATGTTTATTTTTTGTTCGATATCTTTAATTCTTGGTTCGTACTTTTCATTAATTTGTCCCAAAGCGAGCTGTTTTTTCTGTAGATCATCTTGCAATTTGGCGATATTCTCCGTTATTGTTTTGATTTCGGTGTTCAGATTTGCAATCTCCATGGTTCGGTCCTGTTCAGTCTTTTTCTTTTCAGCCTGTTTTTGTTCCGATTCTTTGGCAATGGTTTCTTTCAATTTATTAGCATAATTTGTGCCAGTTACAACCAGTTTATCTTTGGTTAACGAACTGTCTACAAATTTCAGTGAAGTATAGGCGGCTTTTAATGTGTTTTCCTCTACTTTTCCCATTGCAGCAGCAGCGTTCCATACTTCGAAAAAATCTACACCCTGTTCGTTGAGTTTTTCAAGAATGGCATAGACCTTTAATTTCATTTCTTTGAGATCGGTTGTTCCATCATTGGCTGTTATAGGGATTGGCGGCGGTGTTTTTCCAGTTGGAGCCTGAGCCGTGGGCGATGAATATGCCGTTGGTACATGGGGTCTTTCAGGAGCAGCATTAGTGCTCGGAGTCGGGGGGGCTTGTGCCGGTGGAGTTTGCTGCGGCTGATCGTCCTCAAAAATTAATTTCTTTAGACTGTTTAATATACTGGATCCTCTTTTAGTATCGTCGTTGCTCATCATGTCATAGTTGATTATATCTCTACTAAAATAATAAAAATTAATATTCTCTTCTAATGAATTGCGCTATGGAATACCCGAAATGGACATGGGGGTGATAGGAGCTTGGATAAAAGCGATGAAATGCAAAGTAGGGAGAGTGAATCGGTTGCTATGGCACTTTATGTTTGGGGTAAAAACAAAGATTCCCAATTGTTGATTGGGAATCTTTGTTTGGGCGGTAACGGTCTTGTGGGACTATTATCTGCCAAAATCATCTTGTACGCGAACAATATCGTCTTCATCAGAAGGATTGTTGGCATCTGTGTGCTGCCATATCTCGGCTAAAATACCGAAGCCATCCAATCCAATTAAACGGTGACGTTGCCCTTGACGCAATCTAATCGTTTCGCCTTCTTTCAATGTTGAAACAACCGATTCTTCATCTGTGTCAGAAACCATAACGCCTACGTTACCTTGGATAACACGCCAGATTTCGGCACGACGGTGGTGATATTGCCATGAAAGTCTTTTCTCTGGTGCAACAATTAAAATTTTTGGACTTAATTTCCCTGAGATTCTTAATTCTTGTACATCCATTCCGCCGAAGTATTCATCGGCAAATTCTTGTGCTTGGGATTCGTCGATAACGAAAAATCCTCCCCAAGGGCGTGCAGCATCTGATTTATCAATACGAAAACCTTTGGATGTCAGCATTTCCTGTACTTTTTCAAACAATGCGATTTTATCTATAGCCATATTAAAAATTCTAAAAATTTGTTATTCGTTAATTCAGTTGCTAAATATAAAAAAAATCCATTAATATTTTAAGTTAACCGTTTTAGCTTTATCTAAATACGTTATAATGGAGCTGTTTTGGATATCCCTAGCTATAATATGTCGCGTGAAGTTAAAAATGAAATTGCTAATTTTGTGATCAATCTAATTTCAGGATATGTCAAACTTTCAAGTCGATCGGGAAAATACTGCATTTATGCAGGCTGTTGCTTTTGTTAACCAAACGAACCAAAACATATTTATAACAGGAAAGGCTGGTACAGGAAAAACGACGTTCTTGAAGTATATCCGTGAGCATAGCTACAAGAAGATGGCTATTACGGCACCCACGGGCGTCGCTGCGATGAATGCGGGCGGAACCACTTTACATTCTTTATTTTGGCTTCCTTTTGGGACCTTTATTGAAGATTATGAGTTACGTTGGGACGAGCAGGATAGTCATATTTACAATAAATCACGTTTATTCAGCACGATTAAACTGACCAAGCAGCGCAGGGCTATCTTGCAGGAACTTGAGCTTTTGGTGATTGATGAGGTTTCAATGGTCCGTGCAGATACATTGGATGCGATTAATGTGATTCTGCAATCTGTTCGTCGCGATATGCGACCTTTTGGTGGTTTACAAGTATTGTTTATTGGAGATTTATATCAGTTGCCACCAGTAGTGAAAGATGCCGAATGGAATGTTTTACGGGATCATTATTCTTCTGTTTTCTTCTTTAACGCTAAAATTTTAAGGGATAATCCGTTGGTGATGTTAGAGCTTAATAAAATCTATCGTCAGCAAGATGAGGGTTTTATTTCCATATTGAATGCCATACGAAACAATCAGTGTACCAGTGATATGCTCACGACCTTAAATGGTTACTATCAGCAGGACTTTGTTCCAAATGAGGCGGAACAGTATATTACATTGACCTCCCATAATCGAAATGCTGATGAAATAAACGGAGCCAAGTTGGCCTCATTATCAGGTAAAATGTTAAATCTTAAGGCTGTTGTCAAAGATGATTTTGCGCAGGGTTCCTACCCTGCTGAGGAAACGTTATCCTTAAAGATAGGGGCACAGGTGATGTTTATTCGAAACGATTCGGGAGATGAACGTAAATATTACAATGGAAAGATTGGTACGGTAAAGGACATCGATACGGTGCAGGGCACAGTAACGGTTACATTTCCTGATGGATCGGAATCTGTAACGGTAAAAAGGGAGACCTGGGAGAATATTCGGTATAATTACGATAAGGGGCAAGATCAGATTAAGGAGGAGATATTGGGTACATTTTCGCAATTTCCACTTCGACTGGCCTGGGCTATCACCATTCATAAAAGCCAGGGCTTAACTTTTCAAAAAGCAATCATCGACGCAGGGACCTCTTTTGCCGCGGGACAGGTGTACGTTGCATTGAGCCGTTTAACGAGTTTAGATGGGCTTGTATTAAAATCGATCATCCCTTCTTATGCTATCCGTACAGATTACCAAGTTGTCGAATTTGCGCAGCGTGCTCAGGGACAGGCTGATGTAAATGAGATTTTGGAGCAATGCCAGCGGAATTATCTTGGCCAGATTTTAATGCATGGTTTCCGTTGGGACGGTCTATTGGCCGAAACTTCTGAGTTACTGAAATCACTTGAGGAGCGTAATATTGATGGAAAGGAACAAGCAGTACTATTTTTTCAACAATTGGTCAAGCACCTTCAGACCCAAGAGAAAGTTGCACATAAGTTTATTGTTGTACTGTATGATTTGTTGCGAGATAAAAGCGCGATCGATTATGATGTAATCTGTGAACGTTCTACCGCTGCGGTCAATTGGTTTTTACCGAAAATGGATGTAGATCTGATTGAGGCTTTAACCAAACATATCGAAGAGTACCAGATACGAAAACGTACGAAGAAATATATTGACGAGTTAAAAGCATTGTTGCTTGATTACAAGCGAAAACGTGAGCAGTTGCAACATTGTCTGCTTATTGCTGATACGCTTTCCAAACGGGAAGATTTTCAAACAGCGATGCTCGATGTTGCTGCCAGTGTGAAGACCAAAGAAAAAGACGAATTGGCTGCACAAAATGCAGATGAAGAGGGGCCTAAGAAGTTGGATACAAAGGAGATTTCCTTAGAAATGTTTAAGGATGGGATGAGCATTGCTGATATAGCGGTTAAGCGCGGGATGGTCGCTGGTACGATATATGGGCATTTAATTAACTTTGTTGGTACGGAAGTGGAAGCAACAGAGTTGATCGAGCAGGAGAAGTTGGATCGTATTCTTGGTGTGATACGTGCAAATCCGGATAAATCCTCTTCAGAACTTAAAATGCTTTTGGGGGCAGATATTGATTATCCGGATATTAAAATTGGACAAAAAGTTTTGGGATTGTAGGCAATAAAAATTTATAGCGTATATTTGTAACAAATTGTGTGATATAGTTTGTTGAAAGCCCATTGATAACCTTAAGATTGCTTATGGAAAACAAGAAAGATCCTAACAAGTGGCTTGTGCTGACGACTATTTCAACCCAGATGGTTTTTACCATTTACGCATTTTATTTATTAGGGGATTGGCTGGACGGTAAGTTTCATGCTGAGAACCAACTATGGATGAAGATCTGTACCCTTGGAGGGATTGGAATTTCTCTATATCAAGTCATTAGACAAGTGAATCGATTAAACGATAGATGATAGTATATATAAAGCAGGCCCTTATTTTATTTTTTGTTGCGGTATTAATTTTTGCCGTTCATTTCTTTTTGTTAAAGTCTTTTGATGGTATACATTCCCTGGAAGATCTACATTTTCCATTGTATGAAATTTATATTTTTCAACTGATATTATCCGTGATCATCATGGTGGGGATAAGTTACTGTTCGCAGAAATTTCCGCAATATGTTGGTTTTGTTTTCTTGGGATTATTGACTTTAAAGTTTGTCCTAAATTATGTATATATCCATAATGGGTTGGCAAAACCGCAGGCTGATATTTTAAAATATAACTATTTGATCGTTGTCGTTTTATTCCTTTTTTACGATGTTATATTTGCTTACAAGGCTTTAAACAAATCCTAAGGGAGAAAACGATAGTTTTTTCAAAAAAATGTAATATTAAAGTAGCTTTTGTGCTTTATATATAGTATTTTCGCAAAAAATTTTAAATAACATAATAGTAGTATCGTGAGTCTTAAAAGAACACTTCAATTTTTAGCAGTTATTCTGTTTGCAGTTGCGCCATTTTTAACAAAGGCGAATGAGGATGCACACGGAGAAAAATCGCAGGCTGAGGAAATCAATAGCCATATTGAGCATCACTTACAAGATGATTATTATTTTAGCTTCTTTTCGGATGAAGAGACAGGTAAACATTATGGTTTTTCATTGCCGGTAATTTTGATCGATAATGGCTTGAAAGTTTTTATGGCTTCGGCATTCGATCACGGTAATAAAGTTGCTGAGGTTGACGGTCAATATTATGCATTGTATCACGGGAAAATTTATAAGACTGATGCTACTGGTAATTTGACTGGTCATGAGTATCGTAAAAATGCTGATGGTAGCTATGTTATGACTATAAATGAAGATGGAAAAGAAGAGAAAAAGGAATTTGAAACTTCCTATGTGATTGGTTCTCATGAAATTCATGATGCTGTCGATTTTCATCCATCTGTAGCGATGCCTTTAGATTTTTCGATCACTAAAAGTGTTGTTGGTTTGTTTTTGGCTGCATTTTTAATGTTTTGGGCATTTATTAGTTTGGCTAAAACATATAAAAAAGGTGCTAACAATTTACCTAAAGGTGTTGGACGTGTATTGGAGCCTTTGGTTATCTATGTACGTGATGAGATGGCTATTCCAAACATTGGTCATCGTTACAAGGAATTCATGCCTTATTTATTGTCTGTATTCTTTTTGATCTGGATTTTAAACTTGGTTGGTTTGACACCACTAGGGTTTAACGTTACAGGAAACATTACAGTAACTTTATGTTTGGCTCTTTTTACATTCTTAATTGTGAATATCAAAGCAAACGCAAACTACTGGAAGCATATTTTTTGGATGCCAGGAGTTCCGGTTCCATTTAAATTTGTTTTAGCGCCAATTGAGGTATTGGGATTGTTTACAAAACCATTCTCTTTGATGGTACGTTTGTTTGCAAATATTACAGCTGGTCACACGGTCGTAATGGGACTGATTGCAATTGTTTATTTATTGCAACACCAATTGACAGTAGTGGGTAGTATCGGTGTTTCCATGTTCTTGACAATCTTCTTGATGGTTATCGAATTATTGGTAGCATTCTTACAAGCATTTATTTTTACGATGTTGTCATCCTTATTTATCGGTATGGCTGTTGAAGAACATCACGATCATTAATTAGTAAATTTTTTAATTATTCAAATCATACATTATGTACAATTTAATTGGAGCCGGTTTAATCGTTATCGGTGCAGGTTTAGGTTTAGGTAAAATTGGTGGTTCTGCAATGGAAGCTATCGCTCGTCAACCAGAAGCAGCATCTAAAATCCAAACTGCAATGATTATCATTGGTGCCTTACTTGAAGGTTTAGCATTCGGTGCTTTATTATTAGGTAAATAGTCACAACGGTTTTATGGTATAACCTGCAACGGTTGGTTGCAGGTTATATTATTCCTGAATCTTAAAAAATAAGAATTATCATTATATAGTATAACAATGGATAAATTAATACATTCGTTTTCGTACGGTTTGTTTTTTTGGATGGTCATCGTCCTTGTGGTTATTATCTTTTTATTAGGTAAATTCGCATGGAAACCAATTGTTGATGCCCTAGACGAACGTGAAAAAGGTATTGCAAGTGCTTTGGAGGCTGCTGAAAAAGCTAAATTAGAAATGGCTCGTTTAACAAATGAGAACGAACAATTACTAAAAGAAGCTCGCGCAGAACGCGATGTTATCCTTAAGGAAGCAAAAGAACTTAAAGATAAGATTGTAGCCGAGGCAAAAACTCAGGCACAGGCTGAAGGTGCAAAATTGATTGCACAAGCAAAAATCGAGATCAACGAACAAAAGAATAAAGCTTTGGCTGAGGTTAAGTCTCAGGTCTCTTCTTTGTCTTTGGATATTGCTCGTAAAGTGTTAAACAAAGAATTTGAGGACCAAGGAAAGCAAGAAGCTTTAGTAGCAGATTTGCTTAATGACGTTAAATTGAACTAATCCGGTCACTCAAATTACGAAATAGAATTATGTCAGTATTTAAAGTAGCATCAAGATACGCTAAGTCATTAATCGACTTGGCTAGCGAGCAAGGCTCACTGGAAACAATCAAGGCGGATATGGATTCATTCATTGCTGTTTTGAAATCCAGTACAGAATTGCAAGCTGTTTTTGCCAATCCTATTGTTCCTTTGGACAAGAAGAAAAACATATTGGATGCGCTATTTAAAGATAAGATCAATCCAAATATCTTGGCATTCTTTAAGATCATGATCAATAAAGGTCGTGGCGAGATTGTTTATGCCACTGCTCAAGAATTTATTCGTGAGTACAACGAGGTAAAAGGAATTGTGAAAGCTACAGTTACATCTGCAGCGCCGCTTTCTGAAGCTAATTTGGCAGCGATGAAAGATGTACTTGCGAAAGAAACCAACGCTCAAGTGATATTGATCAATAAAGTTGATCATAGTTTGATCGGTGGATTTGTAGTCAATATCGGCGATCGCCAAATTGATGCAAGTATTGCTGGTAAGTTGAATAAATTGGAAAGATATTTGAATCAGAATAATTAATTTGTTCTGATACTTGAAGTAAAATAAATCAAAAAACCCCTTATAATAATTAAAATGATAGAGGTAAGACCAGATGAAGTTTCGGCAATTCTAAGAGAGCAATTGTCGGGCTTTAAATCAGAAGCCGAACTAGAGGAAGTGGGTACCGTACTTGCTGTGGGTGACGGTATTGCTCGTATTTACGGCTTAACTAAAGTTCAGTCCGGTGAGTTGGTTGAATTTGATAACGGATTACAAGGTATTGTATTAAACTTAGAAGAAGACAACGTTGGTGTTGTACTTTTAGGTCCTTCTGATGAGATCAAAGAAGGAGATACTATTAAACGTACCAACCGTATTGCATCCATCAAAGTTGGTGAAGGCTTGTTGGGACGTGTTGTAAATACTTTAGGTCAACCAATCGATGGTAAAGGACCTATTCAAGGTGATTTGTATGAAATGCCTATCGAGCGTAAAGCTCCAGGTGTTATCTACCGTCAACCGGTAACTGAGCCATTACAAACAGGTATCAAAGCGATCGATGCGATGATTCCAGTTGGTCGTGGTCAACGTGAGTTGGTTATTGGTGACCGTCAAACAGGTAAAACAGCTGTTTGTATCGATACAATCTTGAACCAAAAAGAATTCTATGATGCAGGAGAACCTGTATTTTGTATCTACGTTGCCGTAGGTCAAAAGAATTCTACAGTTGCGAATATCGTGCGTACATTGGAGGAAAGAGGTGCTATGGCTTATACAGTAGTTGTTGCTGCATCTGCTGCTGATCCTGCTCCACTTCAGTTCTATGCGCCAATGGCAGGTGCTGCTATCGGAGAGTTTTTCCGTGATACAGGCCGTCCAGCATTGATCGTTTATGATGATTTGTCTAAACAAGCGGTAGCTTACCGTGAGGTTTCATTATTGTTACGTCGTCCACCGGGCCGCGAAGCATACCCAGGTGACGTATTTTATCTACACAGCCGTTTGTTGGAGCGTGCAGCGAAAATCAACTCTTCAGATGATATCGCACGCAACATGAATGATCTACCTGAATCGATCAAACACTTGGTGAAAGGTGGTGGTTCATTAACTGCGCTTCCGATCATTGAAACCCAAGCTGGTGACGTTTCAGCGTATATCCCAACCAACGTAATTTCAATTACAGATGGTCAGATCTTCTTGGAGTCTAACTTGTTTAACGCAGGTATCCGTCCAGCGATCAACGTAGGTATCTCTGTATCTCGTGTAGGTGGTAATGCGCAGATCAAACCGATGAAAAAGGTATCCGGTACATTAAAGTTGGATCAAGCTCAGTACCGTGAATTGGAAGCTTTTGCGAAATTCGGTTCTGATCTAGATGCTGCTACTAAATCTGTCTTGGATAAAGGTGTTCGTAACGTTGAGATCTTGAAACAAGGTCAATACTCTCCGGTTTCTGTTGAGAAGCAAGTGGCGATCATTTATATTGGAACTAAAGGTTTATTGCGTAATGTTCCTGTAAATAAAGTGAGAGAATTTGAAGAAGAATTCTTGACTCAATTGGAACAACGTCATCCAGAAGTATTGTCAGCTTTTAAAGCGAATAAGTTCTCCGATGAATTAACTGCAGTATTAGAAACAGTAGCTAAGGATTTAGCATCAAAATATTAATAGTAATGAGTATTTGGTATTGAGTCTATCGACAAGGCTCGATACTCAATACTAGGTACTTAATACTTAAAACAAATATGGCAAATTTAAAAGAAGTAAGAAACCGGATTACCTCGGTATCATCAACACAGCAGATCACGAAAGCTATGAAAATGGTTTCGGCTGCTAAATTGAAGCGCGCTACTAACGCTATCTTACAATTGCGCCCATATGCGAATAAACTAAGAGATATTTTGGCGGATGTTTCTGCGAGTGTTGAGGGAAGTAACTCTCCTTTTACAGTAGACCGCGAGCCAAATAAGGTGTTGATCGTTGTTGTTTCTTCTAACAGAGGTTTGGCTGGAGCATTCAACGCAAATGTTATCAAAGCGACTAATAACTTGATCTTTAACAAATATGCTGAGCAACATGCAAAGGGTAATTTGAGTATCATTGGTATTGGTAAAAAGGGTTATGACTTCTACTCGAAACGTAACTTCAATATGGTAGCTAATCACTCTGATTTGTTTTCTGATTTAAATTTTGGTTCTGTATCTGTGGTGACTGAATTTATCATGGAACAATTCAAAGAAGGTAATTTTGATCGTGTTGAAGTGATCTATAATCAGTTCAAAAATGCAGCAGTTCAAGAGTTGACTGCAGAGCAGATTTTACCATTATTACCTGCGGAGGAAAACAAACAACATACGCATAAAGCAAAAATAGAAGCTGAGGTGGATTATATCATCGAGCCTTCCAAAGAGAAGATTATCGAGGAGTTGATTCCTAAAGCAATCAAGATTCAATTATACAAAGCTGTTTTAGATTCGAATGCCTCTGAACATGGAGCACGTATGACGGCAATGGATAAAGCTACAGAGAATGCTGGTGACTTAATCAAATCACTTAAGCTATCTTACAACCAGGCACGTCAAGCTGCAATTACAACAGAATTGACGGAGATCGTATCTGGTGCAGCAGCATTATCAAACGGATAATTTTTTTATTCCGAAATATATAGAAAAAGGGCTAATCACACATGATCAGCCCTTTTTCTATATACGCTATTATCTACCATCGAATTAAGGCTGAACCCCAGGTAAATCCTGCTCCAAAAGCTGCCAAACATACGAGATCACCGTCTTTAATCTTTCCTTCTTCCCAAGCCTCGCATAGTGCTATCGGTACAGAAGCCGCAGTGGTATTCCCATATTTCTGAATATTGTTGAATACCTGATCTTCCCTTAATCCAAGAGTTTTCTGTACAAATTGCGAAATGCGAAGATTGGCCTGGTGTGGAATCATTAAATCGATATCACTGGTTTTTAAATTATTTTTTGCCAGCGCTTCATGAATGACCTCCGGAAATTTGACAACAGCTTTTTTGAAGACGGCCTGGCCATCCATATTTGGAAACGCAGTTCCATCTTCGAGCATCTCTTTGGTCATTAATAATCCGCCCAATTCCTGATCCGGCCAATTGGGCATTTTATCTAACCAAATTCCACTGGAAGCTCCGGGGTAATACATCGCTAGCTTTTCGGCTTCGGCTCCATCTGAATGTAAGTGCGTGCTCAGGATTCCTTTGCCATTTTCGGTTGTAGGCTGCACAACTACTGCTCCGGCACCATCTCCGAAAATCACGGAAACGGCTCGTCCTCTCGTAGAAAAGTCAAGCGCAAAAGAGTGTTTCTCCGAACCAACCACTAGCACATTTTTGTACATCCCTGTTTTGACAAATTGATCGGCAATAGAAAGCGCATATATAAAACCAGAACATTGGTTTCTAATATCCAGTGCCCCGATCTCCTTCATCTTCATTTCCCGTTGCAGTAGAACGGCGCAGCCCGGGAAATAATAATCTGGCGATAAGGTGGCAAAGATGATGAAGTCGACATCTTCAGGTGTAATATGGGCTCGTTCGATGGCAATTTTAGCTGCTTCGACCCCCATAGTGGTGGTGGTTTCGCCTATTCGGTCTGCATATCTACGTTCTTTAATGCCAGTTCGTTCTTGAATCCATTCGTCACTGGTATCCATAAAGCGTGTTAGGTCATTATTGGTATATACGTTTTTTGGGACGTAATAGCCAATTCCTGCAATTTTTGACTGTAACATAATAAATTCCTCTAATTGATTGTATTCTTCCCTTTTATATTATCGTTAATTTAGAAAAAAATATTCTATTTTTGCAGCATGGGTACCCAAACTGCTGAAGAAACCTTTACGTTAGAAGAGATATTAGCCTCTGTGAAAGAGTCTAATCGCCTCATTTTGTGGAATGATGAAACCAATACGTTTGAACATGTGATTCATTGTCTCATCTATCATTTACAATATACCGAGAAGCAAGCTGAGAAGATTGCCTGGAAAGTACATACTGAGGGAAAATGTGCTGTACTGGAGGGTACTTATACGGAGATGGAGATCTATCGTAAAATTCTGAAAGCCGAGGGATTGACTGTTTCTGTGGAGTAATTTGCTATTCTTTTGTTACCGTAATAATATGGTTACGCTTCAATTTTGTCTGTAAGTTTTAGTTTTCTTTGCACTATAACTTATAAACTAAGCTGAAGCATGTTTTTTTACGCTAAATCGTTTAAATCTTTCTTATTTGTATTCTTTTTACCTGTTGTTCTTTTTGCTCAAACAGGTCAAATCAAAGCTATTTTAGTCGATAGCGAAACTTCTAAACCTATTTCATCGGCTAGTGTCGCGCTCTTGGACGCCTATAGTAACGTCTTTGTTAAGGGGGGACAGTCTGTATCCCAAGGATTCCTTTTGTTGTCTGATATTAAACCTGGTAAATATAATGTCCGTATTACTTATGTTGGCTACGAGACACAAACCATTGATAGTATAGAGGTCTTAGGAAGTAAAAGCAAGGACTTAGGTCGAATTGCTTTGAAATCTACAGGTAATATGTTGAACGAAGTTGTTATTGAAGGAAGAGCTCCTGCCATGCAAATTGGTATAGACCGTAAAACCTTCAATGTTGGCGAGAGTTTGGTCAGCGCGGGTGGAACAGCGACCGATGTGCTTGCGAATGTCCCCACTTTGCAAGTTGATCAGGATGGATCGGTCAGTTTGCGTGGATCAAGTAGTGTGAAGATTTTAATCGACGGACGGGAGTCTGCCTTAGCAGGAAATGATGTAACTTCTTTGCTTCAGAGTCTACCTGCCAATTCAATTGAAAAAGTTGAAGTCATCACAAATCCATCCTCTAAATATGATGCAGAGGGCCAAACTGGGATTATCAATATCGTTTTAAAGAAAAATATTCGAACAGGGCTGAACGGATCGATAAATACATCCGCTGGTTCTTATGATAATTATATGGCTGGTATAACATTGAATTATCGTGATCGGAAATTCAATTACTTCGGATCCTATAACTTCAATAAACGAAACATGTTGGGAAGTGGGAAAACGGACAACAGGTTTTTTGGGGATAGCACGCGTAATTATAGCGAATCCGAATCGTCAAGAAAGGGCAATAGCCATACGGTAAAAGCTGGGTTTGATTATAATATGTCAGACCGTACTTCATTGAGTTTTTCGGGTAATTTAAGTATACGTGATAACAAGCGAATAGAAGACTTGAATTACGAGTTCTTTAAGCAATCGCAGATGACAGGAACGAGTGTTCGAAATTCAACACAATTTGAAGATGATCTTGGTTATGAATTAAACGCCGATTTTAGACATCAATTTAAGCGAGAAGGAGAGGAGTTGACGGGGAATGCAAGTTATGGGAGAGATAAGGAAGATGGTACAAATGATTTTTCTCAAAATTACACCGATGGGCGGAAGGCCACCTCACGGAAGAATGTTACGTCTGAGGATGGTAAGAATATCAATCTTCAATTGGATTATGTTTTACCTTTCTCCGAGGTAAGCAAATTCGAGGCAGGCTACAGGTCTCAAATCAGAAAGTCATTTGATACACAATTTTCCAGATCACTCGATTCTTTAGGTAATTATGTGCCGGATTATAGAATCAGCAACGATTTTGATTTTACGAGTACTGTCCATGCGATTTATGCGAATTATCAAAATAAATTAACAGATAAAATTGGCTATCAAATTGGACTCCGGGGAGAGCAATTTGAACTCAAGTCCACCTATTTCTCCAAGGATCCAGCTGCAGTGGAAACGGAATCCAATGCTAAACAGAAATTTTTCAGGTTATATCCAACACTGTTTTTAACCTACGATGTTGGTGAAAATGGGGATAAAGTTCAATTTAGCTACTCGCGCCGTGTTCAACGGGCTCGTGGTTGGCAAGTTAACCCATTTTTAAACGTATCCGATGATTTGAATTATCGTCAGGGAAATCCGAATCTGAAACCGGAAGATGTACACAGTTTGGAAATGAGCTTTGCCAAAACCTTTGGTAAAGTAAACCTCATATCTTCTGCCTATTTCAATCACGCAAGTGAGGTTATTCAGCCATTTGTTTACAAGATAGAGGATGGAAGAACATACAGTAGATGGGAGAATATGACCAGTCGTAATCTTTCGGGTTTTGAGTTTATTTCAAAAGTCAACGCAACGAAGGATTTTGACTTTACATTTAATCTCAATTTGATCCACATTCAGTATAATGCAAACCCGGACTACGATATTAAAGAACGAAAGGATTTCGCTTATAATGCTAATCTGACCGCTAATTATCGTTTTACACCAACGTTTTCTGCTCAAATGAGAAGCGAGTATAATTCTTCGCGTGTAATGGCTCAGGGGCAGATGAATGCCATGAAAGGTATGGATCTAGCCTTAAAAAAAGATGTGTTCAAGAAGAAAGCTTCAATTATGTTGAATGTGAGAGATGTATTTAATTCGCGAAAAATGAATGGTGTGACGGAGACTGCTCAACTTATATCAGATTTTGAGCACCGTTGGATGAAGAGGATGGTAACCTTATCACTTTCCTATCGGTTTGGTAGCCAAGATTTAAACAAATCAAAGAAAAAAGTGTCGAATACAAATGAAATGGGTGGCGGAGAGGAATATTAAAAAATATTCCTCTTTATACACTCAAATGCTTAAATTTAATTTTAAAACAAACCTAAAACTAAAAAGAATGAAGTTATTAAAAACAGTTCTTGCGGTATCGGTGATTGCTTTTTCAGCACATCTTAATACTGCCGTAGCGCAAGCAAAAAAAGAGGTTCCTGCTTACAAAATCTTAGATTTACCCCGTGTAGATATCAAGAAATTTAAAAAGAATAAAGCTGGGGCCTATGTTATTTTTGATGGTACTTCCATGGAAGGCTGGAGAGGATATGATAAGACAGTAGTGCCAAAAAGATGGGTAATTAATGAGGGAGCGATCAAATTTGATAGTCAAGCCAATGTTGGTAAAGAAGAAGGTGGTGACTTGGTCTTTGCTCATGATTTCAAGAATTTCGAATTAGAGATGGAATGGAAAGTTGCTAAAGGAGCAAATTCAGGTATCTTCTTTTTAGCGAAGGAAGTGGAAGGACAACCGATTTATATCTCGTCTCCAGAATGTCAGGTTTTGGACAATGAGAACCATCCTGATGCTAAAATGGGTGTAGATGGAAACCGTAAATCGACATCATTGTACGATATGATCCCTGCTAAGCCTCAGAATGGTAAACCGTATGGCGAGTGGAATAAAGTTAAGATCAGAGTAAACAATGGCAAGGTAGAGCATTTTCAAAATGGTGTAAAGGTTGTTGAATATACATTATGGGATAAGTCCTGGATTGATTTATTGCAAAAAAGTAAATTCAGTGAGGAAAAATGGCCTTTGGCTTTTGAATTGTTGAGCCATGTTGGTGGCGATAGCAAATCGGGGCTTATCGGTCTTCAGGATCATGGAAATGATGTATGGTTTAAGAATATTACCGTTAAGGTTCTAAAATAGAAAAAGCAGCTTTAAGCTGCTTTTTCTATTTTCTATAGTATCGATTGTAATTCTTTCAAGTCGATAATCATATGTGATACATCGTCTGGTTTTTCAATAACATTTGGGTTAAAGAAAATGGCGTCCATGCCTACATTTACGGCTCCACGGATGTCGGCGTCAAGGTTATCTCCGATCATCAGTGATTGCTGGGCTTGCGCTTGAGCAGTCGTCATAGCAAACTCAAATATTCGGGGATCCGGTTTATTCACACCGATGACTTCTGAAATAAAAATATGTTTGAAGTATTTGTTTAGGTTGCTCTTTTCCAGTTTGGTCTCACAGGCCTCTTTAAAACCATTAGATATCAGGTGAAGATTGTATCTGTCACCCAAATAAGCCAAGGTTTCATGTGCATGGGGAAACAGGTTTGTTTTTTTTGGACAGATAGCGAGATACTCCAGTTCGAATTCTTCAGGAAACAACTCTGGATCCACACCGAGCTCGGTAAAGGTATCTGCAAAGCGAGCTTTCCTGAGTTCTGGTTTTGAAATCTTTCCGTGATGATAGAGTCCCCAAAGTCGATGATTGTTAACTGTATAAGTTTCTATAAAACGAGTGGATGACTCTTGATTAAACAAGTGATCAAACTTGTATTTAAAATATAGCTCGTGCAGACTTTCTTCGGCATTTTTATCAAAATCCCATATGGTATGATCTAGGTCGAAGAAAATGTCTTTTTTCTCGTGATTAAACATATGCAAAATTAAAACAAATTAACCTGAAATTCCAAGTCAGTTAGGTTATCTAGTGATGAAATTAAAGGTCACTTTTATCGATATCGGGTTTCCGATGGTTTATATGACTGTTTGTTGATTTTAGTCTTATTGCGAATCGGTTAATTTTCTTCTTTGTGTCATAATCCTTCCGATATTTCCGAATACATGGGTGAATACCTATTTTTGTCACATGAAGAAAGCGCTGTTACTCTTTTATTTTCTATTGTTCTATGCGGTTATGCAACTGATATGGTGGGGGGTGATGTTTATCCGTTTTGATCCGAGTAAAAAGAACATGATCATAGGAGAGGGAATATTCTTCTTGATTATTTTCTTGTGGGGTGCATGGCGGTTGAAGCGGCTGGTTGAGAGGGAGCAGAAACTGCTTCAACAACAACAGAACTTTCTTTTGGCTATTACGCATGAACTTAAATCGCCATTGGCTTCCGTCAAATTGTATATTCAAACTATTTTGAGGCGTGATCTTGACAAAGAGCAACAACAAACGTTCTTGAGAAACTCGCTGAAGGATATCGAGCGTTTGGATGATCTGGTGGAAAATGTATTGATGACAACCAAGTTGGACAGCCGAAATTACAGTATGCCGAAGGAGGATTTTAATTTTACTGCTTTGGTAGAACAGGTTGTAGATAGGCTTCAGAAGAATTCCTGTAGTTCACAAGTTTTGAAACCTTATTTGGAAGCGGATATCATTATTCATGCAGATAAGTTTGCTATTAGTAATGTGGTTACTAATCTGATAGAAAATGCAATTAAGTATTCGCCGGCATGTGCTATGGTGGATGTGAAATTATATACGGAGAATAATAAAATAATTTTTTCTGTTGCTGACCATGGTATCGGTATCAGTGATGAAGAGAAAAAACTTATCTTTAATAAGTTTTATCGCGTGGGAAGTGAGGCAACACGAAAAACCAAAGGCACAGGTTTGGGGTTATATATCGTGAAAACCGTATTGCAGAAGCACGACGCGACCATAAAAGTTAAAGATAACACTCCTAAAGGGAGTATTTTTGAAGTAACATTTGAAAAAAATGCAAAGTAAACAAAGAATATTACTTGTCGAAGATGAAGAACACTTGTTAGAAGCTATCAAGTTGAATCTCGAAATGGAAGGCTACCGTGTTACTACGGCTACCGATGGAAAAAAAGCACTAAAAGTCTTCAAGGAGGAACGTTTCAACTTGGTGGTTTTGGATGTGATGATTCCCGAAATTGATGGATTCCAAGTGGCTGAAACTATTCGACTGCAAAACACTGAGGTTCCTATCATGTTTTTAACTGCGAAAAATAGCAGTGAGGATCGAATTACGGGTCTTAAGAAAGGGGCGGATGATTATCTGGTAAAACCTTTCAACTTAGAAGAATTGATTCTTCGTGTTGGAAATTTGGTGCGTCGTGGCATGAAACCAGACGATTTGAAAGAACTAAATTCTTATCAAATTGGTGATAAAACGATCTATTTTAATTCGTATGAGCTACATCATGCAGATGGCACGATCACTTCGTTGACAAAGAAGGAAACCATGCTGTTGAAACTGTTGATTGAACGACGCAATGAGGCCGTATCCCGGGAACAAATATTGGAGACCGTATGGAATTACGATGTTTACCCATCTACACGTACCATCGACAATTTTATCTTAACCTTCCGGAAATATTTCGAACCAGATCAAAAGCATCCGATTTATTTCCATTCTATCAGAGGTGTTGGTTATAAGTTTACCGACAATAACGCATAGGTAGAAAGAGATGATGACAATCAGGGCAAGAATAGCCGTTATTTTTATTGCTGCATTATTTTTGGGCTATGGCTTATACCAAGGGCATTATCAAACTGCTGTACTGATAGCAGGCGGAATAGGCTACTTGATTTGGAGTCATTTTAGAGAAGGGTCCGTTTTTTTGGCAACGCAGGCTTTTCATAGGCAAGATTATGAAAAGACAAAAAATTTGCTAGCTGAGATAAAGAATCCGGACGCACTTCGTAAAGGCAGACGTAATTTCTATGAATTTATGATGGGAAATATTGCGCTTAAAGAGGAACGTGTCGATGAGGCCGAATATCATTTTCAGCTAGCTTCACGTCTGCCTTGGAAAAAAGATAATGAAAAGGGTATGGTGATGATTAATCTGGCAAATATAGCGCTGCGAAAGTTGGATTATGAAAGAGCGAGAGCTTATACAGATGTTGCCAATAAGTTACATCTGACGGCTAGACAGAACAGCATTATTACAAAAATAGAAAACGAAATTTCAAAACATTTATAGTGAGTACTACTTTACAAAACGACTTATTGATTAAAGCTGCATTTTCGCAGCAAACGGAAAGACCTCCTGTGTGGATGATGCGTCAAGCTGGACGCTTTATGAAGGAATATTGGGATATCAAGAATAAATATTCCTTTTTGGAGATGTGCAAAACGCCAGAAATTGCTGCGGATGTCACTATGCTTCCGGTAGATTTGTTAGGCATTGATGCAGCTATTTTATTTTCTGATATTTTAGTTACAGCTGAAGCCATGGGAGGGGATTTGTCCTTTGAACAAGGTGTAGGGCCTCGTTTTTCTAATCCTGTTCGTTCTGTAAAGGATGCTGAAGATTTGTCTACCAACTGTTTGGATAAATTACAGTATGTTGCTGATGCAATCAAGGTCATTCAACAACGTCTTGACAGCCGTATCCCTTTGATTGGTTTCGCGGGAGCACCATTTACAATTTTAAGTTATTTGGTTGAAGGTGGATCTTCAAAAGATTTTAAGTTAACGAAGTTGATGTTGAATAATCAGCCTGAGTTGGCACATATGATCCTTCAAAAGATCGCAGATGTAACGGTTGAATATCTTAACATGCAGATCGCAGCTGGAGTAAATGCAATTCAATTATTTGATAGCTGGGCCCTGGCTTTATCCTGGAATGATTACCGTGATTTTTCGCATTATTATAATAAGCAGATTATCGCTAAGTTGAACCGTAAGGATATTCCTGTCATTTCCTTTTGTAAAGGATCTTCTGTTTTTGCACCAATGATGGTCGAAGCGCAACCTGATGTTGTTTCTATCGATTGGAATGCAGATTTAAAAAATATTAAACAATCTCTGCCACAGGGTATTGCTGTTCAAGGAAATTTGGATCCATTTGTTTTGTATGCAGATAAACCTGTTATCAAGAAAAAGATTATCGAATTATTTGAGCGCATGAGAGGTGAAAATGGTTTTATCTTTAACTTGGGACATGGTATCATGCCAGATATTCCTTTTGATAATGTAAAATATGCCATTGAGGTTGTAAAAGAATTTAGCTATTAGTTTGCTATCTACTTCAAAAACAAAAACGACTTGCCTTTCGCAGGTCGTTTTTGTTTGTCTTATATTTAATCTATTTCGGTTGATATAGCACTTTTGTATATTGGATGTAAGATTTGCGCAATTGATGTTTGGACGTATTGAATGCTATTAACTTTTCTTACTTTTGTAACTATGGTCTATTTATATGCAAAAGCAGTTCATATTATCTTTGTGATTTGTTGGATGTCAGGTCTGTTTTATATGCCTCGACTCTTTATATATCATACAGAAGCTAAGGACAAGAGTCAAGAAGCGTTTGATGTTTTGCATAAAGAATTCAGTAAGATGGAAAAATTACTGTGGTGGGTTATTACTACTCCTGCGATGTACATCACAGTCTTTTCTGCACTAGTTATGTTATGCTATTCCCCTGGTTTATTATCCATGGGGTGGATGCATGTAAAACTGACATTCGTTCTGGGTATGATTATCTATCATTTTACCTGCCAGAAGATTATGTTCAAATTGAGTCGTCAAGAATCCAAATTAACTTCAACAAATCTCCGTTTGTTTAATGAAGTCGCAACAGTTTTATTATTCGCTATTGTTTTTACTGTTGTCTTAAAATCGGCACTGAACTGGATATTTGGCGTTTTGGGACTCTTAATTTTATCCATTGCTTTAATGATGGCCGTAAAACTTTATAAGAAGTACCGGAACAAGAAAGCATAACAAAATGTTAAATTCTTTGGTTTCTTAATCCTTTTTTATTCTGTGTAGTCGAAGGATTATAAATTGAATCGGATTATGTACAGGAAAATTTTGGTTATGGTCTCGTTGCTTATTGTCGCAACGGCTGGGTTTGCGCAGCGATACAGACCTTTTGGAGGGGCATTAAACATCTATTCTACAGATGTCCCATTTTTTCTTTATATCAACAACGTTTTGTATAATAATAGGGCTTCCACGGATATTAGGGTATCCAATTTGACGAGTCGTCGTTATGATTTGCGTATTGTATTTGCTGACAGACAGCAACGCACATTGAATGGCAGTGGTGTGCAACTTGTCAATAGAAATGGACAGTATATGAATGTGGTATTTTCTGTCAGTAGCAGAGGCGGAAATAGGGGGATTATCCTGGAATCCATGAATCCTGTTGATCGGTATAACAACGGTAATTATCGTGAGGATTTACCGTATAATAATCGGGATGGATATAGTAATGAACAAGGTAATGAGCGATACAGACAATCGGAAGATCGTGATGATTTGCCAAACAATAATCGTGGGGGATATAATAATGATCAATATAGGCAGTCAGAAGACGCTAAGGTTTATCGTAACGGTGTAGCGAATCAAGGAGGATATGCTGAAAATGAAGATAATGATCTGTCTGATGCCGGAGTAATGAATAAGACGAATTCCAATCGATTGAACGATCTATTAAATCAGAAGGAAAACGATCAGGATAGACTTGCTGTAGCTGCTCAGGAATTAAAAAGTATGCGCCTAAGTGTTGGTGAAATTGTTGATTTAATGGAACTTTTTATACGAGATGATAATAAACTGGCCTTTGCCAAATATGCTTATCCAACCTGTGTGGATAAACAGAATTATGAGAAAGTAGGGGACGCCTTATCGTTCAGTTCAACAAGGGAAAAGCTAGTGGATTTTTTGAAAAAATAAAAGGAGCATTTTGCTCCTTTTTTATTCACCGCCAAAGCAGATATATTTTAATTCCATATATTCATCCAAACCGTATTTAGATCCTTCACGACCTACACCAGATTGTTTTACTCCACCAAAAGGAGCTGCTGCATTTGAAATAAGGCCTGTATTGACACCTACCATGCCAGCCTCTAGCTGTTCAGCAACACGAAAACAGCGATTTATATTTGTACTATAAAAATAGGAGGCTAGTCCAAATTCAGTCGTATTGGCCATTGCAATTCCCTCTTCTTCTGTTTTGAAACTGAAAAGGGCGCAAATCGGACCAAAAGTCTCCTCTCGGAATATAAGCGCTTCTTTCGGAACGTTGGTCAGCACAGTTGGCTGGAAAAATAGATCTTTGATAACCTTTCCTCCAGTAGCCAATTCGGCACCATGATTTAATGCATCTTGTACATGATGCTGTACTTTCTCAAGCCCTTTTGCATTGATTAAGGGGCCTACCTGGACGCCTTTGTCAAGTCCATTACCTACTTTCAATTTACTGACAGCATGGCTAAGTTCCATCGAAAATTCATCATAGACATCTTCTTGGATTAGAAACCTATTGATGGAAACGCAAGTTTGCCCTGAGTTTCTAAATTTTCCGGCAATGGCTCCTTCGACAGCAGCAGCAATATCCGCATCGTTAAAAACCAAAAAGGGAGCATTACCACCGAGCTCCATAGATACTTTTTTAATGTTAGAGGCTGATTGTTCTATGAGTGTTTTTCCGACTTCGGTAGAGCCTGTGAAAGATAGTTTTCTTATCAGGTCGTTTGTAGCTAGTTCTTTGCCGATACCAACACTATCTTTTCCTGTAATTACGTTAAAAACACCCTTCGGAATCCCTGCATCTTCAGCCAGTTTAGCCAATGCTATAGCAGAAAATGGGGTTTGGGAGGCCGGTTTTAGCACAACGGTACAACCAGCCACCAAAGCTGGAGCAACCTTTCGGGTGATCATCGCTAAAGGAAAATTCCAGGGTGTAATTGCGGCTACGACACCTACACCTTGCCTAATCGTTATCATTCTACTTCCTTTTTTATGGGTAGGTATGGTTTCACCATAGGCTCTTTTTCCTTCTTCTGAAAACCATTCTACGAAAGAACTACCGTAGTCAACCTCTACCCTCGATTCGCTTAGCGGTTTGCCGCTTTCTAGGGTCATGATTTCCGCAAGATCGTCTTTATAGTGTTGAATAAGATCGTACCATTTGCGGACGATGTTGCAACGTTCCAGTACCGTTGTGTTTTTCCAGCTTTTCCATGCCTTGTCAGCATCCATTATGGCTTTAGTACAGTCAACTACTTTTAAATCTGGCAACGAAGCAATAACTTTTCCTGTTGCAGGATTTACCACATCAAATGTGTGTTTTGACTTGATAAATTTCCCATTGATATAGGCACTGTCAATTAAAAGTGTATTTTTCATCGATGTAAATTTAATTGTCACAAGTATAATTAGAAGATTTCTGAACTAAACTTCACTTCAATAAGATTACTGTTTGTTCAAATGAATCTTTCTCGCTCAGATTTTGAAGGTATCGTACAAAATTCATTTTTTCCAAACCATCGATAGCGGTTTTTAGCAAAATAATCATAAAGCGCATCTCTCCACGAAAGTGGTAAAATCTTTAGTAAATAACATGTAATGTAAGGGAAGCCCAATTGCTTACAAATCTTTAAAATAGCTTCACTTTTGAGATAGGTACCAGCTGGAGATAGGAAAACGATGGAATCAGTATTTTTGGGAATATTTGTTAGCGCGGTCCGGGCAAATTCAGACTGCAAGGAACTAAATAAGAATTTCTTTCTGCGATCGATCCTTAATAATAGTTGAACAAAGTGATTACAGATCAAGCAATCACCATCGAAAAAGATGATATATCTCCCTTGTTGTTCCATATTATAAAGTTACTTCTATTTATTGAAAGTACTGCCATAACAAGATCATAAATGGAAGCGATTTTATCATCATTGGGGTTTAATTCTCTATGTTAAAAAAGGCGGTGTTTCCAATAGAAATACCGCCTTTTTTACTTCCTTTTTATAGATTTTTCATGATTGTATGTCCCATACGATCTCTTTTAGTTTTTAAGTACTCTTCATTAAAGGGATTTGCCGTTATTTCAATAGGTACATTTTCTATGATTTCAAGACCATAACCTACTAGGCCAGCACGTTTTGTCGGATTATTTGACATAAGACGCATTTTTGTGACACCAAGGTTTCTAAGAATCTGGGCTCCTACACCGTAGTCTCTTAAATCTGCCTTGAACCCTAACTGTACATTGGCGTCTACCGTATCCAAACCATTTTCTTGTAATTTGTAAGCATGTAGCTTATTGATCAGTCCAATACCGCGACCTTCTTGATTCATATAGACAATAACACCTTTACCCTCTTGCTGGATCATTTCCATTGCTTTGTGCAATTGAGGGCCACAGTCACAACGGCAAGAACCAAAAATATCACCCGTAACACAAGAGCTGTGCACCCGTACTAAAATAGGTTCATCTTCATTCCACTCGCCTTTGTAAAGCGCTAAATGTTGTTCGCCAGTGTCTTTTTGTGTAAAGGCTTTCATTTTAAAATCACCATATTGCGTTGGCATATTAACAGTGACTTCTTCATTGATTAAAGAGTCGTGCTTAAGACGGTATTCAATTAGATCTTCAATACTAATGATCTTTAAATCAAATTTTTTAGCAACTTCCATTAGTTCCGGAAGTCTGGCCATTTCACCATCTTCTTTTAAAATCTCAACCAATACACCTGCTGGTTCAAATCCTGCTAATCGAGCGAGGTCAACTGTAGCTTCAGTGTGTCCTGTACGACGTAATACACCACCATCTTTCGCTATGAGCGGGAAAATATGTCCTGGTCTACCTAATTCTTCATAATGGATATTAGGATCGATCATTGCTTTAATTGTTTTCGAACGGTCCGATGCAGAAATACCGGTTGTACAACCATATCCCTGTAAGTCAATGGAAACTGTAAAGTTCGTTTCATATACCGCTGTATTCTGTCCCACCATTAAGTCAAGGTGTAATGCATCTGCTCTTTCTTTAGTAATTGGGGCACATACTAGTCCACGACCGTGAGTCGCCATAAAGTTGATGATTTCGGGAGTTGCATTGCGGGCAGCAGTGACAAAGTCTCCTTCATTTTCGCGATCTTCGTCATCCACGACGATTACTACTTTTCCTGCCTGTATATCAGCGATCGCTTCTTCGATCGTGTTTAATTTGAAATCCATTTATTGATATATTGTAATTGGTACAAAGTTAGTGTAGAATCTAAATTTATTTATAATAGCGTTGTCACAATCTAATGTGATTCTTTTAATTTATTCTTTTTTGCAAGCTTTTCCTTAATCCACTTCCAAGCGGCTTCTACTTTTAATTTATATTGATCAATATCAAATAAGGCAGAATCAGTTGTCGACTTGTACGTTAGAAAAGCGGCTAATGGTGTTAAGACAATAATGGCCATCCACATGCCTACGGCTGATGATATGGCACCATCTTTCGCTGTTTTTTCTGCTACTGTGGAGATAATGTGATAGATCAGAAAGAAAATGATGGCCATCACGACCGGAAGACCAAGTCCACCTTTTCTGATAATGGCTCCTAGTGGAGCTCCGATTGCAAATAGTAAAAGACAGGAGACAGCTAGGGTAAACTTGCGATGCCATTCAATCCGATAGCGTATATCTTTCGATTTGTAATCTTTAAACTCAAGTGTACGTCCATTCAGATCTTCCTTTAAATAATTCAATTGGTTTAATGCATTCATGGTGATCTGTGCCCGTTGTTCTTGGGGAACCAGATCGGTAAGCAAATTTTTAAAAGGTTTGATCTTAGTTTCTTTGACCTTTGGCTGTCCAGGTTGATTCGCACTAAAATATTTCGAATAGATATTATATCGGGTGTCTAATGTACGGACGATCGCTTTTCCCATACTGTCTATCTTAATATGGTTGGAATCGATGTACATGTCTAACTGTTTCAGGTTTAACATGGCGTGGTGGCTCTTGAAGAGATTTTCATCCGTTTTACCTTGTTGAAAACTTCCCATATCAAACTTTTGCTCTGTTTCCTTGAACTTAAATCGCGTAAATTGCTGACGTGGATCGTAGGTTTTGGAGTTTTTAGTCCGTGCTTCCTCATAGCGGATACCATCCTTAAGTTTTAGGATCATATAATTGTTGTCAGGAGAGTTATAGATATACCCTTCTTTCGCCATAAGTACATTATTGGCTGTGTTACCGCCACGATGATCATAAATCATCAAGTCATAGAGAATTGTTCCCGCTTTATTTTTTCCTTTAGCGCGGATCGAGTAACCTGGGATGGTGTTGTTAAAGATTCCGGGTTTGATGAGGAAATCTGCCTTTTTATTACGTACATCAGTAAGTAGCGTACCCATTTTTAGATTCACTACGGGGAGAATATAGTCGGAGAACAGAAAAGAACTTGTTGCGAAAATTGCAACGAGTATAAATAGTGGGGTCATCGCTTTACGTAAAGATACGCCTGCAGCTTTGATCGCAACTAATTCATAGCTTTCACCCAGATTTCCGAAAGTCATAATGGAGGAAAGGAGCATGGATAAAGGCATTGCCATTTGGATTTGAACAACGCATTGATATCCAATTAGCTCCATGATCGTATACCATTCAAATCCTTTTCCAATCAAATCATCAATGTACTTGAATAGGAAAAGCATCAATAAGACAAACATCACAATAAAGAATGTGACAATAAATGGTTTTATGAAAGCTTGAAGAATAAGTAAATGAACCTTTTTCATCCGTGACGCAAAGCAAATTGATGCCTTTACATTAAGGCATCTTCCAACTAAGGAGCTCCAGCTGGAGCTCTTAGTGGAAATATATTGCAAAGATAGGCTTTTTTATGCACCTATAACACTTTGAAGATAGACTATTGAATTTTTCCAAATTAACTTTCTATTTTCAAGGTCTTCTTCTTTAGCGTAATCTGTTATTTTAAGAGCAACATCATTTGTTAGCTCGTCTTGATCGATCTCCAGATCGAAATAATAGGGATCATCATCGAGCCATTTAAAGCGTACAGATTTATTTTCTCTCGATGCTACAATTTTTGCTCGGTGAGGTTCATCATCCCAAATGAAAGTATAAACGGTGTCTTTATAGTTTACATCATCTGCAAACCATTGTGCCAATTCGTTTGGTTCTTGCAAATACGGAAATAAAATTCTAGGTGAAGAGTTGATGATATATTCTAGTTGGAATTTTATTTTATCTGCCATAAAAATGTTTTTTTAAATTTTAGTTTGTTTAAATCAAAAATAAGCTATATTTGCATTCCCAAAATGGCGGGGTAGCTCAGATGGTTAGAGCGTTGGATTCATAACCCAAAGGTCGGCAGTTCGATTCTGCTCCCCGCTACAAATCTCTTCCAAAATTGCTTTTTACTGCATCAACTTATTATTTGTAATAATACATATTTATTTTGTTATTGCAAGTTTTTTTGTAAAAAGTTGCCCCTGTTTTTTGATAAACATGTTGTTTTTAGGACTATCAATTTTTTCAACTACTGTTTCTATTTTTTAATGATAAATTTATTGAGTTAAAAATGAGTTTGTTGCGTTTAATGCGAGTTTTAAATAGGTCAGAATTGGTAAAAAAATAAAAAAATCTTTTGAATTGACATACGAAGTGGTATATTTGCATACCGAAACGGCGGGGTAGCTCAGATGGTTAGAGCGTTGGATTCATAACCCAAAGGTCGGCAGTTCGATTCTGCTCCCCGCTACCAAAAGCATCAGTCTGTTAAGATTGATGCTTTTTTTATGATTGTATGTATTTCCTTTTTATCGCATTACCTTTTTTTTACCGCCGACAAGAGTACATCTATCTTTGTATTGTTTTATGGATAATATTTAAATAATGAATATAAGACCTATACTAACCCTATTCTACTTTTTTATCTGCTATCATGTTGTTGCACAAGAAGGCACAATAAGCCATGTCGTTACACATCAACGGAAAACCATTCTATGTGATGCACAGAAAGGGGAGAATTCCTATCCAGCTTGGGGGGTATTTCCGAAAGAAAACTATCCTGTAAGAAAGGTTACTATGTTTGTTACCCTTGGGAGCCCAGATAGTTTGCGCACAGCGCATTGGGATTATTTGGATCACATCGTATTGCGTCGTAAAGGAGGAAAAAATGGAGCTGTGCTAAATTATGAATTAGGAAGAATGCTTACGCCATATGGTAGTATCTACAATAAAGGATGGAGTTGGAAATGGCAGGTCGATGTAACTGATTTTGCTCCTTTCTTAAGGGATAGCGTGGAAATTGTCTATACTCATTCTGGTTTTGAGGACAAGACTGTAGGGTGGGCACTTACTGTAGATTTTGAAATTTTATCAGGTCCACCAGTCGTTACCCCATTGGGAATAACAGTGCTGTGGAATAAAGCATATAAATATGGGGATGTCAACGAAAAGATAGCAGAAAATCTACGACCAATAACATATACCTCGAGTCCGGGATCTGCATTGAGCCGAATACGTATTCAGCATACAGGGCATGGTATGGATAAACCGCGTGGCTGTAGTGAATTCTGTAGCCGATGGCGCGAACTCACCTTCGATGGAAAGACTGTAGACAGACGTGATATGTGGAAGAAATGTGGAGGTAATCCACTTTATCCACAAGGCGGTACCTGGGTACATGACCGCGCATATTGGTGTCCTGGAGATTTACAGCAGCCTGATTTTATTGATGTATTTACCAAAGTTGGCACTCATCAAGTTGCCTTACAGATGGAACCCTATACAGCGACAGAGAATGTACAGGCTGTCGAAAATATATCGGCTTACTTGTTTCAATATTCAGTCCCTAAACAAAAGGTAGATGTTGCAGTCGAGTCAATAATGGTTCCAAGTGATGAACAGCGTTTCTCTAGATTAAATCCGGCGAGTGCTGGCCCAAGGATCTCTTTCAGAAATTTAGGTGCTGACCCGATTCGATCCCTAGAAATTGTTTATGGCACGAAAGGATTTCCTGTCAAAACTTTCCATTGGAAAGGTAATCTTTCTTTTAATCAAGTTGCAGAAGTTATACTACCCGGAGAAATACAGGAAAAAGATCGGGAGAATGTATTCACGGTGTCACTTCTTAAGCCTAATGGAAAGCCGGATGCATGGCCCACAGACAATGAGGCGGAAAGCGTCTTTACAGCTCTGCAGAAATTTCCAACTGATTTTATTTTGGAGTTTACGACCAATAATAAACCAGCGGATAATCGTATATTTCTAATGAATGCAAGGCAGGATACGGTCTTTTGTAAGACAGGCTCTCAACTGGCTGCGGCAACGATGTATAGAGATACTTTACATCTTAATGAGGGAAATCACTCACTCTCTTTGGTTGATACAGCAGGTAACGGACTGCAGTTTTGGGCACAACCTGAAAATGGTGATGGTCATTTACGGATTTTCGATCTGAAAGGAAACCTTATTCATGCTTTTGAAAGCGATTGTGGAAATGGCGAAATGTTTAGTTTCAATGCCAAACGTGGATTTGAGATGAACACAATTTCAACGCAATATGCCTTCTCACTTTATCCAAGGTCGGTTGTGGATAAGACGCAACTGAGCGTATTGTCCAATAAACAGAGTGAGATGACAGTGCTTTTTATGGTTGATGGCGTTTTGTGGCAAAAACATGAATACAAATCCATTCAACAAGCTGTCCTGAGCTATGATCTGAGCCATCTACCTCCAGGAAGAATAATCGTTGAAGTTCTGATGGATGGTATGAGCCGATTTAAAGGACGGATAAATAAAAGATAACCGAATAAAAGAAAAGCACAAAGATATTTTGTGCTTAGATTTTGACGAATTAGATAAAAAAAGCTCCTTTAATGAAGCTTTTTTTATCTGTTTAATCAATTGTCGTCGTAAGCTAAGCCTTTCCAGTCTTCTCTCTGTAGGTACTTCAGCATAAAAAAGAATACGACCCATGCAAGTCCGGCTAAGATCCAAATTAGAGTTTCATAGTGGAAAATTGTTTTATGTAAGTATCCCAAAATTCCCAATAGACCTAATATCAGTAGATTAGTTATAGCTTTTGAATTGGATTGACTAGCCTTAGAAAACGGATAGTTTTTGACAATAAAAAGCATAATCAGAATACTTTCGATACCGCCGACTGCGGAAGATAATAGCAGATCATTAATAGAACTGAGACCAAATAGCGGTACACAGATAGAAAGAAACAGTATGTTGAACGGTAAAACATATTTAATAAGACATGCTTTGAGAACTCCAGTCATCAGTTGTCCCGGTTTTTGTATCGGCGTCACATGGTAGACCCAGGCCGCTTTATATTTATTACTTTGCGTGATAAGCTGGAAAACGGTTAATATGGTCAATAACGAAAGATAAAACATAATGATATACAAGCCTGAATCCCGAAGTTTCGCGATTTTGCCAGCTATTGGGAGATCATCTCCTGTACGTAGAAATAAAAAGACAAAATAAATAGGTAGATAAGCCAACGAAGGGTATAGCTGTTGCTTAAATTCTCTCGTTTTAGAACTTATCAGCCATACAATGCCAAATCCAGCCTCTTCAACAGGGGATGAGCAAACGCTCGAAGAGATCCTTTTATATAGCGGTAATTTGGAGGGATTATCTCGGGTTAATTGTGAAGTTTCACTAGGGAGGTTGTCGGCACTTGCTAGTGCCGCTATTTTTGCATTAAATCCACGTGAAAACAGCTTAGTACAAGCGTAGATACCAGCAAAGGGAGTTAGTATTCCCAGTGTTGATAAGATGACTAAATGTACATTGTGGTTACCAAAGAGTAATGGTTGGAATGATGCAATCCAGGTACTTGGGAATATCCAAAGAAATCTGAGCTGTTCCATCGTTAAATGAGATTCCACAATAGATTGGATCAAATTTGGGCCAACATAATAGGATAGAAAAAGAACCAGTGAGAGACCGATCTGTATATAAGTAATTACATCTTTAAACTTTTGGATGGGGAGATATTTGATGCTAATCAGATAAAATCCATTGACAAATATCAGCGCGATTAAAGTGCTTAGTATAAGCTGCAGGCATAAAAGAAAGACGGAGACGATATCCCAATTGAATAATACATAAATAAGCACAGGTAAGGTCAACGCAATTACTTGATTAAAAAGCTTGATTGCAATAAAAGTTATTCGGGAAATAGCTAAAGTCTTGTCATTAACTGGTTTAGGCATAATGATATACTGATCCCGGGTATCTAATAATATGGGTGAAAAATCGGATACTAACGTAATGCTTAACATGCTAATGAAACTGAGTAGCATAATCGAAACGGCTAAGTACCTATCTGGAATCGAAAAAATAATTACCATGAATATTAGGCCAAAGATGAGATACAATAAGAATTGTAAAATCGATGACGAAGAAGAGGATTTCCCTGAGCTACGTTTCCTAAAGCTAATCGGCTTTCTGTTCTCTAAGATTACTTTGGTTTCTAAGATGATCTTAAACTGTTCATAATTGATGCCCAAGCCTTTCCAAACCCCACGAAAAAGAAGGATAAATTTTAATATAAATTTTTCCATGTTATTGAATTGCTGTAATGATATTGGAAGCGTCTAATGCACTGTTGCCAGTATTGGTTAATTTAGCAAATATATGCTCCAATGATTCGTTAGGATCTGTTTTTAATTCCTCAATCGTGCCATCCGCAATGATGCTGCCCTGGTTTATCAGTAAAATCCGATCAGACACTTTTTCAACAACGTCCATCATATGTGAACAATAGAAAATTGTTTTCCCTTCCTTTGCAAGTAATGAGATAAGTTCTTTGACAAAGATAACAGCATTGGCATCGAGTCCAGATAATGGTTCATCCAGTACAATGATTTGTGGGTTATGAATAATTCCTGAAATTAAAAGTACTTTTTGACGCATTCCTTTGGAGAAGGTATCCATCCTATTATTTACATTAGATTCAAGGCCAAAAGCTGCTAGCAGTTTTAAGGAACGTTCTTGAATGACATTATCTTCCATTCCATAGAGTTTACCTACAAAATCCAAGTATTCCATGGGAGTCAGGACGTCATATAATTCTGCGTTTTCGGGAACATATCCCAATAGTGCTTTTACTGCAAGTGGATCTTCTTGAATATTGATGCCATTAACTTCTACAGTGCCTGTGAAATCTTCGATTAGTCCTGTTAATATTTTAACGGTAGTGGATTTGCCGGCACCATTCGGGCCAATATAACCGATAACTTGACCTGGGAATATGTCAAGGTTGATTCCTTTCAATATTTCTTTTACTCCGTATGATTTTTTTAGGTCAACAATACGGATGAGAGGTAATATACTTTCCATATGATTATAATCTTCAAAGTAAACTTACATAAAAAATTGGAGTTATAGTTTCCAATTGAAAGTATATATTTAATACTCTTGAGAAGAATGTTTCTATTTTAATCAATAGAAAAGGGACCTTTTGGTCCCTTCAAAACTATGTTATTTTCGGAAAAACTACCTGTCGTTTTTGGGATATCCCTCTTCATCAAGATCATCTCTCAGATCTTCTTCGTTCTCGGCTAATTTCTTGTCCAAAGGGGATAGCCGCTCATGTTTAAAAGTCTCAATTCGCATGTTAGCTTCATCTAGATCTTCTTCTTCGAGCTCATCTTTTGTTGCATATTCATCTCCGACAAATGGATTAGAATTATCGTATGTTGAATCATCATCAATTGAGCCCTCAGCTACAGTATCATAGTCGGCGGGGTGGTCATAATCTGGGTCATTGTCATCGACATCCATTTCATAACTGTCAAGCTCTTCATTGAAAGCAAGGTCCTGATCCATATCGGAATAGTCTTCTTCGACTTTCCCATTTTTATGCTCTTTTTTTGACATAATCTTACTCATGTTATTGCATTTGTAAAACAGTTCTCAAAAAAAAAAGTTTTGAATTTATTCGGCAAAACGATTATTCCAAAAGTATTAAGAGATTATGGGTTCAGAATATCCTTCTGAAATATAAAAACACAAAAAATGGTTAAAGCATTAAAACAATGTAATTATATGTTTGTTCTATCTTAAAATAGGAATTATGATCTTCAAGCGTTTAAATTATCAGACTTTACAGAGTTTACGCCTACAAGGCTACAATATTTTATTGACCATTGGTCGAGCTGAAGACGAGAACCCAATTTATTTCCCGATGAAATTGGATTCTTTTAATTCCAGTACCTCAAATTTTGAAAGTGATGATGCAGCTACCTTTCAAGGAAAAAAGATTCTTATTTTGGATGAGGCCATTCAACGCTCCTTAAATCATGATCTTAATGGTATAATCCAGCTTGACAATTAAGCACTATTTTTAGCTCTTTTATAAGAACTCGGTGTAATGTTTCTTTTCTTCTTATAGAAATTGGTCAGGTGACTTTCATCATTAAATCCTAATTCTTCTACAATTTGTTTCATAGTGTATCTGTTGGATGCTAATCTCTCTTCAACTAGTTTAATACGAATATCATCTATATATACTTTGTAGCTTTTTGAATATCTTTTTTTAAAAAATGCCCCAAAGTAATTTGCTGAAATTTGGAACTGATCTGCGATTGATCTGATTTGTAATTTATCTGGGAAATAAATATTTTGCTGTATGTATTGCTCGATCTCTTGAGACATTTCATATGACTCGTTAATAGGTAGCTCCAGATCCTTCAAAATATTTTCGACTAAAGCGAAGAGGGACATTGTCTGGTGGAATATAAAAATTGATTCTGCTGTATCTTCACGCTCATATTGTTGAATCAGAGATATTACCCGCTCGATTAGTTTTTTATTTTCCTTTTTAAGCGATAGGCTCTTATTTAATAAAGTCTTCGAGTTGAAGATATCAACCGGATTGTGAGAAAGTCTGAAATTTTGTTGTATAAAGTGCAGGTCTTTAAAATAGGAATTTGAGAAATAGAGTACAAATGCGATTGTATCCTTTTTTGTCTCAAGTGTTTCGAAATCTTTATTCAAAAAAAGTAAATTCTCTTTTGAAAATTTTAAGTTATTTCCTTTCGATACGAGTGTGCCTTCGGATATATAAACTAACGCAAAATCAAAACCTGTTTTGTTTAGTTCTAATTTGTGTTTGTGTTTGATTTTTTGAGATTCGAAAGATAAATTCATCATATGTATAGACCCTTTGGAAAATAATCGCTACAAACCTAAGAAAAATGGATTAAAGACTTTACTTTTTCCTCTCTTAAATCTACATGGATTACAGTTATGTATTCACAATAAAATATAAATCATTCGTTGTTTTAAACGGTTATCAAGTGCTTTTTGCATTTCTAGTCATCTTTTCAATAGTATCCCATTGATCTTCAGGAATAATATCTAATCCATTGAACTCTCCAGCCCCCTTAAGCCATTCGCCGCCATCTATCGTGATAACATCTCCGTTGATATAACTCGCATAATCGGATACCAGATAGGCCGCGAGGTTAGCTAATTCCTCCAGTTTACCCAAGCGGCCCAAGGGGATACGTTTGGTAGGTGAGAGAAGTTCTCCTAATTCGCCTGGGAGTAACCGTTCCATGGCGCCCGAAGTTTGGAATGGACCAGGAGCTATAGCGTTGAGCCTTATTCCTTTTTTTCCCCATTCTACAGCTAGAGATCTGGTTAGCGCAAGAACTCCGGCTTTAGCAGTTGCAGAAGGAACAACATATCCCGACCCAGTCCAAGCATAGGTTGTGACGATACTGAGTATAGCTTTATTCTGTTCATTTGCCTCAATCCATCGTTTGCCCAGCGCTAGGGTATAGTTTATACTCCCTTGGAGCACGATACCAATAACAGATTCGAAGGCTCGGTGGCTTAAACGTTCGGTAGGCGAGATAAAATTTCCAGCAGCATTGTTTATGAGGATATCTATCCCCCCAAAATGTTCATATCCATAGGAAACGACGCGTTCGACATCTTCATAATTTCGCACGTCTCCAGCTACTGCAAGACATTTTGCCTGATGTTTTTCCGACAATTCGTTTGCTGTATTTTGTATAACATCATCTTTGCGGCTTGTGATCAGGCAAGAGGCGCCAAGCTCGAGAAAGTAATCTGTCATGGCTTTCCCTAGACCCGTACCACCACCCGTAATCAAAATTCGTTTTCCTTTTAACGCGTTTTCCTTTAACATACCCATATGCTGTCCAGTTTTATGTATCCTTAAGTTACACAAATTTGGGATAAAATAAAAGCCAGGGGGGAGCGGATAAAAATAGTTCAGGAATAAATGGAGGTAGAGATATAAACAAAAGAAGGAGCTATTCATCGAATAGCTCCTTCTTTAAAATTTCCATTCTGAATGGAGGTATGCTTATGCGCCTAATTGTACGCGTTTGAAAGCAGTTACAGTCAATCCTTTAGAAACAGAATCTAAGAATTGAGCGATGTTTTTAGAAGAATCTTTTACGAATTCTTGATTTAACAAAGTTGTATCTTTGAAGAATTTGTTCAATTTACCTTGAGCAATTTTCTCAGCCATTTCAGCTGGTTTTCCTTCAGCGATGATTTGTTCTTTAGCAATGGCAATTTCACGCTCGATTGTGTTTTGATCAACACCATCTTTGTCAATTGCAATTGGGTTCATTGCAGCAATTTGCATTGCTACATCTTTACCAGCTTCTTCAGCGCCAGCTGCATCAGCAGAAAGACCTACTAATACACCTAGACGGTAGTTCCCGTGGATATAAGCAATAACTTTTTCAGCAGTGATAGTTTCGTATTTAGAAACGTCAATTTTCTCACCAATTACACCAGTTTGCTCGATTAAAGAATCAGCGATGTTTTTGCCATCAAGTTCCAAACCTTTTAATTCTTCCAAAGAAGCAGGTTTATTGTTTAATGCAAGATCTGCAATTTTTTCAGCGAAAGCTACGAAGTCTGCGTTTTTAGCTACGAAGTCAGTTTCACAGTTAACTTCAACTACGATACCTGATTTACCATCAGCAGTCGCTTTAGCGATGATAACACCTTCGTTAGAGTCGCGATCTTGACGGCTAGCAGCTACTTTAGCGCCTTTTTTACGCAAGTAATCTACAGCAGCTTCAAAGTCACCATTAGACTCAACTAAAGCTTTTTTACAATCCATCATACCAGCGCCAGTTTGTTGACGCAATTTGTTTACATCTGATGCAGAAATTTGTACTGACATGTTTATTTCTTTTTATTATTATTTACGACTGAAATTTGTACAATATTAACTTAAAACATGTTAAGCTAATATGAAGTTTAACATTCCTTGATAAACGAGTGTTGTTAAACCAAAAAACCGGACAGAGAGGCTAGTTCAAGAAAAGTAAACTTTTCCAGAAACTAACGCTACGCTATCCGGTTTGGAATAAAAATATTATTCTCCGTCTTTCGCTTTGCGAGGACGTTTAGCTTCTGAAGCTTCACCATTATCAGCTTTTGCTTTAGCAGCAGCAGCATCTTTTTCAGCTTCTTCTTCTTTGTCGCGTTTGCGCTCGTCCAAACCTTCTTGGATTGCTTGACCAATGATACCTGCGATTAAGCTAATAGATTTGCTAGCGTCATCATTTGCTGGGATTGGGAAATCAATATTTGAAGGATCAGAGTTCGTATCTACCATTGCAAAAGTAGGGATGTTCAATTTCATTGCTTCAGAAACAGCGATGTGTTCTTTTTTCACATCGATGATGAATAAAGCAGCTGGCAAACGGTTCAAATCAGCGATACCTCCTAAAAGGTTTTCTAATTTGATACGCTCACGTTGAATCATCAACTTCTCTTTTTTAGACAATACATCGTATGTACCATCTTTTTGCATTTTGTCAATGTTAGACATTTTTTTGATAGACTTACGAACTGTAGCGAAGTTTGTAAGCATACCACCTAACCAACGCTCAGTTACAAAAGGCATATTAACCTCTTTTGCTTGTTGTGCGATGATTTCTTTTGCTTGTTTTTTCGTTGCGACGAATAAAACTTTGCGACCTGATTTTACGATTTGTTTGATAGCTGAAGCAGCTTCTTCTAATTTCGTAAGAGTTTTGTTCAAGTCAATGATGTGGATACCGTTACGTTCCATGAAAATGTACTTAGCCATTTTCGGATCCCATTTACGTGTAAGGTGACCAAAGTGCACACCTGCATCCAATAAATCTTGATAAGTAGTTCTTGCCATTTTTTGATCCTCCTTTGATTAACGTTTACTGAATTGGAATCTTCTACGAGCTTTACGACGTCCTGGTTTCTTACGTTCAACCATACGGTCATCACGTGTTACTAAACCTTTAGCGCGTAATGCAGGTTTAACTTCTGGGTTAAGTTCAACCAAAGCTTTTGCGATCGCTAAGCGAACAGCTTCTGCTTGACCTTTAACACCACCTCCGTTAACGTTTACTTTTACATCAAAGTTTGCTAATTCACCAGCTACGTTCAATGATTGTGTAGCGATGTACTGCAAAGGTAATGTTGGGAAATACTCTTTGTAGTCTTTACCGTTTATGATAATGTTTCCGCTACCAGCAGTTAAGTAAATGCGGGCAACAGCAGTTTTTCTTCTTCCTGAAGTGTTAGTTGTTGACATGTCGATCCTCCTTAAAATTTAACTGGTTTTGGATTTTGTGCTTCATGCTTGTGCTCAGTACCAGCATAAACGTAAAGGTTTTTAAATAATTGACGACCTAAACGGTTTTTAGGAAGCATACCACGAACAGCTTTTTCAATGATGCGTTCAGGGAATTTAGCCATTAACTCTTTTGGAGAAACAAAGCGTTGACCACCTGGATATCCAGTGTAGCGAACGTAAACTTTGTCGCCTAATTTGTTTCCTGTCAATTTGATTTTGTCCGCATTGATAACGATCACGTTATCTCCGCAGTCTACGTGAGGGGTGAATGTAGGCTTGTGCTTACCACGAATTACTTTCGCGATGTTGCTCGCCAAGCGCCCCAAAATCTCTCCTTCAGCGTCAACAACGATCCACTCTTTGTTAACGGTGTTCTTGTTGGCAGAGACAGTTTTGTAACTTAACGTATTCACTTGCTTTTGTTTAAATAATTTATTAAAATATTTTTCCTTCCCTTATCTCAAGGGTCTGCAAAGGTACATCTATTATTCTATATTTTAAAATCTATTTTGCTTATTTTGTTGAAAACGAGTTGAATTTCAAACGAGCCACACTAATCTCAATATTTTTACAACTTCCTCGAATGAATATTGTTACATTAGTTAGTATATTGCAGGAAGAATTTTTAAATTATTATAGCGGAAGTAGATGAGATTGAATTTTTTAGATAAACGATTTTTTTTAAGTTTTATTGGTTTATTCCTAGTAGCACTGGGCTCATTAAAGGCACAATCTTCGGATAAAAAGCCTAAACCTTACGATGCACGATTCAAAAACGTACAGGAAATATTGAAGCAAGGCAAAATTGGTCCGGGCATGGATTCTTTGGACGCCATACTCGCGGATTACCCGCAAGCTGATGATATCTATTTTACAAAGGCAATCCTTCTTGCACAGATGAGAAATCAAGGTGGAGCAATCGAAGCTATAAAAGAAGCGTTGAATATTCAGCCTAAGCCTGAATATCTAAGTTTTGCTGTAGATGCGTTTAAAAGTAAAAACGACGCGGATAGTGCGTTAATCTATCTCGATAAGTTGATAGATCAAGATGACAATAATACAGCCTCACTAAAACGGGAGCGTATCATGCTCCTTTTCAATGGCGGATACAAGGATGTGGCTCTGGAGTATTTCTATAAAACCAAAGAGATCGAAGTCGCTTCTGATACCTTGGACATGGTTGGTAGTGTCTTGTTAAATGATGCTGGTAATTATAAAGCGGTCATTGATCTTTTGAAACCCTGGGCAGACAAAGGAACTTCGCTGGCTCAAGTATATGGTCAATTAGCGCAAGCTTATAATCTTTCCAAAAACTCGAAGCTTGCATTGGACTATATTAATAAAGGAATTCAGACAACAAAAGAGGATTTTCTTTATTTCGATTTGGCTGATCTCTATCGATTTGATAAAAAGGTGAAATTATCTTTCGATGCACTTAAACAAGGATTTCAATCTAAGAAAGTTGACTTTGCAGATAAGAATCGGATTATAATGACCTTGTTAAATCCGAAAGGCCCCTATTCAAAAGACCAACTTTTGGAACTGGTCAATATCTTGGTTGAAGTTCATCCACGTATTGCCGAAAGCCATATGGCAAAGGGACAAGTGTTATGGTTGAGAGATGATAAGTCAGCTGCTCAAAGTTCGCTAGCAGTTGCAGTTAGTATGAACCCCTATCAAATTGATGCTTGGCGGATGCTGATGAGTTTGGATATGGACAAAGGCGAATTTGATCAAGCCATTGCACATGGTGGGGAGGCGCTACACTATGTGGCCAATAATGCAACCATACTCTATTTTACAAGCATGGCCTATTTGATGAAAAAAGACATGGAAAATAGCCGGAAGTTTATGGAAGCCGCACTTAATAATGCACAGGATGAATCACCTTTTCTACAGGCAAATATTTATGGCGGATTAGGTGATATTTATAATTCACTTAAGATGTATAAAGCCTCTGATGCGGCTTATATCGAAGCTATTCGATTGGATAGTACAAATGTGACGGCCATGAACAATTTAGCATACTATTTGTCGTTAAGAAAAGAACGACTTGATGATGCTACAAAGTATGCAGCAATGGCGACGAAATTGCAGCCCAATAATGGAACTTTTGAAGATACCTATGCTTGGGTACTTTTCGCAAATGGAAAATATGATGATGCGCTGGTGTGGATTCAAAAAGCGTTAAAAAACACAAATCCGCAAACGTCAGTATTGCTGGAACATTACGGCGACATTCTTATTAAGTTAGGGAAAACAACAGATGCCGTTAAGCAATGGAACCTGGCTTTAGAAAAGGGAGCGGATACAGAGGAGAGTAAGCTGAAATTGAAAAAGAAGATTGAGACTAAAAGCTATGTGGAATAAAATTGTTTGGGTTAGTGTTGTTGTGCTGCTGCTTTCTTCTTGTAGTTCTAAGAAGAAGCTACTAAAAGGTGCTGATCTGAAAACTGAAAATGAGTTGACCATAAAAGATAATACAAGGGAAGCAAAGAAAAATAGCTTACGTAATCTTTTTTTGACTAATTTGAATTATTCTACTTTTTCTGGAAAAGCGAAAATGCGTCTCGATCTTGGGAAGGATAATTATGATGTCACTTCCACTATTAGAATAGAGAAAGATAAAAGGATCTGGATTTCTATTTCTGCCACACTGGGTATAGAGGTTGCCCGGGTATTGATAACTCCAGACAGTGTACAAATCTTAAATAAATTTCAGAGCGAATATATGGTTAAGCCATTTGACTATCTATATCGTTTTGCCAGCCCGGATTTAACTTTCGGGAACCTACAAGATTTGTTGCTTGCAAATCTTTCGGTGAATCTATTGTCCGATATTGATCAGGTTAATTTTAAGCAGGATTCGATGTCTGTCCAGTTAGATGGCAAACTGAATGAACTAGATTTTTTATATAAATTAAATAATAATAATAGGCCTTATCAATTTAGATTAGCACAACTTTCAAAGAAACAGTTGTTGGAAGCCAATTACGGCGAATATGCCATGGCTTCTGGGCAGGAATTTCCGATGCTTTTAAAAATGATCATTTCTGATGGTCGTCAAGAGATCAAAACAGAGATAAATTTTAACAAAGTGACTTTTAATGAACCGGTCGAAATGCCTTTTTCAGTATCGTCACGTTATAAAGTAATCCGATGAGAAGCTGTCTATTTCCTTTAGATTTATTACTTTCGCAATTAGTTTGCTAAAGTATGACGTGAATTGATAGGATAGAAAGATGGCAAACACAAAAAAATAGTACTGTAAATGAACTTTAAAAAGACAATACTTGGTATAGCTGCTTTCCTATTCATGATTGGGATTTCATCGGCGCAGACTAGGGCTGAACTTGAAAAACAGCGTGAGAAACTCAACCGCGAAATTGCTGAATTACAAAATACGGTCAAAGAGATTGCAAAGGAAAAATCACTGACCCAACAACAAGTGACAGCATTGAGTAAGCAGATTAATTTGCGCGAGCAGAAGATAAATACCATTACTTCGGAAGTAGCTGTAATTAACAAACATATCAATGCCAATACTGCTGCCGTAAATAAGTTGAAGGCTGAATTGGAGAAGATGAAACGTGACTATGAAAAGATGGTGATGTTTGCGTTCAGAAACCGAAATGCCTATAATAAATTGATGTTTATTTTTGCATCAAAGGATTTTAATCAGGGGTTTCGACGGGTTAAGTACTTACAACAGTTTAATGATTCTAGAAAGCTGAAAGCTGCTGATATCGAAAATACCAAGAAACAGATTGAACAAAAAATCGCTCAATTGCAGGCGGACCGAAACAAACAGGTTGCCTTGATGAAAGAGCAGGAAAATGAGAAAAGAACAATATCTCAACAGCGATCTGTTTATTCTGGACAATTGAGTGAGTTGATTGTTACAGAACGCGGTGTGAAGAAAGATATTACCCAAAAGCAAAAAGAGGAGCGTCGTATTAATGCGGCCATTAAGGAGATTATTAGAAGAGAAATTGAGGCTGAACGTCGACGGGCTGAGGCGGCACGTCGTGCGGCAGAAGCGGCTGCTGAGCGTAACCGCAAAGCGAATGAGTCTACTTCAACTACAAAAGGTAAGAACAATACAAAAACGAATACTTCGAAAATGTCGGAATCAGAGGTGCTTCGTAGTACACCAGAGGCAGTTAAGCTTTCAAATGACTTCAGATCTAATCGCGGTAGTTTGCCTTGGCCTGTTTCTAATGCGAAGATTATGCAAGATTTTGGAGGGGAAAGTGTCGGAAGAAATGTCAATGTGGAACATATATCCGTGAAGATACAAACTTCTAGTGGTGCGGCTGTGAAAGCTGTTTTCGCAGGAGAGGTGAGTAGTATTTTAACAATGTATGGTCAACGTATCATAATGATTAAACATGGTGAGTATTATACTGTTTACAATAATATGGGAAGTGTAAATGTTTCTAAGGGGCAAAAAGTAAGTACGGGCCAAACTATAGGAACGGCTGATGTGGACTCCGATACAGGTGTGCCAATGGTTGACTTCTCTGTTTATCAAGGGTCAACACCGCTGAATCCGATGTCATGGTTGGCGAGATAAGAAATAATTACTATATTTAATAATTATCATTACATTTGTAGAGAGAGAGAAAAGTTTTAGTTTAAAAGAATTGAAAAACAAGAAATTATAGTTATGTCAACATCATTATTAATCATGGGAATCGGGGGGCAAGAGTTAATTGTCATTGTAGTAATATTGTTACTATTATTTGGTGGCAAGAAGATTCCTGAATTGATGCGCGGATTGGGTAAAGGGGTTAAAGAATTTAAAGAAGGCCAAAAGGATGAGTCTTCACCTGAAAAAAAATCTGAAATAGAAGATAACAAATAAGGGAGGTTTTGATCCCATATAGCATGGATACGATTTTGTGAGGAACAAAATCGTATTTTGTTTTATACTCGACCTACAGCTAAATAGGGCGAAAACCATTTTTATACTAAAATCCATTTCTAAACGTTTAGATTATTGTTGATTTTTCAGCAGATGAATCAAACTCGGATTTAACAGTAAATTTATGATCGGAAAACAGACGTTAATTTCAATACTAGGAGGGGTATGCTATGTACTACCACTCATGGCCCAAGAAAGCGCTGTAGAAGGCATGAAAGAAGCCGCCCATACCTTCTTTCAAAAAAGTATCGAAAAAGAAAAACAAGAGATTTACCAATACCTTGACAGTATAAAATCTTCCGGAAATAACGGGAAGCATGATGCTGAAATTACAGATGAAGATATACAGCTCGTGCGGAAACTGAAAGCAATAGAACGTGAGGTTCCATTGGACTACTCACCGCGAGTGAAAGATCTGGTTGCTAAATATACGTCGGATAATTATAACCCTTATATGTGTAGGATGATGGGACTAGGGCAATACTATTTCCCATTGTTTGATAAAATCATGGATGAAGTTGGAGTGCCACGGGAACTCAAATATCTAAGTGTAGTCGAATCATCATTAAATCCACGCGATATCTCCAGTGCTGGAGCAACAGGCTTATGGCAATTGATGTATTATGAAGCCAAAACTTATCATCTTACAGTGGACAGTTATACCGACCAACGTATGGATCCGATTGCTTCTAGTTATGCTATCGCAAAAATCTTAAAAGAAGCTTACGATGAATATGGCGATTGGCTATTAGCGATAGCATCCTATAATGGCGGTAAAGGAGCAGTTAGCCGTGCGATCCAACGTTCCGGAAAAGAGCATGCTACTTTTTGGGATATCGCACCATATCTAACACAACAGACCCAAAACTATATCCCTAAGTTCATCGCAATGACATATGCGATGAAATACGCGGACGAAAATGATATCAATGCTGCGGATACTGAACTTTCACTAAGAACTCAAGCATTAGATATCAATAAACGGATTTCATTGAACCAAATAGCGGATGCTTTACATGTGTCAAAAGAGACATTACGTGCATTGAATCCTAGTTTTAAAAGAAATGTATTAAATGGTACTGAAGAGTCTCCATTGCGATTGGTGTTACCTGTCTTGGATAAAAAGATTGCCTCAGAAGAATTGTATGCAGCTCTCAACACACCAATATCTTCCGCAACTCTTAGTCAGACGGAAAATTTGAGTGAACCTCTACAAAATGGCAAATATAAAGTGAAAGTTGGTGAGACATTCGCTTCCATTGCTGACAAGTTTGAAGTAACAGTACAGGATATAAAATCTTGGAATAACCTGCGCGGAAATCAAATTGTCCCTGGACAAAACTTGCTGATAAAAAAGGAGGATGATTTCGTTAACGCGAAGTTAGCTCGTAACACAGAAAGATCTTCAAAGAAGAGTCAACAGCATGCCGCTAGTACTACACGTACAGCTTACTATGTCGTGAAGAAGGGCGATACTTTATCTGAGATCGCAGATAAAAATGGGACATCAGTCGGTCGACTTAAAAGTGAAAATGATTTAAATGGAAGCCGGATAAAACCGGGGATGAAATTGAAAGTCTCAAAGAAATAACAGCATGGTTTAAATTAACCATGCTGCATCTTCTTCTTTATCAAATTCTTCAAGAGTAACGGTAACATGTTCTCTTAATATCGTTGAAAGCTTCGTGCCATAGTAGTCACTAAATATAGGGAACTTATGGTGGCTTCTATCAATTAATACAGCCGTTCTCATTTTCTTCAGTGGAACGTTCAAAAATACACCCAGTCCATAAGCTAAGGCTCTGCCACTATTCAACACATCATCAACCAAGATGATGGTCTTATCTTTTGCAATATCAACAGGTATGTCTGTGCTTGCACTCAGCGATCTACTTGTTTTCTTCATGGTAACTTTAATCAGTAGGATTTCCTTCGTTGAAATCTCCTGTAAAATTGCTTGAAGGCGTTGCGCAAATACATACCCCCTGTCGGCAATTCCTACTAATACAAGTGTTTCATCTTCAAAATTGTCTTCCAAAATTTGATAGGCAATCCGAATAGATTTTTGTTTGATTTGTTCTTTATTTAAGATGAGCGTTTTCTTTGAAGACATAATAGTATTCCAATGATTATAGGGTAAAAATAGGATATTATATTGTATAAAAAAAGTCCAAAACGAGTTAAACGCTTTGGACTTTCCTAGATCGAACCGATCTTATTAATTCAATTTATTATCTTTTTCTGCTTTTAATATTTCTGCCGTAAGCGATCTATTATCTTCTGGTAAGCGACCGCCATTGTAATAATAACGTCTCCAGTATGGTTCATCTAAATTGCTGATCATAACTCCTTTGCTAGATGAGGCATGTGCAAATTTATTGTCGCCAATATAAACACCGACATGGGTGATACTTTTACTTCTAATTTTGAAGAATACCAAATCACCTGCTTTTAGCTCATTTTTTTCGACAGTTTTGACTTGAGAATATTGATTTCTGCTATTATATCCTAACGAAGTATTAAATACTTTGTCGTATAATTCATAAGAAAATTTAGAACAATCAATGCCTCTTTTTGAATCTCCTCCTAGACGGTATGGAGTACCCAACCATTCGTAAACAAATTGATAAAGTTTGGTATTTGTTGTTGCTGAGACTGCAACTCCCATAATTTGTGAAAAGTATTCTTTCGCTAGGTTATCAGGATCTGATTCTGGTTTGGAGTTTCTGTTGGTTTGTGCCTGCGACACTAGACATAAGCCGATAAATAGCATTGACGCTATAAATTTCTTTGTTTTCATTAAATCGCTTTTTTGTACAACATTTAACTTTTAAAAATTCAACACTGTCATCTATTTTGGACAGCACTGTTGCGAATATAATACAATATCAGTTTAAGGTCAAATTTATTTTAAGGTATTTAACGAAATTTTAACAATTTTAACATCTTTATCGGACCCACCTGGACTTATTGAAAATTAATGGTTCTGTCAATCGTCGGCTACATAAAGTAGATTGTTTGCTACACTTAAAAAAAATGTCTATCTGATAGAATACCACTCTATTTGGGTTCCCATTGTGAATCTTAAAAAAAATATTAATTTTCTTTGGTAAAGTGATAATATTTGTTCTATATTTACAAAACATAAGCAATAGCAATGAACACAAATACAATTATTACATCGATTATTATTACCACCGGGATAAAACTCAGGAGGAAGTAGTTTCGTTGTATATAATTGTAGACACAATATTTAGAAGCGCTTTCCTCGACAAAGGAAAGCGCTTCTTTTTTTAGCACAAAAATCATCAATCTAAACAAACAGTATAAAACAGTATGAAAGTTTTAAAATTTGGAGGCACATCGGTCGGTACGGTAGAAAGTCTAAAGGCGGTCTTAAGTATTGTAAAAAAATCTTATGATGCAAAGGAAAAGCCATTGGTTGTGTTATCAGCTATGTCTGGTGTAACGAACTTGCTTACCCAGTTGGCTGAGGACGCTGCAGAAGGAAAGTCCTTTTCAGATGGCCTAAAGTCCCTGGAAGATAAGCATTTTACGGTTGTTAAAGAGCTTCTGGCTGTGAAATATCAAAATCCTGTATTTACAAAGCTAAAGTTGTTTTTTAATGAGATAGAAGATCTCCTCCAAGGAATTTTTGCGCTAAAGGAGCTGAGCAATCAAAGTAAAGATTTGATCCTTAGTTACGGTGAGCGTTGCTCAAATTATATGGTATCTAAGGTGATGGAACAATATATTCCTGAATCTCTATTTGTAGATGCATCCCATTATGTGAAAACAGATTCAAATTTCGGTAATGCTCATTTAAATGAAATGCTAACCGAGCAATTGGTCAAATCCTTGTACATAACGCATCGTGATAAGCTGCTGTTTGTTACAGGTTTTATCGGAAGTAATGAAAATGGGCGTATTACCACCTTGGGAAGAGGTGGATCAGATTATACTGCAGCGATCTTCGGGTCAATACTGGACGCAACAGCCATTGAAATTTGGACAGATGTGAATGGGATGTTAACCGCCGACCCACGTATTGTGAAGAAAGCTTTTTCTCTGCCTGTATTATCATATACAGAGGCAATGGAATTATCTTACTTCGGTGCTAAGGTGATTTATCCTCCTACGATGATTCCGGCTTTTTTAAAGAAAATACCGATTGTTATTCGAAATACTTTTGAACCTGATTTCTCAGGGACTGTGATTCAGTTTGATAGTGGAAAAACCGCTCTGCCAATCAAGGGAATTTCTTCGATCTCCGATATTTCTGTCATCAATCTGAGTGGATCAGGGATGATCGGTAAGTCGGGCTTTAGCGGACGGCTTTTTACGCTATTGGCTAGAGAGCAGATCAATGTTGTGCTAATCACTCAGTCTTCTTCCGAACATAGCATCACATTTGCTGTCAATCCTTCAGATGCCAAACGCGCTATACAATTGATCGAAGTGGAGTTTGAACTTGAAATCCAGGCGAATAAACTGGTCGTTCCTGCGATTGAAGAAAACCTGTCTGTATTAGCCATCGTTGGTGAAAATATGAAAAAAACTCCCGGTATGTCCGGTCGGTTATTTGCAGCGCTAGGACGCAACGGTATTAACGTCCGGGCTATCGCGCAGGGCTCATCTGAATACAATATATCTGTAATTATTGGTAAGGAAGATTTAGCAAAGGCACTTAATGCGGTACATGACGCGTTTTTCGCAGAGCTGAAGAAAACTTTGCATGTATTTAATATCGGTACCGGTAACATTGGTGCAACTTTATTTAAACAATTGGAAAATCAGCATGAATTCCTTTTGGATAAAAATGATATTGAAATTAAGGTTGTTGGAATTTCCAATAGCCGTAAAATGCTTTTTAATACCGAAGGTGTTGATTTAAATAATTGGTCCGATGAACTTGCTAAAAATGGAACGGAATCAGACCTTGCATTGTTTATTGATCGAATGAAGGCACTGAATTTACCGAACTGTGTATTTATCGATAATACTGCAAGCAAATTACCGGCGACCTACTACGAAGATATCTTTAAATCCAATATTTCGATCGTCACTTGCAATAAAATTGCGAATTCAGGTAAATACGAGCAATATAAAACACTCCGTGATACTGCTCATCGACACGGTGTAGATTTCTTTTATGAAACAAATGTAGGTGCTGGATTGCCTATCGTTAGGGTGCTTAAAGACTTGATGTTGAGTGGTGACCGTATCGTGAAGATAGAGGCTATTCTTTCAGGGACAATCTCGTATATTTTTAACAATTTTAAAGCAGATGCTTCTTTTTATGATGTCGTCAAACAGGCTCAGGAGCTTGGATATACCGAGCCAGATCCAAGAGATGATTTAGGCGGTATAGATTTTATGCGTAAAATGCTCATCTTGGCTAGAGATGCCGGGTATGCTGTTGAGGCCGAAGACGTAGACCTCGGCGCAATATTACCTCCAGCATGTTTGAAAGCAGATACTGTAGATTCTTTTTATACAGAATTGCAGCAAGAAAATGAATATTTCGAAGCAATGAAGAAGAAAGCTGCTAATGAAAATAAAGTAATCCGTTATATTGGGAAATTGGAAAATGGAAAAGTATCCATTGCGATTCAGTTTGTTGATGAAAACCATCCTTTTTATGCTTTATCAGGCAGCGATAACATTATATCGTTTACAACAGAGCGCTATAAAGAACGTCCCCTCGTAGTAAAAGGTCCTGGTGCGGGGGCTGAGGTGACAGCTGCCGGTGTATTTGCAGATTTGGTAAATGTTGGAGCATAAAAACTATTCAAGGAAAATAAAAATTACGTGATGGCCAATAATTTAAATGTGGAATATCTCAAGGATAAGGTGATAAATTTAGACAGCATGCTGTCGGAAGTTCGTGTTTTTGCGCCTGCAACTGTCGCAAATATGATCTGTGGTTTTGATATATTGGGTTTTGCTGTCGAGGAACCCGGTGATGAGGTGGTTATGCGGCGCACGCAACAACCTGGAGTAACGATTCGGGAAATAACTGGCGACGATGGAAGACTACCGCTCGATCCCGGTAAGAATACCGTATCCGCCTGTGTTCAATATCTATTACAAGCCTTGAATATCTCTTCAAAGGTAGGCGTCGAAATTGAATTGCATAAACATATGCCAATTGGATCGGGACTTGGCTCCAGTGCAGCAAGTACCGTGGCTGGGCTTTTTGCCATCAATACCATGCTTGGAAACCCTTTGTCAAAAGAAGAATTACTGCCATTTTGTGTTGAAGGTGAGCGTTTGGCTTGCGGTACGGGCCATGCCGATAATGTTGCCCCGGCGCTTTATGGAGGCATAACATTAATTCGGGGAAATGAACCTTTGGATGTTATTTCCATCCCTTCACCAAAAGAGCTTGTAGCAGCGGTCGTTTTTCCACAGGTCGATGTTCCCACACGTGACGCAAGACAACTTATAAAAGATAAAGTGCTGTTAAAAGACGCCGTGACACAATGGGGTAATATCGCGGGATTGGTTGCCGCGTTGTTCAAGGAAGATTATGATCTTATTGCGCGAAGCATGAAAGATATTCTTATTGAACCAACCCGTGCAATTTTAATTCCTCAGTTTTATGAAATGAAAGAAATTGCCTTGAAAAATGGTGCCTTGAGTTTTGGTATTTCTGGCTCAGGACCTTCCGTCGTTGCAATAACACGGGATGAAAAAATAGCAAAGGAGATTGCCGACAAAATACAAACTCATCTCAAAGAAAATGAAATTGATAGTTTTGGCTATGTTTCCCGTGTCAATGTGGAAGGACCCAGGATATTAGATTAAAAATTATTTAAGGACAGAAACGAGGTTTATAAAATCTTAGGTTAATTGATCATTGCCTCAGAAAAGATAATAAAATGAAATATCCACATTCTAAAGTCAACACGAATGAAAATAACAGGATGTTTTATCGGCCTTTACAAAAAGATTATTTACATATGAAATTTTATAGTACAAATAATAAAACATTAGAAGTCTCCTTCAAAGATGCGGTCTTCAATTCTCTCCCTGCAGACAAAGGATTGTATATGCCTGAAGAGATACCACAATTGGATCCGCTGTTTATTAAGAATATTCAACAGTATTCCTTGCAGGAGATTGCTTTTGAAGTAGCTTCTACACTATTGGGAAATGATATTCCCAAAGACGATTTAAAACAGATTGTGAACGATGCCATCAATTTTGATGCTCCTGTAAAATTCTTGACCGACAGCACCGCTGTGCTCGAACTATTTCATGGGCCATCTTATGCCTTTAAGGATTTTGGGGCTCGCTTTATGAGTAGGGTCATGGGCTATTTTTCAAAGACTGACGATAAATTACTGGACGTACTTGTTGCGACATCAGGCGATACCGGTGGAGCTGTTGCCTTGGGCTTTTTGGGAGTAGAAGGAACACGTGTGACGATACTATATCCTAAAGGTAAAGTCTCGGAGGTTCAGGAATTACAATTGACCACTAATGGACAAAATATTCGTGCTATTGAAGTAGAAGGAACTTTTGACGATTGTCAGGCATTGGTAAAACAAGCCTTTAGTGATGCCGAACTCAATGCTATATTGCGTTTGACTTCCGCTAATTCAATCAATATAGCACGGTTGATCCCACAGACATTTTATTATTTTTATGCGTATGCACAATTGAAGTCACAAGGAGTCAATGAGGTCGTATTTACAGTGCCGAGTGGTAATTTTGGTAATATTGGAGCTGGTTTATTGGCTTATAAAATGGGACTTCCAGTGAAACATTTTGTAGCAGCAACAAACGTCAATGATACCGTTCCTAGATTCCTTTCTTCAGGTAAATATGAGCCACTGTCTTCTGTTCAAACCCTAAGCAATGCCATGGATGTGGGAAATCCAAGCAACTGGGTACGTATACAGGATCTCTTTGGCGGAAATGTGGCTGAATTAAAAAATATGCTTTCTTCTTATACATTTACAGATGAAGAAACAAAAGAAGGAATGCAGAAATTACTTGAAGAATCGGATTATATCGCCTGTCCGCATACAGCAATTGCCTGGCTTGGCGCTCGTGCTTATGCAAATGAGCATCCCGGTCCGTATGCTTCAGTTTTCTTATCGACAGCACATCCCTGCAAATTCCCTGATGCAATAGCAGCAGATGTATTCGAAAAAATAGTTTTGCCTGTCGGCGCAGAAACATTGCAAGGAAAAGAGAAATTAGCAGAATCTTTGAAAGTTGATTTTGAAGCCTTCAAAAAATATTTAATCAACCATAACTAAACGTTGAGGGCTCCTTAGGAGCCCTTTTATTTTTATTCAGAAATAGTTGAGGTTTTTGGATTAAAAGGATTTTTGGGAAATATATAATGTATTGAGGATGTTAGATTGTTTTATCCGGAAAGTTTCATCAGGATGTCGAATTAATAAGTTAATTTTGCAACAATGAAATCAGTTTATTTGAATAAGGGTAAGGATAAAGCTGCCTGGCAATTGCATCCTTGGGTATTTTCTGGAGCAATTAAATCATTGTCCGATAAAATTGAAGATGGCGAAGTTGTTGGCGTTTACAATGCTGAACGTGAATTTATTGCCTATGGTCTATTTCACAATAGCTCGCGTGTAGCCATTCGTTTATTGGAGTGGAACCCTCAGGCACAGATTGATGCAGATTGGTGGCGTGCCCGAGTTCAGAAGGCTGTTGCAGCAAGACAGCATCTGTTGCAAGAAGGCGTTACCAATACAGTTCGTTTAATCTTTGCTGAAGCAGATTTTCTTCCTGGACTTATTGCAGATAAATACGCAGATTTTATATCCATTCAGATTCATTCAGTTGGGGTGGAAAAAGTCAAATCCATTATTATAGATGAATTGAATGCTTTGCTGCAACCCAAAGGAATTTATGAGCGCAGTGATCTGAAATCCCGCGAACATGAAGGATTACCCGATACCAATGGACTTTTGTTTGGAGAACTTCCATCTGAATTTGTCGACGTTATCGAAAATGGCATTCATTATAAGGTTAACATTATTGATGGGCAAAAATCGGGATTTTATTGCGACCAACGTGAAAATCGCCAGCTAACGGCCAACTACGTTTTGAATAAACGAGTCCTAGATTGTTTCTGCTATTCCGGTGGTTTTACGTTAAATAGTTTGAAAAGTGGCGCTGCAGAAGTCATATCTGTAGATAGTTCTGCACTGGCTATTGAAACCCTGGAAAAGAATATTGTTGAAAATGGTTTTGAACCTAGTCGACATAAAGCAATATTGTCTGATGTAAACAAGCAATTGCGTAAATTCATTGATGAAGGGGAAAAATTTGATCTGATTGTCCTAGATCCACCGAAATATGCACCCTCTCGATCTGCATTGGAAAGAGCATCAAGGGCGTATAAAGACCTGAATCGCCGCGGATTGATGTTGTTAAATAGCGGTGGTTTATTAGCGACATTTTCTTGTTCAGGTGCGATGGATATGGATACGTTCAAACAAGTGCTCGCTTGGGCTGCACTGGATGCCGGTAAGGAAATTCAGTTTATCAGACAATTTCATCAACCTGAAGACCATCCTGTCCGGGCCTCGTTCCCCGAAGGTGAATATCTGAAAGGATTGTTGGTACGCGTATTGTAATTATTATATGAAGGTAGTTTAGGTTGGTTTGTTAAAATCAACCTTTTTAATTTTTGAAAGACGTCATGATACAAGAGAAGGCGGGTAGACCTATTTTTTCTATTTTGTTTGCCGTGAGTATGGTGCATCTTCTGAACGATATGATTCAGGGAGTGATACCGGCAACCTATCCCTTGCTCAAAGAAGAGCATCATCTAAGCTTTTCTCAGGTTGGGATGATTACAATGGTTTATCAGATAGCAGCTTCAATATTCCAGCCTGTTGTAGGCTCATTTACGGATAAACATCCTGTACCGTACTCCCAGATTATAGGGATGTCTTTTTCACTTCTCGGTATGTTTTTGTTTTCGAAAGCACATAGTTATGAATGGATCTTATTTTCTGTTTTTCTGGTCGGGATTGGATCTTCAATCTTTCACCCTGAATCTTCTCGTGTAGCTTATATGGCGTCGGGAGGAAGAAGAAGTATGGCACAATCTATTTTTCAGATTGGAGGCAATGCAGGGACGGCAATGGCTCCGATCATTGTCGCTTTTTTGGTTTTACCGAGAGGGCAACAGGCGATCGCTTGGATGTGCTTATTTACCATTCTCGGCCAATTTATATCCTATTATATCGGTAGTTGGTATAAAAAGAGGCTTCAAAGCTCCGCTAAATCAACGAAGAGAACAATACGCGTACCTGATCTACCCAATAGCAGAATCGTCGTGACGGTTATTATACTCCTATTACTGATTGTTTCAAAATACTTCTATATAGCAAGTATCACAAACTACTTCCAGTTTTATACAATCAAGAAATTCGGAATCAATGAAGTGGAAGCACAAGTCTATCTATTTTATTTTCTGATAGCCGTTGCGGTGGGAACCCTACTTGGAGGAGCATTCGGCGATCGATTTGGTCGCAAATATGTCATCTGGTTCTCCGTCTTGGGCGTTGCGCCATTTGCATTGGCATTACCCTATGTTGGACTTACGATGACGGGGATATTAATCGTGATTATTGGGTTGATTTTATCATCAGCTTTTCCAGCAATTATTGTTTATGCGCAAGAACTATTGCCTAAAAAGTTGGGTATGGTTTCAGGTTTATTTTACGGCTTTGCATTTGGAATGGGGGGGATTGGATCCGCTGTACTTGGCTGGCAGGCAGATCATACTTCCATCGAGTTTATTTATCACTTATGTTCCTATCTGCCATTGATCGGTATTGTGGCTTATTTTCTTCCCAATCTACAAAAAACACCTTACAAAGAAATTTAGATTTAACATATAAGCATATGTTAAAAAAGAAAGAGCGGATTTCAATAAAGTATCCGCTCTTTTATTTTATTACTTGATGCAGTCCATCCAGGCTGAGGCCATCATTTGTGCCCCAGCAAGCGTGGGATGTACGCCGTCCGCAGCCCAATAGGCACCAGGGGCGTTCTTTTGAGCATTGTCGAATATTTTTTGATAGGGGATAAGAATTGCTCCAAATTCTTTGGCGATCTCACGAGCGGATTCTTGATAAGCCAAAAATTTTGGATACCAAGCTTCAGTAATGTGACCTACACCCTTTACTGCAAAAGGCTCTCCAATGATCAATTTGACATTTGGAAGCTTTTGTAATGTCTCCTGCAATAGCTGTTTGTACTGGGATTTATACTCTTCAACCGTAGTCTGTGCTCCTCGATCGATTGTCCGCCAGAAATCGTTCACACCAATCAAAATACTCAATACAGTGGGTTTAATTGCTAGAGTATCCTCCTGCCAGCGCTTTTGAAGATCGGGTACACGATTTCCGCTAATACCTGTATTATATACCTTTAGTCTCTTTGCTGGATATTTATTTAAGAGTTGGCTGGCAGCCAATAAAGCATAACCATGCCCCAGCGCTGCGGTGTCATTGGCATTTTTGTTATTTCTATCTCGGCCCACATCCGTAATGGAATCGCCCTGAAATAAAATGATGTCGTCGTTATTTAAAGTGATTTTTGAGGAACCGACTGTTGATTCGTGTGCGAATACATCGTTTCTCAGTAAATCGGCGCCAGTCAATAGACCGGTGCCAATAATGCTTTTTTTGATAAATGATCTGCGGTTTGTGTTCATTATTAGGTTTTTGTTATGTTTAAAGTTACATACTTTAGGCATACTTTTCCAAACCTTTTATAATGATGTTACAAGCTTTTTCAATTTCTAGATCTGTAATAGTCAATGGTGGGGCGACACGTAGTGCCGTTTCACAATGCAGATACCAATCGATCATAACCCCATTTTCAGCACAATACTTACTCACATTGTAAACTTGATCAAAAGAAGCCAGTTGCAGACACATCATAAGGCCTAGTCCTCGAATTTCTTTAATTGCAGGATGCCTGAGTTTTTCTTTAAATAAAAGCGATTTTCGCTCAACCTGTTCGACTAATTTTTCTTCCTTGATAACAGCTAGTGAAGCCCGCGCTGCGGCACAACTCACAGGGTGCCCCCCGAAAGTCGTGATGTGCCCAAGCATGGGATTATCCTTAATAACGTCCATCACTTCTTTGGCTGCAACAAATGCACCCAAGGGCATACCGCCTCCGATGCCTTTGGCAAGCATCAGGATATCTGGAACAATAGCAAAATGTTCGAAGGCGAAAAGACGGCCTGTTCGACCGAAACCTGTTTGAATTTCATCAAAGATCAGTAAAGTACCTGTTTCATTACAGCGTTTTCTAACAGCTTGCATGTAAGCGATATCCGGGACTCGGACACCAGCTTCTCCCTGAATAGCTTCGAGGATGACAGCAGCAGTTTGTTCCGTAATCTTTGTGAGATCTTCCATGTCATTAAACCCGATAAAATCTATTTCGGGAAGGAGGGGGGCATACGCTTTGCGATACTCATCGTTTCCGATCAGACTGAGCGCGCCTTGTGTGCTGCCGTGGTACGCTTTTTTTGCAGCGATAATCTGCCTGCGACCAGTATATTTCTTTGCTATTTTCATAGATCCCTCTACGGCTTCCGTTCCACTGTTGGTGAGGTAGACTGATTGAAAATTAGCGGGAAGTTCTGCTAGTAATTCTGTAGCAAATTGCACCTGTGGCGCCTGCACAAATTCACCATAAACGGTGACATGTAAGTACTGCTCCAATTGTGATTTTATAGCCTCTAAAACCTTCGGATGACGATGGCCTATATTGCTGACATTGAAGCCGGAGACCAAATCCATATATTCTTCTCCATTGGGGCCATAAAGGTAGACACCTTCAGCCTTAACTACTTCAACCAATCTAGGTGAGCTAGATGTTTGAGCAGTATTCATTAAAAATAATTCTCTGTTGCTTAACATGATCTTACAAATGTCCGAAAATAAAAAAGAAGTCTTCAAGACTTCTTTTTTATTTTCGAGATTATTTTCTTCTATTCTGCAGGGATTTGTATAGATGTTCTCTGAATTCCTGTTCTACTTCAAAAAATTGCGATGCCCGCGCATTGCCAATAACTTTGGCAAATTTGACCCGGTATTCTTTTTTGATCTCCACTTCTTTAACATCATACTGTAAGACATCTCTGGAACCACCTCTAAAACTATTTTTGGGAGCACCATTCAATTTTTCTTTTCTGATATCCCAAAGTGTTTGGCTATACTCATTATAGAGCGGAAAGAATTGCTGAGCCTCTCTTGGCGTTAAATCTAGTTCTTTAGTAATGTAAGCTATTTTTTCATTTTCTATAGCTTGAAATCGATTTTTGTCTTGTGCAAAGCCCAAGGCAATAGAAAATATACTAAAGAACAATGTTATCCATATGTATTTTTTATCGAACATCATTATAAGGTATAGTTTAGATAATCTTCTATTTCTTGTTTAGATATATTACTCCCAAATCCCTTGGTAGGGAGATTCGCTTCATCGGTATACTGGGACATATAGATCATATCATCACCAGAAGCTGAAGCCGCAAGGTAATTAATAATTTCCTGCTTAGGAATTTCTGACAAATGTTGGCTCAACTGCTCTTCTGCAACTGTTTCTACGGGAGCTGCATTTTGTTGTTGATACTGATACCCCCAATATCCTCCTATGCTCAACATGGCGGCAAAAGATGCTGCAACAGCATAGCGTGCATACCATTTTTTCGGTCTTCCTATTTGATGGATAGGTGTATGATCTTTTTCAGGCTCCTGCACAGCATTAATAATACTGTCGGAAAGAGTCTCAAAATAATGTTGTGGTACATCAAAGCCTGCAGTCACAACCGTTTCTTTGAGTTTTTCTTCAGCGATACGAGCAAAAATAGTCGATTCAACTGTTTCTTCATAGCCAGCCGGAACAGAGAAACCATCTGTAGGAACTGTTTTCTTCAATTCCTGCTCAGCTAAACGGGCGAAGATGGAATCTTCAAGCGTTTGATTATAAGCAGAAGGCATTGTAAAGCCATCAGATACAATCGTTTCTTTTAATTTGTCTTCTAAAATTCGGTTGAGGATAGTTGAAGATAGTTCGGAAGCATAATTTTCAGGAATTTCAAAGCCGTCAGTAGCAACTTGATTTTTTAAATTGTCTTCTGCTACTTTACACATAATGGCCTCAGATAGGCTATCAAAATATCCTTCTGGAACCTCAAAGATGGATTCTTCCTTGCATTCAATCAATTTGACTTGCGTAATTATTTTTGATTCTAAATCACTGAAATAATTTTCAGGTAAGCCAAATGGATTTTCACGCAACGATGCTGGAAGATTTGTAGGCTCCAGCCCATCATGATATGTGCCATTTTCCTTCATAGTATTTGTTAGAACCTAATTTCGCTAAAAGGTTTAATCGTTGTTGTTAAAAAATGCCTCTATTTTTTTGACGGCCAAATGATAAGAGGCTTTAAGCGCTCCAACACTTGTTCCGAGAACTTCTGAAATCTCTTCATATTTCATGTCTTCAAAATATTTCATATTGAAGACCAATTTTTGCTTCTCTGGCAAGGTCAACAAAGCCTGTTGTAATTTCATTTGAGCTCTATCACCATTGAAATAATTGCCATCAGCAAGCGTTTCTGCCAGATAAGCAGTCGTGTCGTCATCCAACGACACGTTCTGCTTTTGCTTTTTCTTATTTAAGAAGGTAATACATTCATTTGTTGCAATACGATAAAGCCACGTGTATAACTGTGAGTCTTCCCGGAAGTTCCCAAGGTTCTTCCATACTTTCACAAAAATATCTTGTACAACATCGTCCGCATCGTCATGATCGATGACCATTCTTCGCACATGCCAATAAATCTTCTGTTGATATTTCTTCAACAATAAACGGAAAGCTTCTTCTCGCGTACTCTCTTCGGCGAATTTTGCTATAATTAAAGCGTCATCCATATATTGACTTGCGTAGTTTTGTTATTTTCTTTTGATTACTTTTTGAGCCGCTGCAACAATAGCCGCTGCATTCAGACCGTATTTTTCCATCAATTGAGCAGGAGTACCTGATTCTCCAAAACTATCATTTACAGCAACGTATTCTTGTGGAGTAGGCAACTCTCTTGTTAATACCTGAGCAACGCTATCACCTAAACCGCCAAGACGATTATGCTCTTCCGCCGTTACGACACATTTGGTTTTAGCAACAGATTTTAAAATAGCTTCTTCATCCAAAGGTTTGATTGTATGGATATTGATAATCTCAGCGTTGATGCCCAACTCAGCTAATTGCTCACCAGCTTGGATAGCTTCCCATACCAGATGACCTGTAGCAATGATCGTAACATCCGTTCCTTCATTTAATAATACCGCCTTACCAATCACAAATTCCTGATCAGCAGGAGTGAAGTTAGGAACTACAGGACGGCCAAAACGCAAATAAACCGGTCCATCATATTTGGCTGCAGCAATCGTAGCGGCTTTTGTTTGATTGAAATCACAAGGATTGATCACTGTCATTCCAGGCAACATTTTCATCAAACCGATATCTTCTAAGATTTGGTGAGTTGCACCATCTTCACCTAAGGTTAGACCAGCATGTGACGCCGCAATTTTTACATTTTTGTCCGAGTATGCGATCGATTGGCGAATCTGATCATAAACACGGCCTGTTGAGAAATTTGCGAATGTACCTGTGAATGGTATTTTACCACCGATCGTAAGTCCGGCAGCAATACCCATCATGTTTGCTTCCGCAATACCGATTTGGAAAAAGCGCTCAGGAAATTCTTTGATAAAATCGTTCATTTTTAACGAACCGATTAAATCAGCACATAATGCAACTACATTCTCATCTTGCTTTCCTGCTTCTAGTAAGCCCGCACCAAATCCTGAGCGTGTATCTTTTGACTCTGTATAAGTATATTTTTTCATGCTAGTAATCTCCTAAAGTTTCTGTAAGCTGATTCAACGCCGACGCCAATTGTTCGTCATTTGGAGCAACACCATGCCATTTATGAGAACCCATCATAAAATCAACACCGCTACCCATTTCAGTATGCATCAGAATAATAACCGGTTTACCTTTTCCTGTGCGTGATTTAGCTTCTGCTAAACCTGCAACAACAGCATTCATGTCATTGCCTTTAGCAATTTCCATCACATCCCAGCCAAATGCTTCCCATTTTGCACGAAGATCACCAAGAGATAATACTTGATCTGTAGATCCGTCAATTTGTGCTTTGTTATAGTCAACAGTAGCAATTAAATTGTCGATTTTGTTGTGTGGTGCGTACATTGCAGCTTCCCAAACTTGGCCCTCCTGCAATTCGCCATCACCCATTAAAACATAAACTAGATTATTGTCTTTATTCAATTTTTTTGCCTGTGCGGCTCCAATTGCAACAGATAATCCTTGGCCCAATGATCCCGAAGCAATACGAATACCCGGAAGGCCTTCGTGTGTTGTTGGGTGACCTTGAAGTCTGGAATTGATTTTTCTGAACGTTGCTAATTCGCTCACTTCAAAATATCCCGCATGCGCCAATGTACTGTAAAATACAGGAGAGATGTGTCCATTTGACAGGAAGAATAAATCTTCTCCTTTTCCATCCATGTCAAAGGAAGGATTGCGTTTCATTGCATTGAAATAAAGCGCCACAAAGTAATCTGTACAACCTAACGAACCACCTGGGTGTCCTGATTGACAAGCGTGTACCATACGTACGATATCACGTCTTACCTGTGATGCAATTTGTTCTAGTTTGTTAATATCTGCACTCATTTTTTTTGTTGGTTTCACAATTGGTCGTAAAGTTAACTATTTTTAAGCTAGATGCTTGTTAAAAAATGAATTTATATTGACTTATCCCAGATCGACGATGTGTTTGATCTGCGGATTTTTATTTTTTTTGTACCTTGCTTCACTTTATAAAACCAACAATTTTCAGCATAATGCCTAATCAACTCAAAAGCAGCCTTATTATTTCAGCGCTCTCAGCCCTTTATTTGCATTCTTCTGCCCAGCACATCAACATTTACCATAAGGATTGGATCGATTTTAACAAAAATGGGAAAAAGGATATTTATGAAGACCCCAAACAGAAAATAGCCAGTCGCGTGGAGGATCTGTTGCGTCAAATGACTGTTCAAGAAAAGGCCAATCAGACGGTTACACTCTACGGTTATGGGCGGGTTTTGAAAGATGAGCAGCCCACTGCCGCTTGGGACAAAGAGATTTGGAAACACGGCTTGGCCAATATCGACGAAATGTTGAATAGCTTGGCTTATAATAAGTCGGCAAAAAGTTCATTTTCGTATCCCTTCAGCCGCCATGCTCAAGCCTTAAATAATGTTCAAAAATGGTTTGTGGAAAACACACGACTTGGTATTCCCGTTGATTTTACCAATGAGGGGATTCATGGACTCAACCATGATCGCGCTACTTCCCTGCCGGCACCAATCAATATTGGAAGTACATGGAATACTTCACTGGTACGTAAAGCTGGCGATATAATTGGTAGGGAAGCCAAATATCTGGGCTATACCAATGTCTATACGCCTATTCTTGATGTTTCTAGAGATCCGCGCTGGGGAAGAGTGGTTGAAACCTATGGCGAAGATCCGTTTCATATTGCTGAAATGGGGAAACAAGTTGTTTTAGGGATTCAACAAAATGGAGTCGCATCCACATTGAAACATTATGCGGTCTATTCTGTGCCCAAAGGGGGAAGAGATGGCAATGCACGTACGGATCCTCATGTTGGCTTTCGTGAGATGCATTCGCTTCACCTCTATCCATTTAAAAGGGTCATAAAGGAAGCCAAACCCTTGGGAGTCATGAGTAGTTATAATGATTATGATGGCGTGCCTGTATCTGCCAGCAGCTATTTTTTACAGGACTTACTCCGAAAAGAGTATGGTTTTGAAGGGTATGTGGTGTCCGACAGTGAGGCTCTAGAGTTTATTTACAACAAACACCATGTTGCTGCAAACTATAAAGATGCTATTAAACAGGCATTAGAGGCGGGTTTGAATGTGCGGACAAATTTTGATCCACCGAGTACATATCTAACGCCACTAATGGAACTAATAGAAGAAGGAGGGCTGGATATCAAAATATTGGATCAGCGGGTTCGCGAAGTCCTGACCGTGAAATTTAAACTGGGTTTATTTGATCATCCATTGAGAGAAGATATAGCGATAGCCGATAAAAAGGTGCATACCCCCGCAGATGAAGAAGTATCACTTCAAATGAATAAGGAGTCTATTGTTCTGTTGAAAAATGAACAGAATCTTCTCCCAATAGACGTGAATAAATACAAACGAATTTTGGTTACGGGACCAATGGCAGAAGCAACAAATTATACGACAAGTCGCTATGGACCTTCCAATAATCCGATCACCACCATCAAAGATGGGATTATAAACTATGGAAAAACAAAGGCACTTCGGGTTGATTATGCAAAAGGGGTAGATGTCGTGGATAAAAACTGGCCTGAGAGTGAGATTATTCCAACAGACTTGTCCGGCGAGGAGCTGGAAAAGATGGCCGAAGGTGTTCGTCTCGGTAAAGAATCTGACCTAATCATAGCGGTAATGGGCGAGTCGGAACGGGAAGTCGGTGAAAGTCGATCGCGATCAGATCTAAATTTGCCAGGCAAGCAACGCGACTATTTAATGAAATTGAAGGAAACAGGTAAACCTATTGTGCTGGTACTTGTCAATGGTCGTCCACTTACTGTCAATTGGGAAAACAAATATCTACCTGCAATTGTGGAGAGTTGGTTTCTTAGCAATCAGTCGGGAAATGTTCTTGCCGAAATGCTGTTTGGAGGGTATAGCCCTAGTGGAAAATTGCCCATTTCATTTCCGAAGTCCGTCGGACAGGTTGAAATGAATTTTCCGACCAAGCCCGCTGCACAGGCGGGGCAACCTGGGGTCGGACCCAATGGGTGGGGCAATAGTCGGGTTGTTGGATTCTTATACCCTTTTGGATATGGATTAAGCTACACAGATTTTAGTTTTTCAAATTTACAACTCGCTAAGAAACAGATCAGACCAACGGATTCCCTTACAGTTACGGTTGATATTGAAAACATAGGGAAGAGGAAAGGCGCCGAAGTTGTTCAGCTTTATATCAAAGACGTGCTGTCTTCGGTAACGACATATGAGATGGATTTGCGTGGATTCGAAAAAGTTGAACTTAATCCAGGGGAAAAGAAGACCTTACAGTTTACGATCTTACCTGCCCACCTGGAACTTTTGGATCAGCACAATAACTGGACAGTTGAACCCGGCAAATTTGAACTATTTATCGGTAATTCTTCTGTTAATCTTCCGCTTAAAGATTCATTTGAAGTAGTCAATTAGGTTAAAAAATGCTATACCAAGCAGATGGTGGATAGCGATTATTTCTTCTTAAGACTAGTGAATAAAAAAAGGATTCAGCAAAATTAATTACTGAATCCTTTTTTTATTGTATCGAATAGCTGTGATTACATGGCCTCAGCGACAACTTCAGTCACTTCTGGAACCATGCGTTTCAACAATCCCTCAATTCCTGCTTTTAATGTGATTGTCGAAGATGGACAACCACTGCAAGAACCTTTTAGTTCAACTGTCACAATACCTTCGTTGAAGGATTTATAATGGATTGCTCCACCATCTTGTTCAACAGCAGGTCTTACATAATCATGTAATACTTGTTGTATCTTCACTTCAGTTTCAGTACCTTCAAAATTAACCTCTGTATCGTGGTGTACCGTTTTTACAGCAAGTTCAGACTCTACAGCACCTTTTACAAAGTCTTTTAGCAAGGCTTCAATGTCTTCCCATTCCGCATCTTCAGTTTTGGTAATGGTCACGAAGTTACTTGCAAAAAATACCCCATTTACAAAGTTAAATTTGAATAATTCAAGTGCAAACGGTGAATCTTGTGCTGCTTCTTTATTTGGAAAATCCACACTACCGTTGATCAACAATTTATTGACCAAGAACTTCATTGTAGAAGGGTTGGGTGTAGACTCTGTATATACGTTAATCGTAGCCATGTAGTATCTATTTTTATTCCAAGCAAATATAGGTCAAATGAAGCTTTGTTAAGGTCATCTATAAGTAAAAGCTTATAAAGTGACACCTGTGTAGTTAGAAGGACTGATCGCTTTCAGTTCCTCTTTAACTTCCGCTGATACATTTAGATTATCAACAAATGTTGCTATCGTTTCTTTTGTAACATGTGTGTTGGTACGTGTTAGGTCTTTTAAAGCTTCATACGGCTTTGGATAGCCTTCCCTTCTCAATATAGTTTGTAGTGCCTCCGCAACAACAGCCCAATTATTTTCAAGATCATTGGCCAACGCCTGTTCGTTTAAAATCAATTTGCGTAACCCTCTCAAAGTCGATTTAATAGCAATTAGGGTATGTGCAAACGGAACACCAATATTACGTAATACCGTAGAATCTGTTAAATCTCGTTGAAGGCGGGAAACTGGTAACTTAGCCGCAAGGTGCTCAAAAATGGCATTTGCAATACCTAAATTTCCTTCTGCATTTTCAAAGTCAATCGGGTTGACTTTATGTGGCATAGCCGAAGAACCGATTTGACCAGCAGTGATTTTTTGTTTAAAATATTCCATCGAAATATATGTCCAAATGTCACGGCATAAATCGATGACAATATTGTTTATCCGTTTTAAGGCATCACAGCTCGCCGCAAAGTTATCGTAATGCTCAATCTGTGTGGTCGTTTGTGAACGGTCTAACCCCAAGATATTGTTTACAAAATTATTCCCAAAATTGATCCAATTTGTCGCTGGATATGCAACGTGATGCGCATTAAAATTACCAGTTGCGCCACCAAATTTAGCGGAATACGGTACTTGATGTAATAGTTGCAATTGATGTTCTATGCGTTCGATAAAAACATAAAACTCTTTACCCAAACGAGTTGGAGATGCCGGTTGTCCATGGGTACGTGCCAACATCGGGATGTCTGACCATGACGTTGCTAATGATTTTAACTCATGAAGCAACTCTTCTATTGCCGGTGTATAACTTTCTTTAATGGCTTCTTTCCAGGAAAGTGGAATCGCTGTGTTATTGATATCTTGTGAAGTCAAACCAAAATGGATGAATTCAAGGTAGTCCTGTAATCCTAATTTTTCAAATTGATCTTTTAGAAAATATTCAACTGCTTTAACATCATGGTTCGTAACTTTTTCTGTGTTTTTGATCCAAATGGCATCTTCTTCAGAAAAATTCCTGTAGATATCCCGCAATTTTTCATTGAGTGTTTTGTCAAACTGTTGTAATTGAGCAATACCGGATTCACTTAATGCAATAAAATATTCGACCTCTACGCGTACACGATATTTTATTAAAGCAAATTCGGAAAAAAATGCTGAAAGTTCATTAGTATTATTGTAATAGCGTCCGTCAATAGGCGTAACTGCTGTTAAAGATGATAAAGCCATAGATTGAATGATTTTTGGCAAAGGTAAAAAAATGCTTGGAGCTTAGCAATTTAATTGGTGTAGATATAAAAAAAGCCTCCTTGTTGAAGGAAGCTTTTTATACGGTGTAAATTCTTTTTCAGAGAATTAGTGAGCAGCTTTAGTTGAATCAACTTTAGCAGCAGCTGAATCTACAGCAGTTTTTGCTGAATCCAATTGCGTGTTAGCTGAATCTAAAGCAACGTTAGCTGAATCAGTAGCAGCGTCAGTTTTTTTAGCTGTTTCACCACATGATGCGAAAGCCAATGTTAAAGCTAAACCTAAGAAACCGAATTTGAATGCGTTTTTCATTTTATTAAAATTAAAATATTTTTAAATCTTGTTATTTAGGAGTTAATACCATTAAACCAAAAAGGTAACCCCTGTATTTATTTTTTTTAAAAAAAGAAAGGCCTTTCGTAAAAAAGGCCTTCCAAAAGCTTTATTCAGTCCTGAATTATTTAGTAGCAGCTGAATCAACTTTAGCAGCAGCTGAATCAACTTTAGCAGCAGCTGAATCAACTTTAGTAGCAGCTGAATCTAATGTGTTAGCAGCTGAATCAACTAAAGCAGAAGCTGAATCTGCAGCACCTTCAGCTTTTTTCTCTGAATTGTTACAAGATGCGAAAGCTACAGTTAAAGCTAAACCTAAGAAACCGAATTTTAATGCGTTTTTCATTTTCTAATTTTCTAATTTAAATTGAAATAATTTTCTTTTTCATCTCTTAATACACGTAACCAAAAAAGGTAACCCAAAAAATGATGTTTTTTTAAAAATATTTTTAACACATTGTTTTTCATTTATTTATAATTCTATGTTTTATTCAAAACATTCCTGATTCCACTATTTTATTGATAGGGGATTGGGCGATATAAGGTAAGATATTGTCCATTCGTTTGTTTACCGGATAATTCCATCATGTCGTATCATGTCATTTCCAAACAATTTTGGATTATTTTTCTTATTTTAAGAAGTAAACACTTAAAAAGAAATTGCAGTTATGTTTGATAAAGTAAAGAATATAATGGATTTGGCAAAATCAATAGACTTTGGCAAATTGGAAGAAATATCGAAGAAAGTGGATTTGGGAGCAGTCATGGATGCCGTATCAAAAATGGATGATAAGCAGCTTCATGGTTTAATGAAAATGCTAAGTGCAGGAAAAGAAAAAAAGGAATTACCGCCTATTAATGGTGATTTCTATGCTATGGATAGCAAATTAAACGATTCAGATCGTGCATTGCAATTGAAGGTAAGGGAGTTTATGGAGACCGAAGTTAAGCCAATCGTCAATAAATATTGGTTAAGAGATGAGTTCCCTTTTGAAATAGTACCGAAACTAGCAGCTTTAAATATTTGTGGCTATACCTACGATGGGTATGGTTGTATGGGGGGAAGTTCATTAATGGAAGGGATCATAGCGGCGGAGATAGCACGGGTAGATGCTTCTGTAGCGACTTTCTTTGGCGTACAGAGTGGTTTAGCCATGGGATCAATTTATATTTGCGGATCCGAAGAGCAAAAACAAGAGTGGCTGCCCAAAATGCAGCAGATGCAAGTGATTGGTGCTTTTGGTTTAACAGAGCCCGAAGTAGGGTCGGGAGCAGCAGGCGGATTGACAACGACCTGTAGGAAGACAGCTGAAGGTTGGGTCTTAAATGGTCAAAAAAAATGGATCGGGAATTCCACCTTTTCCGATATCACAATCGTATGGGCAAGGGATCTTGATGATGGCGAAGTTAAGGGGTTTATTGTACGAAAGGATAATCCAGGTTTTTCAGTTGAAAAAATTAAAGATAAGATGGCTTTGCGCATTGTGCAGAATGGCCTTATTACTTTAGCGAATTGTATCGTTCCAGAAAGTGATCGCCTGCAAAATGCGAATTCCTTTAAAGATACAGGAAAGGTTCTTCAGATGACGCGAGCAGGTGTCGCTTGGATGGCCGTAGGATGTGCGCGGGGTGCTTATGAAAATGCCTTGGATTATACGCGTAAAAGGAAGCAATTTGGTAAACCAATCGCTTCTTTTCAACTTATTCAAAATCACCTGGTTGAAATGTTGTCCAATTTAACAGCTATGCAAACGCTTGTCTTCAGATTATCTGAATTACAGGATAAAGGTGAACTAAAAGATGAACATGCCTCGCTGGCTAAAGTCTTCTGTTCTTTACGTACGAGAGATATTGTTTCCAAGGCTCGAGAGGTCATGGGTGGAAACGGTATTCTGTTGGAGTATAATGTCGCACGGTTTTTGGCCGATGCCGAAGCAATTTATTCCTATGAGGGGACAAAAGAAATCAATTCACTCATAGTTGGTAGAAGTATAACTGGATTTAGTGCCTTTGTTTAGGCGAGATCCGGCTGGTTTTTGACTTCCTGTTGCCAAATATCGCTTAATACATAAAAAGGGCGTTGTTTTTTAAACAATGCCCTTTTTACTTCAGTTGGAGCAAAAAAGCAATTTTCTATTTCCGTTTAAATCGCATAATAGCAATATCTCCCATGATAAATGTCAAGGTATTCTCGCTTACACTATAGGTGTTTACCTTTTCCAATGTCGAAAAGAAAGTTGCTTCACCATTACCTTCGCAGGCCATTTTAGTTGACATAATCGGGCCAAAATTAATGGTATTTCCATTGGTTTTAAAAGTCGTATTGTAGTTATTGCAGCTACTATTTCCGTTTACTTTACCACTGGCAGCATCAAATGTCATTGTTGGTTTACGATTGGGATATAGACCATCGAAAGCGATCCGTGGGCCGGATATATAATCAAGTTCCCAAGTTCCACTAAGTTCTTGTTTATTGTTCTGAATTAACTTAAATTTTGCCAGGGGAGCCATCTTAGCTTTGTTCAGGCTAAGAATGCCATCCTTAACCGTATAATTATCTGCAGCAGTCAGGTTTTTGGATAAAGCTTGTTCAATAGACATATCCGGACAGGCCATCATCGTAGACATGCCCTGAGCAAATTTAATCTTTCCATTTTTTGATAATGTCAATTCTCCACCGATGCCATTACATCCGCCACTTGCACTGTAACTTTTTTCGTCCAGCTGGAGGTAAGGCATTTTGCCGTTGATCTGATCCGCTACAGGCTGTCCATTGATTTCAATCAATTGCCATTTTTTTCCAATTACTGACGACATGCTACTGTCTGTGTTCTGCTCATTCGCGTTCTTCTTGATCACAGAGCAACTTCCAAGACTAACGATTAAGATGGCCAATATGGCGATGTTTTTAAAGTTCATATTCTAAATTTTAACCTATTAACACCCTTTTTAACGTTTGGTTTGACGAAATGCTACAAAAGTTCACAAACAAAGAAGGCTTCCAATTTGGAAGCCTTCTTTATCAGTATGATAAATCTTACGATTTGTTTTTATTTTGTTGTGCTTGTTGTTGTGCACGCATCATCTCTTCCATTTTCGTTTGGAAGCTCGATTTTTTATCTGCTTTTGGATTCTTTTTATTTTCCTCCAATTTAGCTAAGATTTTCTCATCATTCACCATGGTGCGAATAACCAACTGAGTCAAGAACGTAAATAATGCACTTAAGAAATAGTAGTAGTTCAAACCTGCTGGGAAGCTATTCAAAACAAAGAAGAAAATCAAAGGCATGATATAGCCCATGTATTTCATTTGTCCTGTAGCACCAGATGTAGCGTTGTTATACCAAGTCGTCAACAATGTTGTCAATGTCATCAAGATACACATCAAAGAGATGTGGTTGAATGATCCAAAAATAGGTGCAAATGTAAACAGTGTATCATAGGTTGACATATCCTTCATAAACAAGAAGCTTTGTCCTCTCAATTCAAATAAATTTGGAAAGAAGTAGAAGAACGCAATTGTAAATGGCATTTGTAGGACAAGCGGAAGACATCCACCAAGTGGATTTACACCAACCTGTTTGTACAATTTCATTTGCTCCTGCTGCATCAACATTTGATTATCTTCACCCACTTTTGCTTTGATCTCATCCAGCTGCGGTTTTAATACACGCATTTTTGCCATAGAGACATAAGACTTGTAGGTCATTGGTGAAAGAATCAGCTTCAACATCAATGTCAATAAAAGGATAACGATACCGTAGCTCATATGGAAACCATCCAGGAAGTTAAATACAGGTACTGTAATCCATTGGTTGATCCAACGCATAGGGCCCCAACCCATATTGATGATCGATTGGTAGTCATTACCCTCGGCCTTCAATACATTGTATTGATTTGGTCCAAAGAAGAAGTTTAAGGAATAGTTATTGTCCTTATGATTATCAAATGCCAATTCTGCGTTTGTATTATAGAATTTGACGATGTCGGTTTCTGAAGCATGTTTTACATCCACTTTTGCATTGACAAAACCATCTTTAGTGCTGAGGATATTAGAAAAGTAATGCTGCTTGAATGCAATCCATTGTACTTTTTTCTCCAATGCTTCATCCGCATCTTTTGATTCTGAAAGATGATCTACTTTATTATCTTCTTTATAATAAAGTGTAGATTTCTGTCTTTCAGATTCTATGTTTTGCTCTTTTTGTCTCAACGCGGTGTTCCAGTTAAGGGTCAACGTTTTTTGACTCTGCGGAATTAAATTCTGTATCCCTTTTGTGTTAATATCCAGTCCAACATTATAGCCTTTACCAGCAATCGAGTACACATATTCAATATACTGTTCGGCACTGTAATTTAGTCGGAATTTTACAGATTGTTTACCTTCACCAGAAACTTGGATATCCGAAGATTCTGTATTGAAGTATAAATCATTTGTTGATACGTTTTGACCAGCTGCGTTAAATTGAAAACCAAACTTATTGTCCTCACCATCAAAAAGCATCAAAGGTTTTCCATTGAAATTCTTTTCGCCTTTTAGTTCTACGGATTTAACCTTACCACCTTTTGTACTGATTTTGGCAATGATTTTCTCGTTTTCAATCGTAATGACTTTCTCCGTTCCAAATTTTGTCGCACCAAAAGGCTTTTTCAATTCCGCCGAATCAGCAATCACTGCTGTTTGTGCTGCTTTGGCTTTAGCGGTAGAGTCACTTTCGGCAGGCAGTCCTTTTTCTGTGCGCGCTTTAGCCTCTTGTCTCGCTTGTTCTTGTTTGATTTCCGATTCTGAAGGCTTCATCAGGTAAAATGAACCAGTGATGATAGCAAACATCAGGACCAAACCAATTAGGGTATTTCTATCCATTTTTAATAATTAAACTTAATTAATTGTATCCTTCTATTACTACTTTGATTTTTTGTTGGCCAAAGCAGCGGCTACAAAGCTAACAAAAAGTGGGTGAGGATTTGCAACAGTTGACTTTAATTCTGGATGAAATTGTCCGGCAACGAAAAATGGATGGTTTTTCAATTCGACAATTTCAACTAATCCAGTCTCCGGATTGAATCCTGAAGCAATCATTCCAGCTGCTTCATATTGTTTTAAATAGTCATTGTTAAACTCATAACGGTGACGGTGTCTTTCAGAAATTTTTGTTTTACCATAGATGGCAAAGGCCTTAGTTCCTTTTTTAATTTCACAGTCGTAAGCACCTAAACGCATTGTACCGCCCATATTGGTGATATTTTTTTGCTCTTCCATCAAATTGATGACCGGATTGCTGGTGTTGGCATCCATTTCAAAACTGTTGGCATCTTTTAATCCCAATACGTTTCTTCCGAATTCGATAACCGAACATTGCATACCTAAGCAGATACCAAAGAACGGAATATTATTTTCACGAACATACTGAATAGCATTTAGCTTACCATCCAAGCCGCGTTCACCGAAACCCGGAGCAACCAAAACTCCATCCATACCTTTCAGCTTTTCAGCAACATTTTCTTTTGTAACACTTTCAGCAGCAATATAGCTCACTTTTACTTTACATTCGTTTGTTGCGCCCGCATGGATAAATCCTTCGATAATAGACTTGTAAGCATCTGGAAGCTCAACATATTTTCCGACCAAAGCAATATTAACTTCACTTGTCGGGTTTTTGAGCTTACCTAAAAAGTTTTTCCAGTTTTCTAGATCAGGCTCATTTTTGTTGGAAAGTTTTAGCTTTGTTAATGCTGTTTTATCAAGATTCTCCTTCAACATCAATAATGGGACATCATAAATCGTCGACGCATCGATAGATTCTACGACGGCGTTGATGTTGACATTACAGAATTGCGCTAATTTTTTACGGATTTCTTGCGATAATTTATGTTCAGTACGACATACTAGAATATCAGGTTGTACACCATATTCCAATAATGTTTTTACGGAATGCTGGGTAGGTTTTGTTTTAAGCTCACCAGCAGCAGCCAAATAAGGGACTAAAGTCAAATGGATAACCAGTGAATTATTGGCTCCTAATTCCCAGCGAAGCTGTCTTACGGCCTCCACAAACGGTAAGGACTCAATATCGCCTACAGTTCCGCCCAATTCAGTGATGATAATGTCATATTTGCCGGACTCACCCAACAGTTGCATTCTGCGTTTTATCTCATCGGTGATATGGGGAATCACTTGAACGGTTTTTCCTAAATATGCACCTTCACGTTCTTGTTGGATAACGTGTTGATAGATGCGGCCTGTCGTGACGTTATTTGCTTGTGAGGTAGGGACATTCAGGAAGCGCTCGTAATGACCTAAGTCAAGGTCTGTTTCAGCGCCATCTTCTGTAACATAACATTCTCCATGTTCATATGGATTTAATGTTCCTGGATCGATGTTAATGTAAGGGTCGAATTTTTGAATGGTAACTTTATAGCCACGCGCTTGGAGAAGTTTAGCAAGGGAGGCAGCAATAATACCTTTCCCCAACGACGAAGTAACGCCGCCCGTAACAAAAATATATTTAGTCATAACAATTAAAGGATTTTCAATTTTATGTGGTCAAAATGACCAATAATAGTTGCTCTATGTACGGGATACAAAGATAGCAATTTTTATTCAAAATCAGAATTGAAGATGGCTCGATTAATTAAATTAAAAATAGATATTACCTTGGCTATCTATTGTTGTCTTTAATGTAGGCTGTGCTTTTGACTTGATTTCAATGCGATAGAAATTATTACTGTTTGAAAATACAATCTCATAATTTTTGTGCTCATTTATAATTTCAGGATATAATTTGCTTAGCTCCTGAATTGACGTTGCATAGCGTTTTTTATCCTTTCTATAGATCTGTTGCAGGTAAAAGATATTCCAGGTAACTTTTTCGAGTGCGAGGAATTGCTCATCGATAGGTTGATGGTCTGTGTCGTTAACAAATTTTATATGTCCCCATCGCTCAGGGTAATGCATATTAACGAGGCCGATTGGAGACCATACCCAGTTCTCTTCAGCGAGCGTCTTACCCGTGTTGTCTTTTCTCTTGCTGTAGGTTGTTTCGGTGTTGTCATAATGCCACTGAACACGTGAGAAGTTTATCTTCCAGGTTTCATTTGCTTTAATCTGATTTCCTTCGCCAAAGTATTTTAGACTTTTTACAGGTATTTTCATTTCCACAGTCCAAAATTCATCCTTGTCTTGAGGATTGTTGATGGACCCAGCATGATAGACTGCACTTTCCATATCTTTTGTGTCCCAATTTAGATTAGCCCTGCCGCCAAAGCGATAAGGTTTAGTCATCAAAAGATCCATTACGGTATTTAATGCGTTTATTTCAATCTCTATATATTCTGGCGATAATAGATTTGGCTTGAGAAAGATCTCAAAATCATTGTCATGATAGATGATTGTATCTTTTTGTCTTAAATATCCTTTGATATGGGGTTCTTGAAGCTTAGCAAAAATGTAAAGATTTTCTTTGTCCCAAAGCATCTTGACTTGTGTCTTAAAAGTAGGGGCAGGTTTATTTGATCCCTCAATATCCTTAAAAGAATCTGTCCATATCGCTTTTGACCAGGAAGCTTCACTGTCCTTTCCGTCAATCGTGATCGCATCTGTTACTGGAAGTACATAATACGTTTGAGGGCGCGACTGTAGCTGAAGAAATTCATTCAGATTTCGTTGTGCAAAAATAAAGGTCGGATAGATGATAAAAGTAAGGATAAAAGCTATAGTTCTCATCAAGATACAGTTTGATTTTTAGCGGTAGCCAAGTTGGGATGAAACAATACCAGTTTGTTTTCCGCTATTGTAATCATCTACGATTCTACCTTTCAGATACGGTGCTAAAAGTAAGTAAAATGTTTTAGCGCGGCAAAAAGAGGGTTGGAATTTTGAAGGACATTATCTAATTGTCCTAAATTTATTACAGAAGGAAGTTGGTTGTGCTGTCTGCGTTTGAGAAGCCAGGGCAATATAGTCAATAAAAAAAGGCTTTGAATATATTCAGAGCCTTTTTTTATGCTGTAATAGTCGTAATTAGATTCTTTTCGATTTAATACGAGCAGCTTTACCAGTAAGGCCGCGTAAATAGAATAATTTCGCGCGACGAACTTTACCGTAGCTGTTTACTTCAATTTTTTCAATGTTTGGTGAGTTTACAGGGAAAATACGTTCAACACCTACACCGTTTGAGATTTTACGAACGGTAAAAGTAGCGTTAGCACCTTCGCTGTTTAATTGAATTACTACACCTTGGTACACCTGTACACGCTCTTTATTTCCTTCGCGAATTTTATAATGAACGCTGACGGTATCTCCAGCTTTGAAAGCGGGAATTTCATTCTTTACTACCGCTTGTTCTTCTACAAATTTTACTAAATCCATGATTTCGAGTAATTATTAACGATTTATATCCTGTAAAAATCGGAATGCAATATTACGACTTATTTTCTGAATATAAAAATACTTTTTTAAAAAACTATTGACTGATATTCAAATCGGATGCAAAGATATGAAAATGAAATGGATAATCTAAAGATATTTTGAATATTCCTTTGTAGGCTATATGGAGAGGGTTTTTAATTACTAAATTCAATAGAATATGTGCTTTGTGTAAAAATATTGTGCAATCAATCAGCTATTTAGTGATTAATTTTCTGCAGGGTGTTGACAAAGTCAAAAAATGATTCGATATTTGTGCCACACAAAACAAAGGTGATACCTTTTCGGGGTGTAGCGTAGCCCGGTATCGCGCCACATTTGGGATGTGGAGGTCGTAGGTTCGAATCCTGCCACCCCGACTTAAAAGCTCTAACGGACGTTAGAGCTTTTTTTGTTTCCTTCCTTTTATTCGTCCCGCAAGCTGTTTACAGGATTAGCTACGGCTGCTCGAATGGCCTGCCAGCTTACCGTAATCAATGCGATACCTATTGTTACCAGTCCTGCGAGCACAAACATCCACCATTGGATTTGGATGCGGTAGGCAAAGTCTTCCAACCATTTGTTCATCACTAGCCAGGCAATCGGCGAGGCAATTATCAAGGCAACTAATACGGGTTTTATAAAATCTCTGGACAATAAAGTAGTAACGCCCGATACCGAAGCGCCCAGCACTTTTCGGATTCCAATCTCTTTGTTTCGTTTGGCGGCCGTAAAAGAGGCTAAACCATATAGGCCCAGGCAAGCGATAAATATAGCTAATCCGGAAAAAAGACTGAGTATACGTTGTTGCCTAAGATCGGTTTTGTATAGCGTGTCGAATTTCTGGTCCAAAAAGCTGTATTCAAAAGGGTATAAAGGAGCTACTTTCCCAAATGCAGTTTTAATAGTTTTTAGCGCTACAGGGAAATCTTTTGTGTTTAAGCGAATGAGGGCTACCCTTAGATCATCAGAAGGGGCAATAACTAATGCATCCATGTTTTCTTTTAGAGATAGGAAGTTAAAATCATCTATTACACCAATGATTTTTCTGGGGGATTGATCGCGGATCGTATTTTTTATCCATTTTCCAATGGCCTGTTCGGGGGTAAATCCGAGCATCGATGTTGCAGTACGGTTAACTAATACAGCGCTAGTGGAGTCGGTGGGGTATTGCGCTGAAAAGTTTCGGCCTGCAATTATTTTGAGGTTTAGCGTGCTTACATAGTCGAAATCGGTGAATTCCGTCCTTGATCTCCACTTCTCCCCATTTTTACTCTCCACTTCAAACGTATGGCTATCGAAGAAGCCTCCTGGTTCACCGGACATAAAGGAGACCGATGCAATATCACTGCTCACAGATAATTCGTTTTTGAAGGTACGAAGGTTGTTGTACAGTTCTTCATTGTCTATTGGAATAACCACAGTCTGTTGGTTGTCGTAGCCGAGCCCTAGTTCTTTCACATATTTCATCTGCTTGGAGATAATCAGTGTACCGATGATAAGTAAAATGGATATGCTGAATTGGAACACAACCAGCGTATGTCGGAACAGTGTGCCACCCTTGCCCAAGCGCAATTTACCTTTTAATGCCTGTATAGGGGAGAAGGTTGAAAGGTATAAGGCAGGGTAACTTCCGGCTAATAGCCCTACTATGACAATAATTGCAATCAAAAAAATATAGATTGGCCATGAATTCCATGGGACCGTTAGGGTGTATCCCAATAGTTGATTATATACAGGCATGAGTAGTTGCAGTAGGCACATGGCGAGTATGCAGGATATGGTGGTTAATAAAATGGATTCTCCGATAAACTGCCCCATTAATTGAAGACGTTGTGCTCCAAGTACCTTTCTTAAACCAACTTCTTTTGATCGGTCAACTGCACGTATTGTCGAGAGATTCATGAAATTGATGCAGGCGATAATCAATATAAGGATGGCGATGGAGAGAAAAATGTAAATAACTTTCTTGTCACCATGTTTTGCGCTGTCAAATGCGCTGTGGGATTCAAGATAGACATCTTTTAGCGGTGTAAGGGCAAGATCAAAATGGATACCCATATTGGTAGAAACTGCTTTCATATGCCTATTCATGAAATCGGGAAATTGCTTTTCCAGTTGCCTAACATCTTTATGTTCGTCAAGTAGGATGTAAGTGAATAAATTGTTGTTTTGCCAAGCTTTGAACGGTTCGGTATTGATATAATTGGATAATGGAATGATAAGATCAAATTCCAGATGCGAATTGACCGGAAGATCTTTTGCAATCCCGGTAACGGTTAATTGTTTCGTTTTATCAAGCTGTAGTATTTTACCGATGGGATTCTCATCTCCAAAATATTTTTTCGCAGTTTTTTCCGTTAATACAACACTTGTTGGATTTTTTAAAACAGTCATTGGATTTCCCTTGATGAGCGGAAAACTAAATAGTTCAAAGAAATCGTCATCTGCAATAAAGAGTTTCTTTTCATTGAATGCGATATTGCCAAAAGAGAATAACCCATTGGCAGGCATTACCCGTACAGCTTTTTTGATATCATCCGGATAATCGGTTATTAAGGCGGTGGCATAGGGTGCAGATAAATAAGGAGCGCGGTCTTTGGTGTTGTCAAAGCCACGCATGACCCGATAGATCCGGTCACCTTGGCTGTGAAACTTGTCAAAGCTAAACTGATTGGCGATAAACAGGAATATCATTGCGCAGACGGTGATGCCTATTGTTAAGCCAAGGATATTGATAAAGGAAAAAACCTTGTTCTTAATAAGGTTTCTCCAGGCGATTTGGAAATAGGTCTTTATCATACTTTTTGTTATAAGTGTTCATTCTGAACTTATGGTAATCAATCCCGTTGAAGGATAGGTTGATTTCTATTTTTGAAAAAATGTGCAATGAGTCAATTTCAAAAAAGCGGCCAAAGGGCTAAAGTGTTTTTAGTCAATAGATTGTATTCTTTCTTTTTGTGGTTAAAGTGTTTGGATTCGAACACTTCATGTTCATATTCGAACAGGCTACAGTTGGGAGGTCAAAAAGATTTTAATTGACAGGTGAGCGCTTGATCGAAGTGACAAATATTCGAAATAGCATTAGATTTGATGTATAAAGGAGAGCTATGTATCGTCAGGGCAAAGAGTATGTCGCAATATAACAACTTGTTAGTTTTATTTTATGTATTTCATTTGCAAATAATTTGTAAGAAGCGTATATTTGTGCCACACAAAACAAAGGTGATACCTTTTCGGGGTGTAGCGTAGCCCGGTATCGCGCCACATTTGGGATGTGGAGGTCGTAGGTTCGAATCCTGCCACCCCGACTAGAAAAGCTCTAACGAAAGTTAGGGCTTTTTTCGTTTTGGGGCAAGAAGGCGAACCTACAGCCTTAGGATATTATTGAGTTTGATCCGGAGGAGACTCAGTCAGGGCCTGCCAATCCCACTATTTCAGCTAGCTAAGCGTTAACTTCGCTATTCAGGGCAGTCATGCTGGTTTTTAAAATTATTTTGGATCGAAATCGATATGTGTTTTAAATGTTTTGTAAATTATTTTACAATAAGTCAGCTTGTTAGGTGTTATGTGAAGAATATTTTTGAAAAAAACATATTTTTAGTTTACTTTTGTGCCACACAAAACAAAGGTGATACCTTTTCGGGGTGTAGCGTAGCCCGGTATCGCGCCACATTTGGGATGTGGAGGTCGTAGGTTCGAATCCTGCCACCCCGACGAGAAAAGCTCTAACGAAAGTTAGGGCTTTTTTTGTTTCAGGGTATTAAGGCGAACTTACGACCAGGTGCATTCTTCGCATTTTTTAACATTATATCCTTGTAAACCCGCTGTTAAACAGTTAAATTGCTTGAAATTTATTGTCAACTAGAATATAAACATAAATAATATGAACAGAAAAGCGGCATTTCTTTTAGGAATTTTGGCCTCTTGTGCATTACCGCAAGTAACCTTTGCTAAACATTCAATCGGAGAATCCAGTCATTATCAACAAGACGTAGAAGGCAAAGAGCTGATTGGTCGATGGGACATCGAAGTTGATATTAATGGTACCCCTGCACCATCCTGGTTGGAGGTAAAATTGTCGGGCTATAGAACTTTAGTCGGTCATTATGTGAGTACTTCCGGAAGTGCTCGGCCAGTTTCGCAGGTGTTTTATGAGAAAGGAAAGTTTAGATTTGCTATCCCACCCCAATGGGAAGGCGGAAAGATGAATCTAAGTGTTGAAGGAGAGGTTGTAAACGGTGTATTGCAAGGGACAATAACAGAGCCTGATGGGAAAACATATCGCTTTAAAGGTGTTCGTGCTCCGGAGCTGAAGCGAACAGCTGCAGTAAAATGGGGTAAGCCCATTCAGCTGTTCAACGGCAAGGATCTGTCAGGATGGAAAGCTACCGGTAAAACGAATCAGTGGGTGGTGAAAAACGGAATTTTGACTAGCCCGCAATCTGGTTCTAATTTGGTCTCTGAGCAAAAATTTGAAGATTTTAAATTACATGTTGAATTTAAAATTCCAGCAGGAAGTAATAGTGGTGTCTACTTAAGGGGCCGTTATGAGGTTCAGATAGAAGATAGCCCCAAAGATGCACATCCTAATGCTGTGCTTTTCGCAGGGGTATACGGCTTCTTAGCTGCAAATGAAATGGTCAATAAAGGAGCCGGAGAATGGCAAACCTATGATATTACATTGGTAGGACGTCTAGTGACGGTTGTGGCAAACGGAAAGACTGTTATCAGTAACCAAGAAATCCCTGGTATAACGGGCGGTGCTTTGGATAGTAAAGAGGCAGAGCCGGGACCAATTTATTTCCAAGGGGATCATGGTCCCGTGGAATTCCGAAAAGTGATTATTACTCCAGCTATTAAATAGCATAACATGATACAAAGGCTATCTGAAAAGGTAGCCTTTTTAAATCCCTATGACAACTACTACAATATCTTCATTCTGGTAGGAGGTGTAATAGCGTTCAATGGAGCCGTGAGCTTTGTACTCTTGCAACTCTTCAAAAACCATTTTTTTTAACATTCCTTTTCCCTTGCCATGAATAAACTTTATTTCGTTCATTTCCCAATAAATAGCTGCATCTAGATTAGATCGCATAAAATCAATGGATTCTTGTAAGAGCTCCTCTGGCGAATAATCTTCCCAATCTTCAAGGAAAGTATCGGTGTGTAAGTCTACGATAGCTGGTGGTTTGCGCATTTCTCAATATTTTACAATGCTGCAAAAGTATAATAAAACAGCGACTTAATAGGTTAAGTCACCAACGAAATCAATCGCTTGGGCAAATTTTTCATACCATTTTTTGATAATAGCTGCAATTTCATACTCTTCCTCATCGGCATGGTTCAGCATAAGTAACTCGATCGATTGGAGTAGCTGTTTGAGATCTAGAAAATAACCGTCGAAATCCCGGAACGCAGAGACAGTGTCCCGAATAAGCAGCATGGCATCATGTCGAAGTGTAATCATATCATGACGTGAAGATATTCGGTCCAGCAACCATTCCTTTTGGAAATTGGAGTCAATATGTCTGTTGCAAGCCTGATTAAAAAGCAATTCAAATTCAACAATTTGATGTTTCAGGTCATATATAGCTTTTTGGAGCTCTTCAAAAGTACTGATGATCTTTTCTTGGGTCTCCATGTTTTTTGATATAATTGCCATGATATTTTACTTAAAAATGTATGCGCTTGGTTTTTAGTTATTTAAATAAAAGCATGTAAGGTATATACAAATAGTTCAGCCGAATGTTTTACATGTCTAAAATTCGGTTATGATTTTTGTATATAAAAGAAGAGACTGAGCTTAAAACGGAACTGAGTTTTTTTGGTTTTTGGTCCCGTTTTCAAATCGTAGATTTTTTTTGAAACCTAATTTATTTAATACTATTTAATTTTAAGTATATTTAATATGCTGTATTGCAGCCAATGCACTGAAAATGTATTAACTATGTTAGCATCTAGTTTTGTTGATTTCTTAAAGAAGAGGAGGTACTATGTCCTTTTTTTAGCACTACTGTTGGTATGCAGCTTGCCCATGTGTCATGGCCAATATAAGCTGAAAGATTCTACAAAATTTATAAACGATCAGTTGCCCAGATATCTCGGAAGAATGGGGAAGATTAAGTCTAGAAATTATCCCCTTGGTGGTCGTGAAGCAATCTTGCGAATATTACTGAAAGACTATTACGTGTATAGATTGGTATCAGGAGAAGATAGTTTGGATAGGGAACGTTATCCTGCTTTATGGAATTCTCTTTCGGTACAAACATTTAAAACGCTAAATACGCGTGATATGTTTAGTTACTGTATGCTTGCACCTGAGTTTGAGATGCAAAATTGTGGTTCCTTGGGGCGGTTGAAAGGTCAACATATATTTGGAGTCTTTTATCGAGGGGACATACCGCTGGAATATTGGAGCAATAGACAGTTGGTTGCTTTGCATGGAAATAGAGATTCCGTTGTACGATATGTGGACCAGATGTGGCCTACACTCGATTTTATTGGCGAGAACACCAAAGATTTAGTGGTTGAATTGATGATGTGGGAGTTGATACCAAAGGTGTTGGATAAGTTGGTTCTGACACCAACGGACAATGATTTGTATGCTCTATTGGTACAAATAATGATGCGTCTGAAATTCAAACCTTTTGAAGATTCAGCAATTTATGAGCAATTGTATGGTCCGACATCTTATATAGGAAGTCGAATTGAAAGCAATGCAGAAAATCGGAATGACATTATGAAACTCGCGCGGGAATGTTTTGAAACGCTAAATACATCGCCTGGCTTCCAATTGCCAACTTATATTAAACGGGAGCGTTTCTTAGACCCTCCTTCTTCAAGGGAGCTGTCAGGTGGCATGAGTACCTCAAAAGGACCAGATTGGAAGTGGAAAAAAGTAGAGGTACATCATTATAAGCTAAAGTTGTAGATCTTTGTCTAGAAGCAAAATTTACCATGAAGGTAAAGTATCTTTTTAACTGTAGTCTTTTCTAAAGCTTATACTAGTTTGACCATAAGTAGGGGAGTAGGTTATTTCCTTTTTTTTTACGTTATTCGCGTAAACGAAAAATAGCTTAAGATATAATATAATGAAGGAAAAGGCAATTGGAAATTACCAACTAGAAATCTGTTCAAATTCCGTAGCATCAGCAATTGAAGCCGAACAAGGAGGAGCGACTCGGGTAGAGTTTTGTCAAAATTTGGAAAACGGAGGCACTACTCCTTCATTTGGTCAGTTGCAGTTAGTGCGGGAATTGGTGAATATTGGTGTTCATGTGCTTATCAGGCCGCGTGGAGGTGATTTTCTTTATACAGAAACCGAGATCTTGGAAATGATAGCAGATATTCAGCTGTGCAAGGAATTGGGGATAGATGGTGTTGTAATAGGTATGCTGAATGCAGATGGTACGGTAGATAAAGTGAATACTTTGCGATTGGTGGAAGCTGCACGTCCGATGCATGTTACCTTTCATCGTGCTTTTGATCGCGTGGAAGATCCTTTTCAGGCATTGGAAGATGTCATTGAACTGGGGATAGATCGTATTTTGACATCTGGTCTTCAAAATTCTGCTTTAGCTGGAGCTCCATTACTCAAACAGTTGGTTCAACAAGCAAATGGCCGTGTTGTAATTATGCCTGGTGCAGGTGTCGATGCAGCTAATATAGTTCATATTTTAGCGCAAACTGGTGCAGTTGCAATACATAGCTCAGCGAAAGAATTGCATGTGTCGAAGATGAGGTTTAACCAGAGTCAGGTCAATGGAATGGATGAGGCACAGTGGATGAGCTCAAAAGAAAAAGTCCACCAAATGGTGGACCTATTAAAAAGCCTTTAAAGTAGTACTTTAAAGGCTATTAAATTCTTCTTACTACTTAGCTTCTGAAGCTAATTGATTTAAGATAGCATCGTTTTTAACGATTTGGTTGCTAGCTTTCATTTTTGATCTAGAACCTAACTCTACGTTAGTTCCTAATTTCAAAAACTGAACTTCAACACGTGAAACAGTTTTATTTCTTCTATCTTTTCTTTTTAAACGTGTAACTCCCATTTTGATAATATTTTTATTGTTTAAAATAAAACGAGGTCGGAAGCGGATTCGAACCGCTGTAGGAGGTTTTGCAGACCTCAGCCTAGCCACTCGGCCATCCGACCCTATTTTTTTCCTTTTGAAGGTCTGCAAAAATAAAACTTATAATTGGAATTAAAAAATCTTTATGATAAAACTTTTATGTTTTTAAGCATCCGTCTGAAAACCAAGCTGGTATTTTGCTGTGTGATCCTTTGAGCGATAGTCAGCAGCAACATACCGGAGGGTTTTCAGCTTGAGATAACCAAGACGTTTTTGATAAAGCACTTTCCTCTGTAAAATCAAATACCGATCCCATTGCAGCTCGCCATCAGATTGAAATAATACACCAATCACTGTATCTTTTAAAGGACAATGCAAAATCGTGAAAAGATACTTTTTTGTGATGTTTTACTTTGTAAATTAATAGCTTATGGATTTTGGAATAGATATTGCAAATGGGAATGTAATAAATCTCGTACAGGAAATTATGAGATGAAATGATAAAAGAAGAAAGTAAATTAAATTAGGAAACATGAAAAAACTATTATTATCTGCAGCAATTTTATTTGGTTCATTAGGAGCCTTTGCACAAGGTGGATTGGGATATGGACTACGTGCGGGGGTAAATATTCCTAAATATTCTTTAAGTAATGAAAGCACACAATCAAATACAGGATTTTTTGTAACGGGTTATTTGGACGCTCCCGTTTCGCCTTATTTTTCTATTCAGCCGGGACTGTCTTTGCAAAATAAAGGTGGAAAGTGGACACCAGGTTCAGCTTCTGAAATTAAAGAGAGTGTAATGTCACTTGATATTCCAGTAAACCTAGTGGCTAAATTACCTACAGGAGATTCTGGTAACTTTTTTATTGGTGCAGGACCTTATGTTGGATTCGGATTAAGTGGTAAACGTAAAGGAGAGTTAGGCGAGGGAAATGTGAAAATTGAACGTGATCTAAATTTTGGTAGCAATGAAAATGATGATCTTAAACGTACCGACTTTGGTATCAATTTCTTAGCTGGTTACCAATTGACTAATGGTTTTCAAATCAATGCTGGTTATGGTTTGGGTTTAACCAACTTAGCTCCAGGGTCAGGTGATATGGCTAAAAATCGTATTTGGTCTGTGGGTATCGGTTTCGGACTATAAGAAATATAAGTACTTAAACTTATTATGAGGAAAGAGTCCCTGCATTTTGTGGGGACTTTTTTATTGGATTAAACTTTAGTCAACCGAAATTGTTATTTTTATTCAAAAGATTGCTGCATGAAAAGATTTCTTCCTTTACCCTTTTATGTCAAACTTGCCTGTGTATTGATCAGTATACTTTTATTGGGATATTTGGCAAAGATCGGAGATACCATACTTATTCCCATGATTTTGGGCTTGTTGTTTTCGCTGCTGCTGATTCCGTTAAGTAATTTTTTGGAGCGGAAGCTGCGGTTCCCAAGGACATTGGCTGGCATATTGAGCGTTATTTTATTTTTCGGTGTGTTAGGTTACGGACTTTTTCTATTAGCTTCTCAGCTTACACTCCTTAAAGAGGATTTCCCGGCTTTTAAGCAACAGATCATGGATGGCGTGGGTAATCTACAGACCTGGGTGAGCCAGCAGTTTGGAATACAGCATAAAGATCAGATTGATTTTATTAATAAAACAGCATCAAAATCGGTTGATTCGGGAACTTTATTTTTAGGTACTGCATTGGTTTCCCTGTCGTCGATGTTTATTCTGTTTGTCTTTACCTTTCTTTACACATTCTTCTTACTGATATATAGGGGACATATTGTCAAGTTTCTTTTATTTGTCAATCGTGTAGAAGACCGACCGATTGTTTTGGACGTTGTTCAACAAGTTCAGTATGTCGTCAAAAAATATCTGATCGGACTACTGATCCAAATGAGCTTGGTTTCCCTTTTGGTCTTTATTGTCCTTTCGTTGATTGGGGTAAAATATAGTCTGCTTTTGGCATTAATCACCGGGGTATTCAATGTGCTGCCTTATGTTGGTATTTTCTCTTCCATGCTCATCATTGCCATTCTGACGTTTGCAACATCTTCTTTTACCCATGTCGTCCTGGTCATCATCGCCCTCATTATTATACATATGATCGACAGCAACTTTATTGTCCCTAAGATTGTGGGTTCTAAGGTGAAAGTTAATTCGCTGTTTGCGATGCTTTCCATTATTATTGGTGAAATGATCTGGGGAATTTCGGGGATGTTTCTGGCCATACCAATTTTGGCTATCGTTAAGATTGTGATGGACCGGATCAAAGAACTTAAACCTTGGGGATTTCTTTTAGGGGAAGAAGATAGTAAAGATGAGGTATATAAGGATTTATTTGGGACGTTAAATCCTCTTGAAAAGAAGATTATTGAAAATGAGGAGAAGGAATTGTAGATACAAACAGTTTATGTATTTGGTTCATTGGGTACAACACCTCATAGAAGCAATAGGAACATACCAATTATATTGGCCAATTAGGCAAATGCATAATTCATCATTTCAAACATTGCCAGTTATTTTCTTTTTGTATTTCATTAAATAATATGTTATTTTCGTTTCATATTTAATTTATTTTTAATGAAAAGAAAATTACTCTCAATCGCTGCGGCATTATGTTTTATTGTTGGAGCAAAGGCACAGACTTCTTATGGTATAAAAGCTGGCCTAAATTTTTCAAAATTAAAGGCTTCAGAAGGCAATATAAGTGAAACATCTAATGCATCTACTAATTTTTATGTTACTGGTTATGCCGATATGCCTTTAGCAAATAATTTTAGTATTCAACCTGGAGTGTCCTTACAAGGTAAAGGAGGCAAAGACGTTGAGGATACAAAGTTAAATTTAATGTATATTGAAGTACCTGTAAATTTTGTGTATAGCATACCTACTGGTGATGTGGGAAATGTTATTTTAGGGGCTGGCCCTTATGCAGGATTTGGTATTCACGCTAAGGCTAAAAGTGGTAACGTCAGTGAAAGTGGGAGTTTCGGCGATTTCGGTGTTAAAACTTTTGACGCAGGTTTAAATATTTTAGCAGGATTTAAACTGTCAAATGGATTTTTAATCAATGGCGGATATGGTCTTGGATTAACAAATATCGCTAAAGATTCTGGAGAATCTTCAATTAAAAACCGCTTATTCTCAGTAGGTATTGGTTACCAATTCTAATCTGAAAGTATAGTACAACAAATAAAAAAAGGGGCTTTTCTTGCGAAAGGCCCCTTCTTTTTTCAGTGACTGAAATCTATCACACTTTGATTTCTACTTCAACACCTGAAGGCAATTCAAGTTTCATCAATGCGTCAACAGTTTTAGCGTTTGATGAATAGATATCCAACAATCTTTTGTAAGCACACAATTGGAATTGCTCACGTGCTTTTTTGTTAACGTGTGGTGAACGTAATACCGTATAGATTTTTTTCTCAGTAGGCAATGGAATAGGACCACTAACAACTGCACCTGTAGGTTTTACTGTTTTTACGATTTTTTCAGCTGATTTGTCAACCAAATTGTAATCGTAAGATTTCAATTTAATTCTGATTCTTTGGCTCATAGTATATGATATTATTTAAAAATGACCGCTGATTAGAGCTATTAACAACCAGCGGTCGGTTTATTTTTGAGTTCTATATTATTCTACAGAACCTTTGATTTTACCTTTTGATTTTGCAATCACCTCTTCAGCAACGTTACGAGGAGCTTCTTCAAAGTGATCAAATTCCATTGTCGATGTTGCACGACCTGAAGTGATTGTACGTAATTGCGTTACGTAACCGAACATTTCAGAAAGTGGAACCAATGCTTTGATTACCTGTACACCGTTACGTGAATCCAAACCTTGCATTTGACCACGACGACGGTTTAAGTCACCCATTACATCACCCATGTTTTCTTCTGGTGTTAAAACCTCTATTTTCATAATTGGTTCCATTAACACTGGAGAACATTTAGGCAATCCTTCACGGTATGCTTGACGAGCAGCTAATTCGAAAGACAATGAATCTGAATCGACAGCGTGGAATGAACCATCAATCAAACGAACTTTCATTCCTGATAATGGGAATCCTGCTAATACACCATTTTTCATTGAAGTTTCAAATCCTTTTTGAACTGAAGGGATAAACTCTTTAGGAATTTTACCACCAACAATTTCATTAACGAATTGAAGTGGTGATTTTGATAAATCGAAATCTTCATCCGCTGGAGAAATAACAACTTTGATATCCGCGAATTTACCACGACCACCTGATTGTTTTTTGAATACCTCACGGTGCTCAGTAGTACCGTTGATAGACTCTTTGTATGATACTTGAGGAGCACCTTGGTTAACCTCTACTTTAAATTCACGTTTCAAACGGTCGATCAAGATCTCTAAGTGAAGCTCACCCATACCAGAGATAACTGTTTGACCAGTTTCTTCGTCAGTTTTTACAACGAATGTAGGATCCTCTTCAGCCAATTTACCAAGACCAATACCTAATCTATCAACGTCAGCTTGAGTTTTAGGCTCAATCGCCAAACCAATTACTGGCTCAGGGAAAGTCATAGACTCAAGAATGATAGGTGCTTTTTCGTCACAAAGTGTATCACCAGTTTTGATGTCTTTGAAACCTACAACAGCACCGATATCACCAGCCTCGATGAAAGGGATAGGGTTTTGTTTGTTCGCGTGCATTTGGAAGATACGAGAGATACGCTCTTTGTTTCCTGAACGAGTGTTCAATACATAAGAACCAGCATCTAACTTACCCGAGTAAGCACGGATAAAACATAGACGACCTACAAATGGGTCAGTCGCAATTTTAAAACCTAAAGCTGCGAAAGGCTCGTTTACAGATGGTTTACGTAAAATTTCTTCACCTGTATCAGGGTTAGTACCTTTTACAGCATCGATATCAAGAGGTGAAGGCAATAATTCCATTACTAGATCCAACATGGTTTGAACACCTTTGTTTTTGAAAGATGAACCACATACCATAGGAACAATTGCATTATCTAATACCGCTTTACGTAAAGCATCTAAGATTTCACGCTCAGTCAATGAATTTGGATCTTCGAAGAATTTCTCCATCAAAGTCTCATCATAACCAGCTACAGCTTCCAATAATTTCTCACGGTATTCAGCAACTTCATCCAACATATCTTCTGGAATTGGAACTTCTGTAAAGGTCATTCCTTTATCATGCTCATTCCATACGATACCACGGTTGTTGATCAAGTCAACTACACCTTTGAATGTATCTTCAGCACCGATAGGCAATTGTAAAGCTACTGCATCGGAACCTAGCATTGATTTTACTTGGCCAACAACTTTTAAGAAGTCAGCACCTGAACGGTCCATTTTATTAACGAAACCAATACGAGGTACTTTATATCCATCAGCTAGTCTCCAGTTAGTCTCAGATTGAGGCTCAACACCATCAACCGCAGAGAATAAGAAAACTAATCCGTCTAGTACACGTAACGAACGGTTTACCTCAACCGTGAAATCCACGTGTCCAGGAGTATCGATTACGTTTACTTGGTATTTGTTGTTACGGTAGTTCCAGAAAACGGTTGTAGCAGCAGAAGTAATTGTGATACCACGTTCAGCTTCTTGCTCCATCCAGTCCATTGTAGAAGCACCTTCGTGAACTTCACCAATTTTGTGGTTTACACCTGAGTAGTAAAGGATACGCTCAGTTGTTGTAGTTTTACCAGCATCGATGTGGGCAGCGATACCGATATTTCTAGTGAATTTTAAATCTCTTGCCATAATATTTTTAAGCAGCGGACCTTAATGGTCTTATGTGTTTAAATGTAATGTTAAATAAGTACACCGACCTTGATAAAAGATTGTTTTTATCGGAGGTCGGTGTAATCATATTTTTTTGAATGTCTTCAAAATTAGAATCTGAAGTGTGAGAACGCTTTGTTAGCTTCCGCCATTTTGTGCGTATCTTCTTTCTTCTTAACAGCAGCACCTTCACCTTTAGAAGCTGAAATGATTTCTCCTGCTAATTTTTCGAACATTGTTTTTTCACCACGTTTACGAGCGTATGAAATTAACCATTTCATACCCAAAGCGATTTTACGATCTGGACGAACTTCCATAGGAACTTGGAAGTTAGCACCACCAACACGGCGTGATTTAACTTCAACAGCAGGCATAACGTTGTTCAAAGCTTTTTTCCAAGCTTCTAAACCGCTTTCTTGTGTTTTTTGTTCTACTAATTCTACTGCGTCGTAAAAAATAGAATAAGCGATAGATTTTTTACCATCTACCATCATATTGTTTACGAAACGTGTTACCTGAACGTCATTAAACTTTGGATCAGGTAAAATGATTCTCTTTTTCGGTTTTGATTTTCTCATTTTTCTTTCCTCCGTTTAATTATTTCTTTTTACCTTTTGCTGGAGCTGCAGCTGCTTGTCCTGGTTTAGGACGCTTAGTTCCATATTTAGAACGACGTTGGTTACGACCTGCTACACCTGAAGTATCTAATGCACCGCGGATGATGTGGTAACGTACACCTGGTAAATCCTTAACACGACCACCACGGATCAATACGATCGAGTGCTCTTGTAAGTTGTGACCTTCTCCAGGGATGTAAGCGTTGACCTCTTTACCGTTTGTTAAACGTACACGAGCTACTTTACGCATTGCTGAGTTTGGTTTTTTAGGGGTAGTAGTATATACACGTGTACATACACCTCTTCGCTGTGGACATGAGTCCAACGCTGGTGACTTACTCTTATCAACCAGAGCTACTCTACCTTTTCTAACTAATTGTTGAATAGTAGGCATTTACCTGTTTTTGTTTATAAATTTTTTTACCTTAAATATTTTAAGTTCGCAAAGATACTGATTCCCTTTTGAATATGAAATAGTTAGTGTATAAAATTTAGATTATTTTTTGAAAATGAACTGCTCTTTTCTTTATGACACTATCATCATAGCTGTAGCATGCTAAATGTACAGTCCAGCATCTTTCGTCAATCGCTACGCCTCCGCCATCAAACTAATTTGCATAGATTAGGATGTAATCATCCTCCCAACCGCCACCGCCTGTAATATCTTGTCGAAATTGAAAATTTAATTGCTGAAGGTTTGTTGTACACGAATATGGACGATTATAGGGAAGCAAGACTGCAAAAAGCTATGTAATATAGGTTTCTTCTTATAAGCACTGTAAGTTGTTCTTTCGCTGTGCAGTACCCTTTAAATAATGGTATTCTTTCGAAAATATTCTTCTACTGGTTTTCAGGTATATTGCACCTCCTGCATGTTTTTGCGTTCTGTTTGGCAAAGTGTTTGATAAACACGTGTAAATATTTAGTAGAAACAAATTAATGTATTCAAGTTATGAAAATCAAAATGAAATTAATGTATGCAGTGGTACTGGCCTTGGTAACCTTCGCTTTTGTTGGATGCTCAAAGGACGACGATAATACTGTACCATCAGAGAACAAAGGGGCTCTTAAGGTTACAGTTACAACTTCTTCATCTTTCACTGTTGACGGTGGAGATGTGTCTGTATCTTGTGGGTCTGCGGGAGGCGATGCTAAGCCACAAACGTGGACTGTTAATGGAGCTGCAGGGACAACAGGTCAAGTGTTATATTCAGTTGAAAAAGAGTATTTTCAAGGAGGTAAAACTGCTGTTTTGGAATCACCGGCTAATTATTTGACTGCTAGTGTAAATATTTCTGCATTTACAATTAAGCAACCATTTACACTTACATACAAGGTTGAGCAGGGAGGGAAAGTAATTGTTGAGAAATCTCAGGAAATTAAATCTGGAGTAACTCCTATATCAGTCTCATTAACATATTAGTATGTTAGTATTTTCGAGATGTGTCTGTAGAAACTAAGTTGTTTTATTTTTTTAATACAAACTCAGGTTTTTTACAATCAATTTTTTAAGAAAAAGAGCGTTAATTTTGAATAATAACGCTCTTTTTTTATTCTTAACTCAACAACGTAAAATCAATCTGCCGTTTATCAAGATCCACTTTCTTTACGCGGATTTGAACCTCATCACCCAGCTGGAATTTCTTTTTCTTCCGTTGGCCAATAATCGCATAGTTCTTCTCGTCAAGTACGTAAAAGTCATCGGTGATATCCCGCAGCCTGACCATACCCTCACATTTGTTTTCCTCAATCTCCACATACATCCCCCATTCGGTAACACCCGAGACAATACCCGTATATTCCGTACCAATTTGATCCTGCAAGTATTCTGCCTGTTTGTACTTAATCGATGCACGTTCGGCTTCAGCCGCTTTTTTCTCCATTTGTGAAGAATGTTCGGCCATTTTCTCGTAATGCTCCGCATTGATCTTGGTACCGCCCTCCAGATAGAATTGTAAAAGACGGTGTACCATCACATCGGGATAACGACGGATAGGAGAGGTGAAATGGGTGTAATAATCAAATGCGAGTCCATAGTGACTTGTCTTCTTTGTCGTATAGATCGCTTTGGCCATCGAACGTACCGCAAGTGAAGTCAGCATATTTTGCTCTTTGCTACCTTCTATCTTCGTCATCAGCGCATTTAAAGATTTCGCTGTTTCCTTATCCGTTTTGATGGTCAATTTATGACCAAACCGCGCTGCAAATTGAGAGAAAGTTGTCAGCGTCTCCGGATTAGGTACATCGTGGAACCGGTATACAAAAGTAAGCTTGTTTTTTCCACGGCCTTGTTTGCCAATAAACTCGGCAACCTTTCGGTTCGCCAATAACATAAAATCTTCAATCAGCTTGTGCGCATCTTTACGGACTTTGGTATATACCCCTGTAGGTTTGCCATTTTCATCCAAGGTGAATTTTACCTCTTCACTTTCAAAGGCTATTGCACCATTTTTGAACTTACGCTCCCGCAGAATATAAGCCAGTTCATTTAATTTCAGGATCTCTTCACTGAAATCACCCGATTTCGTTTCGATCACCTCCTGTGCTTCTTCATAACTGAAACGTCGGTCCGAATGGATAATCGTACGGCCGAACCATTGATCATGCACATTGGCTTTTTCGTCCAATTCAAAAACAGCCGAAAAACAAAGTTTATCTTCATGCGGACGTAGCGAACAGACACCATTGGAAAGACGCTCCGGAAGCATCGGAATAACGCGGTCAACCAGATAGACGGATGTGCCGCGGTTGAATGCTTCTTTGTCCAATTCTGTGTCGGGTATGACAAAATGCGAAACATCCGCAATATGAACACCGATTTCATAATTGCCATTCTCTAATTTTTGAAAGGAGATGGCGTCATCGAAATCTTTTGCATCCGCTGGGTCAATGGTAAAGGTCGTAACGTTTCTAAAATCACGCCGCTTTGCAATTTGTTCCGCGCTTATTTTTTCCGAAATCTGATTGGCTTCAGCTTCAACTTTTTTAGGGAACTCCAATGGGAAACCATAGTCGGCCAAAATAGCGTTCATCTCGGTGTTATTTTCCCCCTTGGTACCCAAAACATGTTTTACCGTTCCGACAGGATTTTTGCTCCCGCTTGGCCAGTCGATAATCGAAACGACCACTTTTTCCTTATCCTTGGCTCCATTCAGATTGTCCAAAGGGATAAAAATGTCGTGTAACATCTTGCGGTCATCCGCAATAAAAAAAGCAAAATTGTTGGAGATGCTGATCGTTCCCGTGAAATCAGTCTTGGCCCTTTGCAGGATTTCAACGACTTCACCCTCTTTCTTACGGCCACCTTTTCTTTTTTCGAAGGTATGGACCTTCACAATATCGCCATGGAGTGCCTGTCTAAGTTTCCGTGGAGCGATATAGATGTCATTTTCAAATTCGTCATCAGGAATTACATAGGCAGAACCGTCTGCAGTCATATCTACTTTTCCTGTGACATAAACTTTAAGTTGTTTCAGATTAAATTTGCCGCGCTCGACCTCAATAAAAAGCCCATTTCTTACATTATCATGTAAAATATCGGCTATAGCAACTTTTGAGTCATTATCGGTAAGATTCAATTTTGACGAAACTTGTTTATAGTTGAGCGGCTTATTACCCGATTTTTCGAAGATATCGATAATCAGTTGTGTTAAGACCTCTTTATATGGATTTTCTTTTCTTGTTTTCATCCAATTATTATTTGTTAATTATTCATTTGCATCGATTTGCGGCAGTCTTCCTATTGCAGCGAAATGGCTGTGATAGCGAATTTGTAAATTCAGCCGATACAATAGATCATGAGCGAGCCGTACATCAAGATCGATGCCACTACAATGTACGAAAAAAACAGCATTTGAAACGACAATAACGAGCTAAACGGAGCATCTTCCGATAGCCAATGTATAGACAGTTCAGCCGAAAAATAGTTTTGGATTCGTACAGCCTGATTTACTTTTTGCAATGATTGCACACACCAAGTGCATTTACGGCTATCGCTTCGAGACTGAAGCCTTCTGGGATCGATACTTTTGGTAAGATCATATCTTCCAGACAGTACACAGAATTGCATACCCGGCAAATAAAATGTACGTGTTGGTCATGATGATCATGTTCTGAACAGTTTGTCGAACACATGGCGTAAGTAGCTGTACCGTGTAGATCAAAGATTTTATGGATAATCCCTTTCTCTTCAAAGCTGGCCAATACCCGGTATAATGTGACACGGTCAATATCCTTGCCCAGTAATTTTTCCAGTTCCGGCTGCGAAATTGCAGACTCTTTCCTCGAAATAATTTCAAGTACCTTCAACCGGGGTTGGGTAACTTTTAAACTATTTCGTTTGAGAATTTCTGGATATACAGTGTTGGAATCTTCCATGGATTTCTTCGTTAAGCCTTAGATCAAATACAAACTAAGAGAAATTTACTTTTATTTGCAAGTTTAAAAACTATCCGACGAATTTATTCATCGTATTTTTTCCTTTGCATAGACCATTAACGAACAGAAATGGGCCATTTCCTTTCTCAAAGATGCTTTTGACAGTACAAAAATACGGAATCTATTAAAAATAAGAAAACCGATAAGTTTAAGATTCGTGTCATCTTACTTATCGGTTTTCGTTACTATATCGAAATATAGGAATCTTATTTGCCTGCAGCTTTAGCGTGATCAGCTAAGAATGTCGCTAGACCGCTGTCTGTCAATGGGTGTTTCAATAACGCTAGGATCGCTGATAAAGGACCTGTCATAACATCAGCACCGATTTTAGCACATCCTAAAATGTGTGCACTGTGACGTACAGAAGCAGCTAAAATTTGTGTAGGATAGTTGTAGTTATCATAGATTAAACGAATATCTTCGATCAACGCTAATCCATCTGTAGAGATATCATCCAAACGACCGATAAAAGGAGATACATAGGTTGCCCCAGCTTTAGCAGCCAATAGTGCCTGACCAGCTGTAAATACCAATGTACAATTTGTTTTAATACCTTTTTTGCTGAAATATTTAATTGCTTTTACGCCATCTTTGATCATAGGGACTTTAACAACTATCTTGCTGTCAAGAGCTGCTAACGCTTCTCCTTCTTTGATCATTTCTTCATAATTTGTAGAAATAACTTCAGCACTGACATCGCCATCAACGATTGCACAGATCGCTTTATAATGGTTGATTACGTTTTCATCACCGCTAATACCTTCTTTAGCCATTAAACTTGGATTGGTTGTTACCCCGTCTAATACGCCTAAGTCTTGGGCTTCTTTGATTTGCTCTAGGTTCGCTGTGTCAATAAAAAATTTCATTGTATATGTTATTGAATGATAATTATTTGATTATTCTAAAGTTCGAAATAATGATGCAAAGTTATTGATTATATTCCAGTATTGAAGCATTGATTTTCACCTATTGTATCTTTATTTTAGCAAAAAGGAATCTCTTCTCCTAATTTTTTGTTATACTTTTAATATAGTATTATCTTTACATATGCAGGTTTTTCGTTCGCTCCATTATAGAAATTTCCGGTTACATGTTATAGGTCAAGCAATTTCCCTTATGGGAACTTGGATGCAGCGGATAGCCATCAGTTGGTTAGTCTATGAATTGACCGGATCTGTGTTTTGGCTTGGTTTTGTGCAGTTTATCTCCCTATTGCCTTCTTTGGTCCTGTCTCCATTTATCGGCAGTTTTGTCGATAAGCATAAAAAGTATAAATTGGTTCTGATAACCCAAATTGGTTTGATGATACAGGCTGGGATCTTGACCTTGGTCGTTTATCTGAAATGGGAGAGTGTCTTATGGCTTTCCATCTTAGGTCTTATACAAGGAGTTATTAATTCCTTCGATGTTTTGGGGCGTCAGTCGCTCATGATGTATTTGGTTGGGGACCGTAAAGATCTGCCGAATGCCATAGCGCTGAATTCAACAATTTTCAATGGCGCACGAATGTTGGGCCCTGCTATAGGCGGTATTTTACTGAGTACATACGGTGAACTCGTCTGTTTTGCCCTGAATTTTATCAGTTTTGTTCCGGTTATTATTACATTATTGATGATGAAGGTCGATGAAACACATGTTCAACTGAGCAAGGGAAGCAATTGGGAAGGCTTGGTCGAAGGCTTTCGTTACCTCAAACGTTCACCGCACATCTCCTCGCTGATTATTATCATGACATTCTCCAGCTTGATCGTTATTCCGTATACCTCGTTGCTGCCAGCCATAGCAAAAGAAATGTTTCATGGTGATGAACGTACGTTCTCCTGGTTTGAAAGTGCGGCCGGCCTGGGTGCCATGATTGGTGCTTTTAATATGGCCCGTTTAAAATCGGGTACCAATTTGCGCTATCAGGTGATGGGGGCTGCTGCGCTTATGGGAGTTGCATTATTGTTTTTGGCGCATTCGAGTATGCTGCAGATGGCACTCGTCTATGTGATGTTGGTATCCTTTGCCATGATGATGCAAAACTCAAGTATCAATACATATATTCAGACGCATGCCATACCGATCTATCGTGCTCGGGCAATCTCGTATTACGTCATGGCTTTTCAGGGGATATTTCCCATTGGTACATTGATGATAGGTTCCTTAGCCAGTTACTGTGGGCTTCGAACGACATTATACGTCATGGGGGGACTGGGGATATTGATTGCAATTGTGTACTATAGCTATCTCCGGCTCCATATCCACAAACGTCTATTTAAGTTTTAATTTCCGGGTTCTTAATTTTAAGGTGCGCTTTGCATAATCAATGACAGCGCCATAGTCTGCAAAAATATCTCCACCCAATACGCCGATCACTGGTTCGAGATCCATCTGCTGATAGGCATAATTGATCGAGCTTAAATCCAATACCGCAGTATTTAAGTTTTTTATCTGCCATTCACCTAATGTCAGACTCGGAATTTTTATATTGAAACTCTCCATTGAATTGGTGCCAAGTCCTGTTGATAATGTTTCTGAAGGTTCAAGCTGCAATTGGTCATCCAAAAGATGCCCCAATTGCGTTTTATCAAATACAGTTTTAGATGCGCCAGTATCAACTACCATCTTGAACGAACGATTATATATTTCTACATCGACTAAAATGTGTGTGCCCTGGCCTTGTAAATCCAATAATTGAAATGGTACTGTTGTCATATAGCCAAACATACCCAAAAATTCCCTTAAAAAAGAAATTTTAAAACCCGCAGTGCGTGTTGAACGTTCATAAAAAAAGCTGTTATTGATAGAATAACAGCTTTTTATCTCTTGATAGTTTATAAGCTACAGCTTATCTTTTTATTGTTTATGAGCTACAGCGCTTTTATTTCTTTCAGTACATTATTCATTGTACGTACTGCTTCTGCACTTTTATTGAATTTTTCTTTGTCCTCGTCATCGAGTTGAATGGGGACGATGCGATCCCATCCTTTTTTATTGATGATAACCGGTACGCCCAGATTGATATCTTCTTGACCAAATTCACCTTCCAAATAAACGGATGCTGTAAATAATTTTCCTTGATCACGTACGATACTTTCGACGACTGCAGCTGTTGCGGCTCCCGGAGCATACCAGGCTGAGGTGCCGATTAGGCTGGTTAATGTTGCTCCACCAACCATAGTTTTGTGTACAATTTCGCCTTGCTCTTCCGGGGTAAGGAAATCAGTGACTGGAATACTGTTCCACGTGGAGTGCTTGATGAGTGGTATCATTGTTGTATCTCCATGACCGCCAATGACAATGGCATTGAGATCGGCCGCAGAAGCATTCAGTTTTTCACTCAGTTGATATTTGAATCGTGCTGAATCCAATGTACCGCCCATTCCAATAATTCTATTCTTAGGCAATCCACTTGATTTAAGTGCTAGATAGGTCATGGTATCCATGGGATTAGATACGATAACAATGATAATATCCGGAGAATGTTTTACTAAGTTTTCGACAACCGACTTGACAATATTGGCATTTGTCCCAATCAATTCTTCGCGTGTCATTCCAGGTTTACGTGGAATCCCCGACGTAATAACGGCAACAGTTGAACCTGCAGTTGACAGATAATCATTGGTTACCCCCTTGATTTTTGATTCAAAACCCAATAATGCGGCAGTTTGTGCCATATCTTGCGCTTTGCCTTCTGCAAAACCTTCTTTAATATCCAATAATACAATCTCCTCTGCGACATTTCGACGGATTAAATTGTCCGCTGTAGTTGCGCCTACAGCTCCAGCACCAACAATAGTTACTTTCATATGTAAATTATTTGTTTATTCATGAGCTAATTGTCCGCTTAAGTATATACATCTGCCTTTTAATTATATAGCTGCCTTCGGCGGTTTTTATGCCACATCGCATACCCGGTCCATCTTCACGAATGCTTGTACTTTTTTTATATGGATATTTCATGAGCATTTATGTGGATTATTAAATAATTCTTGAATTTAATCAATTATTGTCAGTAAATCAATGTATTTAGCGGGAATAACTTGTTTTTTGACATAAGAAATAGACCCCTCCAAAATCGATGACTTTTATAAAATAGCAAAAAAAATAACAGGCCTGAAATTCGTTCAAGCCTGTTATTTCTATCGTGTAAAATCAAATTTGAAATCCTAGAACGGATAGCCGATGGCTAGGTTGAACATCAAATTATCCTTTCTCCATTTTGAACTTCCAAAGTCGATATCCTTAAATACCCAACGTTCTCCTTTTGGAAGATAGGGAATGCGGAAAGGTATGGACATATCTGTACGAATGATCAAAAACGTAAAGTCGAAGCGTAATCCAGCTCCACCGCCGACGGCTAATTCATTTAAAAAGTTCTTGCTGAACTTACCACCCGGCTTGTTGACATCATCCCGTTGCAACCACACGTTCCCGGCATCAATGAATGCTGCCCAATGAACAAAGCCTGCTAATTTAGCTCTGTATTCTGTGTTAAGTTCCAATTTGATATCACCGGTCTGGTCGGCATAGAAGAGGCCGTTGCTTAATTTTTCAGGGGCAACTGTTCCTGGTCCAATTGCACGAGCACCAAATGCACGGATACTGTTAGGTCCACCCACATAATATTGTTTTAAATAGGGAAGTGACCGAGAGTTACCATAGGAATAGCTTAATCCTAAACTGACCCGAGAAGCAAGCTGCGAATTCTCCGACAATTTGAGATAGTGTCTGCCATCGCCACTGATCTTGATATATTGGGAGAAATAAGCATCGAACAATTTGAACGTTTTCCCTTTATTGAAATCAGCTCCTTTTATCAAACCGAGTATATTCCCCGAGAGGTCCAGGTTGCCTTTGAAATAAAATGTATTTTTCAAATGCTGCTTCATCGTATTTTGAAACGTGAAGTTATAATTTGGGCCAATCGTAAATTGTGGATCTATTGCGTGCCTTAACGCCGGAATAGTATCCATTTGTTTTTGGTAGTTTTCAGAAATACCTTTAGGCTGAACATAGGTAATCTCCATTAACGCAAGATCGTGCTGCTTCTCTTCAGACTCCTGCCAGATATAACCGTAATCCAATGCGATGGAATTTAAGGTATATGCTTTGCGGCGATTTAAAAATTCATAGCGGCCTTTGACATAAGTCTTCGGAATAAAACGTCGCGTAGGAGAAATCCTTCCAAAAGGGGACAATATCCGCGGGAAAGTCAGTGTAGCCTCCATCCCGTAACGGTAATAACTCGAATTGAGGTCAGCTGATCCACCGGTCTGGGTTTCATAACCACCGAATACATTAAAACTTAACTGTTCTGCGCCTTTAAATGCGTTGCGTAAAGTCCAGTTGACATTAACTTCTGTACCATTGTATACCGAAGCCATTTTTCCCAAAAGTTCCACACGGAGTGATTTTTTTGGCAATGGGGTTAAGTAGTAGTAGACGTCTAGTGCATTGGGAACTTCTTTGCTGTCAACAAAGTTATTTTTGACAAATTTCCAGCTATTGAGATTCACCAGATGGCTGATGGTTTGGTTGTGGGCATTACGGTTGTAGACGTCGCCGGGGTGGAAGAAGATATGATTCGCGATAACAGGCTTTCTATAAAGATGCTGGCGGTCTATAAAATAGTAGCTGCTATCATATAGTTCCGCGTTACGGGTGGATCGCTGATAACCGGTGCTTGTTTCCGTGTAGTTCGGGTAAACGTAGATTTTATTGATCTTTGACGGTACCCTCGCCTGTGCCGGTGTTTCCTTCTTTACAGTAACATACATGTCGACCTTGTTGTTCCGGTGTGAACTGTCTACCTGAACCAGGATGTAATCAGGGCTGAAATAATAATACCCTTTATTTTTGAGGTCATTGTCGATGCGGTCACGCTCATTTAGGATAACATCAAGGCTATAATTTTTGCCCACCTGTAAGAGACTTTGATCGGAGCTCGAACGAATATCTTTACCCAGCTGTGTGGTGCTGTCAATATCAAATTGAACAGATCTTATTCGGTAGATAAAATTTGGCTTGGCCGTATAATTAACCGTTGCTTTTTTGTTTTCAACTAAAGTGTCGGATTTTACTTCAGCATTAAAGAAACCAAAATTCTCCAGACGATTACGCAGTAGATTTTCATTGTACTCGCGATTGACATCGCTCAACAATACCGGTTTCTCACCAATTTTCTTGAAAAATTTTTTAATGATATTATTCCCTACAGAATCGCCGGCCATATTGTTGAAGTACAACTTGAATGGTACGCCAGCTAGACGTTTATTGGGTTTGGGCATCAATGCCGCTTCTAAATGCGTCGCAATCTTTTCCTTGTTTTCCTTGGAGATGGTGTCCGAATCGACTATCACGTTGCCTTTAACATATAAGCTTTCTCCTTCTTTCAGATTCTTGGTTGAAGAACAGGATGCTAGAAATGCAGCGCATGAAACTATTCCAACAATATACTTTAGTTTAGCTTGCATGATAACTCCTTTCCTCATCTTCATTTTTTATAGCTGTCGTTCTGATGGTATCTATAGTTGATTTTGGACTATCGCTTTTCGGCGTGTTTTTACTGGAGTCCAACTGTTGTTTACGTTTCTCTTGTTCTCTTTCCTCCATACGTTTTCTGTACTCAGGGCTATGGGTCATCAAACTATCTCTGATGACTGTGCGTACGCTATCACGATACACTGAATCGGTTTCCATACGTTCCACATCAAAACGTTTTCTGAAACCTTTGCTATTCGTGTCATAGTACGCTTTGAGTTTTTTCGAACTCATCCAGATTTCCCGGAACCTGTTGTAATCCATATTGATGATAAATCCGATACCTGTTTCTACATATTGGCCTTGGAGCGTAACCTGATATTGATTTTTACGATATACCCGTGCAAAATAACGGCCATCTTGCGAAAGTTGATAATCCAATTGGATATCCCCAGCAATATTGTTGGCGGTTTCTCCCGGACGTGTATTTCCTTCAACCTCAAAATTAGAACCAACGGTAATTTTTAGACGATCATTTAAAAGCATTTTAGATACACCGATATTCAGATCTGTTCGGGTTTGGCCCGCTCCAGTAGCATAATCTTCCTCCGAAGTTAAGTTGAAATCCAGTTCTACTCCGGTGATAAGCTCGGAGGCAAGGCGGTTCAATTGACCGCTCAGGAATGAACTGATGCTATTTCTGACAATGGCTTCTGTGCCGCCCCCACCGGATAAACTTTCAAATGGATTGGTCGACATAAAGCGTCCTAAAACGATGAGTGAAAAGACCTGTTTGTTCAGTTCAGATGGATTTTCACGCAAGGTGGTCAATGCGTTATTTACTTTGCTGATCACATCTTGGGAAACAACGGAGTTGTTTTCGTCCAAGTCGATATCAAAATTCAGTTGCGGTTGGAACAATTTGTCTGTAATCTTCAACAAGACATTGAAAGGAATACGTTGCTTGTATAAATTAGCATTTTCTGATCCCAGTTGCGTCGCTACAAGCTCCAGCGTTGGAGCTTTGGTTGTGTATGCCGCTGTGATATTAAGCTGCGCATCCAAGGGATCTCCGTTCCAGGTGATCGTACTTCCTTTTCGGAATGTAAAATCTTTTTTTACGGGACCAAAACTGAATGAATAGCTCCCTTTGTCTACGGTAAATGTACCTGACAAGGTAATTTTGCTGCTCGCATCAATGCCTGCGTTCAGTTCCGCTTCTCCTTGGATATTCAGTGCATCCTGTGAACCGGCATCCAAGAGGATCTTAAATTTGGCATCTTTATCCGTTTGAAGATTCAGATCTACGTCGATTCCCGTCAGACGGGTTACGGTCATCGAATCTAATTTAGCAAATACGTTGGCTCTTGTGGTATCACTCTTATCAACAAATTCGACAACCCCTTTACGATCCGCCATCCCGGGATCTTCGTTTGGCATAACAAAGGTGAAATCGGTATCATCTAATACCTTGATTGTACCATCAACGATAGGCTTATCAAGATTTCCCCGAATGCGAAGGTTCGAGGTAAGATACATTTTACCATAGAACATATCGTTGTCGCTTTGTGTTGAATTGAGCACCTCAAAATTGTCCGTATTGATATTGAGATTAAAATCAAAATCAGTATACGTTTTGGTTTCTATGGATCCTGTTACCTTGGCAATATTTCCTTTCTTGTCTTCTAATGCAAATTTAGGGAAAGTAATACCCCTTTCATCCAAATGAATGGTTTCATCTTTAGCTTTGAAAAGTGCATTCAACATAGCAATATTGAATTGTGCATCTTTAAACTTCACATCGCCGTTAATGAGTGGTTTGGATGGCGATCCCGTTATTTTTAACTGGCCTTCAAGATTTCCTTTCGAGTCTTTTAGATAACCCAAACTGAATGCCTGAACTGTCTGCATGGAGAGTGGCGCAATATCCAAGGTGAAATCCAGGGTTGCTTCTCCCTTTGGAGGATTGATGAAATCACCACTTAATACGACATTATTGCCATTTTCACTGATACTGATATTCGCATTATAGGTGTTTTCCTTTTCATTGTTAACTTTTATGTTGACATTACCGACAGTATCTTGTCCAATATAGAATTTGTCGATCGTAAGATCGGATACAAATACAGGGCTACTTTCCAAACGTGATATGGTTGCCTGACCATTAATCCCGCCGCCAAGATCGACTGTTTCACTTTCAAGCATTTTACTTAATGTCTCAATGCGGAAATTTTTAAAGGCAATGTTGAGTGGCGAATTGAGCACACTATCCTGCGATGATATACTCAGCTCTTGTCCTTTATTACTTAAGATAAAGTCATTGGCCTGAATACCCGTGCTTCCAAATTTGAGCACGTTGTTTGGATTTATCGTCCACTTGTCGTAGTTCAGCATAAGGCCATCCTGAAGTAGGCTAAAAACAAACGCTCCATTATCAACGCGCATATTGGCGCCCAAATGATACTGCTCTTTCTCTTTCTTGTCTTTAATCCAAAGGCCAAAATCCAAATTGTTTTGAATGACTTTACCACTGAAGACTGTATTCACCAGTTCGATATTGCTCACCTTGATTTTATTGATCAAGGCCGAGTAGTAAAGTGTACTGTCCAAGGTATTAATATCCAAGGTGACGTTATTGATTTCGGTGCCACTATAGGTGATTTTAGGGGCATCCAATTTCGCAAGAATAGTTTTTGACTGACTATTGAACATACCATCCAACGTAATATCAGACATTTCCGTTAGTTCTGGAAGAAAATCCTTTACAAATTTAGTCCTGGTCAATTGGGCGGAAAACTCAATATTCTGAGGCTCATATTTGGGAACTTTAACACCTTTTCCCGGCTGGTAGTATACCTGTAAAATGTCTTGAATGGCATTCTGCAACTCTAAAATTTTGTATTTTCCGACCAAATGGGCATTCAAAAAGTCTGATTTGAGTAGCAGCAAATTGCGGCTGGTATCGGCTTTTGCAACAAGTGAAATGCTGTCTAAAGTATAATATGCGTCGTTGTAAAGAATGGATGAATTGGTGATATGTGCCTCCCCATTTAAAAAATTCGGATCGGCTGAACTGAAATTGCCCACAAGTTTACCGTGGTATTTGAGATCGTCGTCCATTAATTTTAAGTTTTTAAGATTAATGGTATCTACCATAAGCTCAAAATCCACCTGCGGATATTTGGACTTCATGTTGGCCGTTGCATTTAACTTCAATTGAATATTAGGGTCGGGACTAACCACAGAGGCTTTGATATCACCTTTATCGGCAGTGAGATTCATATCGATATTCTGATAACGATAACCCATCGCATCCATTCGATTTACTTTGCCATCAAAATTGGCGACAAGTTTCTTCGGATCTGTTCCATGACCTTTGATTTTTCCCTCAAATGAAAGTATGCCTAATGTACTGTCCATTTTCATGATCTTACCAATGTCAAAATCACGAATACTCACAAATGCATCATAGGTTGTATCGCGACCTATCATGCCTACTTTACCATTGAACTTGGCTGTTCCTTTCTCTGTTACCAGCGAAAGATTGGTGTTAAAGGCATTCATCCCACCATTAAAAGTTCCGGTAAGGCCGATCGTATTGGGCAACTCTATTCCGCTAGGAAGCATTTTTTTTGAAACCAGCTTTTCGATATCCGAACGTCCTGTGGTCAATTTCTTTAAATTAAGATCCATTGACATTTTATCGACGTTGGGTAGACCCTTTAAATGCAGACTTGCAATGACACGTGTATTGGACAGGGTTTGGAAATCAATTGCCGGAATATTTAAATCATTTACCTTACCCACAACGCGACCATCAATATTAAACTTTTTGTCCATCAATGGTTTCATCACCTGCATGGTATCCAAAAAAGGAGCAAAATAGTAGATGTCGCGCATATCTACGTGGCTCTTTTTGATCGTTGCATTGACATAGATCAGCTCTGGCTTTTTGGCAATAATATCCAAAGATGGATAGGTTACTTTTAAGTAATCACGCAGTAGGGTACGTGGTGTTTCTGCGTACAGGTTTTTGATCTCCGCGCCGGTATTTGTATACTTAAAATCCCCTTTCAATTGCTTGATCACAAACCCGGAATGATCAGAGGCTACAAGCTCTTTTAATGATCCGCTGATCGAATCGGCGCTATAGTAAAGATCATTTAAACTGGTTTTCATTCCAGGGATCTTAATATTGAAGTAATCAAAGCCTTTCATACGGGCCTGATTGTTGTCTCTATACGCTAAGCTTGTATTGTTGATTTGGATTTCTTTGGCTGAGACAACCCAGTTTATTTTGGTGGTATCCGCGGTGTTTTTCGCTTCTGTGTTTACTTTTTTCTGGATCTTTCCAAAGAGCACATTATTGTCTGAACCGTCAAGATTGATCGTTTGAATATCGACAAGTTCTTTGTTAAGGTCGATCTTGTTAATGTCTGCATGAAGATTTTTGATATAAAATTTTGTATTCAGCAGACTGGATTGATCCTCATAGCGCACTAAGATATTGGTCAGGTCAGCAATCTGTATACCGACATCGGGAAGCAAGGTGGTTACTTGTGCCGTTTTATCTGTAATGCCAAAATCTTTGACCGTGGGTGCCGTGCCATCAACAACTGGTCGCCATTGTTTCACTGTGGCACTCAGACCATCTATCTTCACTTTGGGCAGATTGAAAGCCATGTTTTTTGTGAGGTCGAACTTCTTGACGTTGGTATTTAGGCTGTTCAGGTAAACATCAGCACTCGTTCCAATAACATCATCGGCATAGACAATATGAAATTTATCAAATTTGACCTTATCAAGGTTAAATAGAAGGGCTGAACTGCTGTCTGCAGTCGGTTTGCTTTCCTTTTGAGAAGCGAAAGCTTTAACAATATAATCAAAGTTGAATGAACTGTCCGGCAATGTACGGCGGATTTTTGCGGTGATTCCTTCTGCTTCAATGCTTTGAATTTCAACGGTATTTTTCAGAAGTTTTAGCATGTTGATATCGACAGCTATGCTTTTTCCTGCTACTAAGGTATCCTTGCTTTGGTCAGCTAAATAGATGTCCTCTAAAACCAGTTTTTTAGGGAAATCAATATTAATGTAGCCAATTTTAACGGGGGTACCGATCTTACCTTCCACATAGTGTGTTACTTTTCCAGCAATATAATTCTGAACGGAGGGTATTCTGATTAAAAATACGATTAAAATAGCCAGCGCAATTATTACTCCAATAATCCACAATATTGTTTTGAAAGCAATTCGGGTAAATCTGTTCAACGTATAATTTGATTTAAGTATCTATTAATAAAAATTAAAACGGAAAAAAGTTTGCTAAGTTTTCAGATATATAACGTATATCGCCACGATTTCAGCAAACTAAGGTAAATTTGCGTGTAAATGCAAGTTTAATTTATGTACTATACTTGCTAGCAAATATTAGACAGCTCTTCATTTCCCTTGTATAAAATCATTTTATCGTGGGAATGTTCTAAAAACACATCAAATAATTGACCAAACCATTCTAGTCGTACAAAGTTTTTTGTTTTTTAATTTTATGTTAATAAAAACATTAAATACCTATCAATTTGTCAAAGTAATAGGTATTTAATAGATGCATTATCCTGCTCGATATTCGTTTGGAGAAGAATATAAGCAATTATTCCATCAGTTTTTTATACTTGCCCCAGTTTTCGAATACCACCCATAGCCAAATAATGAAAAGTACAGCCCAAATAATTAGTCCCATTTGGCTGTAAAAAATCATGTTGTGGGTAAAAATACCAATGAGTATGGGGAAGATGACCAGTGCACCCAGTGTTCTCGTTTTTGGGAAAATAAACAATAAACCGCCCAAGAGTTCGATGATTCCAACCAGTGGCATTAGCCATTTGATCGTGGCAAAAGCCTCAAATACTTTTTTCATGTCCATATCCATTGGTGGCGTAGGCATATAATGAAAAAGTTTATCCAGCCCTGCATTGATGAATAGCAAGGCAAATAAAATACAAAGTATATTTTTAAAGATCTTCATAACGGTCAATTTTAAATTGATTATTTTACGGTTATCGTTGTAGGGGGATCAGTGCTGTTATCTTCTTTGTCTTTTTCTTCCTTGTTTGTATTTCGTTCTACGGTGATCGTACATTCTGTAAGCAATGCGGCTACAGCACCGATTGCAGCAAAAACAGGTGCTAAGATCAAGCCTATGGCACCAACAGTTACTGGAAAGCTCATGATTTCTTTGCCATGTTTGTCCGAAATGCTGATTTTGCTCACATTGCCCTCAGCAATGATTTCTTTGATCTTTTGTAAAAGGTTTTCACCGTTAATCTGAAATGTCTCTTTGAATCCCATAATGATATAATTTAAGTTCGCTCCTATAAAGTTATTCATTTTTTTACAGGAATTTATATAAAGTTATCAGCATGGTTGATCTTTGGTTAATTATAAACTGTAGGGTTATTTTGGAATAGGGCAAAGCGCTTTGCTTCTTGTTTCAAAAGTTTTTATCGTATATCCTTGTCCTATATATTGCCTGTGCATGACGGATCAAAATTTACTTGAGTCGTCTGTTGGGCTCTTTCGTGAAAGCTCGTGCTCTTCGTGGGGTACAATTGTCAATCAAATTCGCTCTTAATACGTTTTTTTATCGGATATACTTCGGATATTTAACGGAGCTTATTCGCTGGCAACCGAAGAAGCACCGAAGAAGCACCGAACGAGCTCCGAAGAAGTACCGAACAAGCACCGAATGATCTCCGAATTTGACCGCTCGTTAAACATAAAAAAAGTCCCGTGCATTGCACGGGACTTTTCGAGATTTATAGCGTAGCTGTTAACCTAATGCTGTTAAGCTTTCTTGAAGAATTTTAATCTTCGCTTCGGCATCAGCCTTTTTACTTTTTTCGTTTTCAACAATTTCAGGTTTAGCATTTTGCACAAACCGTTCATTGGAAAGCTTTTTGTCTACAGATACAAGGAAGCCTTTTAGGTATTCCAATTCTTTCTCGATACGCTCACGTTCAGCATCCGCATCAATATTATTTTCCAACGTAACATAACATTCGTCTTTGCCAGCAAGGAAACTTGCGGCACCAGCTACTTTCTCAGAAACAAAAGTTACGCCTTCCAAGTTTGCAATCTTGGTGATGATATCAATATATTGCTCCAGGTTGACGTCCGATTGTTGATTGATCGCTAATGGTAAAGCAACTTTAGGGGAGATACCTTTAGAATTGCGAATATTCCGAACTTCCGAAATAATCTGTTGAGCGATAGCGAAATCTTTTATAAGCTGCTCATCAAAATCATTCGCTGTAGGATAAGGGGCTACGATAATGCAATCTTTCTCGTCTTTCACACCGAACAGTTCGTCATGCCACAATTCTTCTGTTAGGAAAGGCATGAAAGGATGTACTAAAGTGAGTATACGTTGGAAAAAAGATTTTACTGTTGCTAAGGTTTCGCTAGAAATAGGGGAGCCATAAGCCGGTTTCACTAATTCAAGGTACCAGGCACAGAAGTCATCCCATACCAATTTGTAGGTTGTCATCAATGCATCTGATAAACGATAGTGTTTGAAGTTTTCTTCGATATCGACCAAGGCTTGATTTAACCTTGCTTCAAACCAAGATGCCGAAATCTTATCTGAATCCGAAGCTGGAGTAGCTGTAATTTCCCAGCCTTTAACCAAGCGGAATGCATTCCAGATCTTATTGGCAAAATTACGGCCCTGTACACAAAGTTCTACATCAAAAGGAAGGTCATTACCTGCTGGAGCAGTCAATAACATTCCCATCCGCGTAGCATCTGCACCATATTCATTCATTAAATCAATCGGATCAGGAGAGTTGCCCAGTGATTTAGACATTTTACGGCCCAGTTTGTCGCGTACAATACCCGTGAAATAAACATTTTCAAAAGGCAATTGTCCGCGGAATTCATATCCTGAAACGATCATACGTGCTACCCAAAAGAAAATGATGTCTGGGGCAGTGACTAAATCTTGCGTAGGGTAATAGTAGTTGATTTCTGCATTTTCCGGTTCGTTGATGCCATTGAAAACCGAAATTGGCCATAGCCAAGCTGAAAACCAGGTATCAAGCACATCCTCATCTTGACGTAGATCGGTCAATTGAAGCGTTGTATTACCTGATTTTTCCTGCGCTAAAACAAGGGCTTCTTCAACCGTTTGTGCAACCACAAAGTCTTCGTTTCCATCGCCATAGAAATAAGCCGGTATTTGGTGCCCCCACCACAATTGTCTTGAGATATTCCAGTCGGTAACATTCTCCATCCAATTGCGGTAAATATTTTTGAATTTCGTCGGATGAAATTTAATGGTATCGTCCATGACGTTATCCAATGCAGGTTTTGCCAAGTCTTCCATTTTAAGGAACCACTGATTAGAGATTTTAGGCTCAATAACAGCACCTGTTCGCTCTGAAGTTCCAACATTATTGGTATAGTTTTCAACTTGCTCCAATAATCCTTTTTCCTCCAGCTCTTTCTCGATTTCCTTACGGACTTTAAAACGATCCATGCCGGCGTAATGCAGGCCATTGTCGTTCAGTTTTGCTTCATCGGTAAAGATGTCGACAAATTCCAGGTTGTGCTTTTTACCTAGTGCGTAGTCATTCACATCGTGCGCTGGAGTAACTTTAAGGCATCCTGTACCAAACTCCAAATCGACATATTCATCTTCAATGATGTTCACTTTTCTACCAACGATCGGAACGATGACTTGCTTTCCTTTTAACCAGGTGTAGCGCTCATCATTGGGATTGATACACACGGCTGTGTCACCAAAGATGGTTTCAGGACGGGTAGTCGCCACAACAATATATTGATCTGTTCCCTCAACCTGATATTTCAGGTGGTATAATTTGCCGTTTTTCTCTTTATAAATAACCTCTTCGTCTGAGATATTTGTTTTTGCTTCAGGATCCCAGTTGACCATGCGGTAACCACGATAAATCAATCCTTTATGATAAAGATCGACGAATACACGGATAACAGATTGATATAACTCCGGATCCATGGTAAAACGTGTACGATCCCAGTCACAGGAAGCGCCAAGTTTTTCGAGTTGTTTTAGAATAATACCACCGTATTTTTCCTTCCATTCCCAAGCATGTTTTAAGAAATCTTCACGCGATAAAGATCGTTTGTCAATTCCCTGTTCTTTCAACATAGCGACGACCTTAGCTTCAGTGGCAATGGAGGCGTGATCGGTCCCCGGTACCCAACAAGCGTTTTTTCCCTGCATACGTGCGCGGCGAATCAAAACGTCTTGAATGGTATTATTCAGCATATGCCCCATGTGCAATACTCCCGTGACATTCGGAGGAGGCATCACAATCGTGTAAGGTTCACGTTCGTCCGGGGTGGAACGGAAAAATCCATTCGCTTTCCAATAGCTGTACCATTTTTCTTCAGCTTCTTTTGGATTGTAAGTTTTCGCTATGCTCATTTTAAATTTTTGTATTCAAACTTTTAAGGAACACAAAAGTAAGGAATTCTATGTTATTTTCCTTAGTAATCCATTGATCTTGTTCTCAAACAAAAAGAAGTTATGAATAAAGGCTAAGCAATAAGTTTATTGAAGATCCTCCTAAGCAGAAGAGGTGGTTATTGAAGTGGTGTAAAGCATAACGCAGGATTTATACTTTTTTAATCTTTTCTTCATATTACTAAGTAATTAGCCCGTATTTCATGTAAATTAATGTAAATTTGCCTGTTTTATTTTTACACGAAGGGATGCAACGATTTGCTAATGAGCTTAGAGCTTTAACACAGTATTTTCTGTTCTGGTTAATTATCTGTTTTATAGATAGATTGATTTTTGTTACTGCTTTTTTTGAGAAAATAGGTTTTTCGAATTTTACGGAGATTTTCAGAATTTATTACCACGGTTTGAACCTGGATTTTTCTGCTGTTTCCTATATATGTGCGCTGCCGTTTCTTGTGTATTGCATGTTAAGTTTTTTCCCAAAACTGAAACCCAAACGGCTGATCCTGGATATCTATACCATTATTGTCCTGGTATTGTTCTTTGTGACAAGCTTTATCAATGTTAACATCTACCGGGAATGGGGTGACAAAATTTCTAAACGTGCCATCGATGCATTTTTTGCCTCACCTTCGGGAGCCGTAGCTTCGGCTGAGTCCACGCCGGTGTTTCTCCCCATCGTTGGGATGTTGATCGGTATATTCTGTGGTTATTTTCTGTACCGCTGGATGTTTAAAAAAGTCTCTTTTTTCAATATCAAATCTCCTGTAGGTAATTTTTTCAAACTGGCAATCGGAGTCTTTGTACTTTTCACGTTTATTCGCGGTGGTTATGGGAGAGCGACACTAAACCCTAGTAAAGCCTATTATTCCGAGGAAACGTTTTATAATCATGCAGCGGTTAATACCCAATGGTCTTTTTTACGGGATTTCTTTGCCGAAAGTACCAAGCTAAAAAACCCCTATAATTATTACGCGGATCAGAAGGATATTCAGGACAAGCTACGACCTGCCTTTCAAAGCCAACCTGATTCTGCCGTTGAGGTATTGTCAACGACTCGTCCGAATGTCGTTATTATTATGTTGGAAAGTTTTGTCGGCGATCTCATTCAGTCTCTTGGCGGGGAAAAGGGAATTACGCCACACATGGAAGAATTGATTAAAGGCGGTATTTTGTTTGACCATATTTATTCTGCTGCTGATCGATCCGATAAGGGCATGGTAGCGGTTTTGAGCGGTTTTCCGGCACAAGGACCCGAGAGTATTATCAAGTATATCGACAAACATGAAAATATGCCTGCCATTGGACAGGAGTTCGATCATGCCGGCTATGAAACATCATTTTATCATGGTGGTCAGAGCGAGTTTTACAATTTTAAATCGTATATGCTGACGCATGGGATGTCTAGGGTGGTGGATAACGCCAATTTTGGATTGGATGCAGAACGTGCCTCATGGGGTGTATATGACCATGTGGTCTTTAATCAGATGATCAAGGATTTTAAAAAAGAAAAACAACCTTTCTTTTCGACGATCTTTACCTTAATTAATCACGAACCATTTGAGTTAAAACACGGCTATAAATTTGGCAATGCTACCAATGCGGATAAATTCCGAAGTACGGCAAACTATACGGATTCAGCTGTTTTTGATTTTATCAATAAAGCTAAAAAGGAAGCTTGGTATAAAAATACCCTTTTCGTAATTGTGGCTGATCATGGACATCGCCTTCCTTCAGAAAAATGGGAGCTATTTCACCCCAATCGCTTTCATATTCCGCTGATCTTTTTCGGTGATGTGATCAAACCTGAATATCGTGGGAAAATATTCAATAGAATCGGCAATCAAACGGATTTGGCGACTACCTTATTGACACAACTGAAACTCCCTACAGATCGTTATCATTGGAGCAGGGATCTTTTTAATCCGACGACACCTCAAATAGCGTTCTATAATTCCAAAGATGCCTTTGGAGTGATCACACCTCAACAGGCTGTTTCTTTTGATAATGTAGGACGGATTATTAATTATAGGTCCAATAAGGAATATCCCGCTGGCAAAACAGACAGCTTATTGAATATCGGTAAAGCGTATTATCAAGACGTATATCGTGAATTTTTAAAATATTAGAGCTATGAAATTAAGAGGAGTATTTGCACCTTATTTTGCTGTCGCAATTCGTTTTATCTTTCTTTTGGTCATCTATGCGTTATTGCGATTGGGGTTTTATGGCGTCAATGCTTCCTTATTTCCCCATGTCGATGCAGGTAAGCTCTTGGTGATGTTTGCGGGTGGTGTACGATTCGACATTGTAGCCCTGCTGTATTTTAATATTCTTTATATTGTGATGCTGACTGTTCCAGGTCCGTTTAAATCGAATAAAATCTATCAAAAAGTTGCAAAATGGATCTTTGTCGTGACCAATTCAATTGGTATAGCGTTAAATCTGATTGATTTTGCCTACTATCCATTTACCCTAAAAAGGACGACAGGAACGGTAATTGACCAATTTTCCAATGAATCCAACCTGTTGAAGCTGGCTTTTGATTTCTGTTTGGATTATTGGTATCTCATTATAGTGTTGGTACTGGTTGTGTATGGTTTGATTAAATCGTATAAGCTTATTCAGATTGAAAGGACTACGAAATATAGCTGGAAGTCATTTTTGATCCAATTGCCTTTATTTTTACTGACTGCTTTTCTTTTCATAGGTGGTGTGCGTGGCGGTTGGGCCCATAGTACCCGTCCCATTACATTGAGCAATGCGGGTGATTATGTGGAGACACCGGAAGAAATGAATATTGTGCTGAATACGCCATTCAGTATATTGAAAACGTTAAAGGCTGTCAATCTTAAACCTATCCATTATTATTCCGAACAAGAGCTTGAGCAATTATACAACCCTATTCATGTACCGCAATCAGACCAGCCCTTTGCGAAGAAAAATGTCGTCGTTCTGATTTTAGAGAGTTTTGCAAAAGAACATTTTGGTGAGTTGAATAAAGATATCCAAGGTGGAAAATACAAAGGTTACACGCCTTTTTTGGATTCATTAATCCGCAATGCTTACACATTTACAGATACTTATGCCAATGGCCGTAAATCAATTGATGCTTTACCATCGGTCATTACCGGCATTCCTTCCATAGGTGAGCCTTTTGTGCTTTCGATATATTCTGGAAATGAAACCACAAGCTTAGCGAAGCTTTTAGGGAAAAAGGGATATGAGACTGCTTTTTTTCACGGAGCACCCAATGGCAGCATGGGCTTCTCCGCTTATATGAAACTGGCGGGTATCCAGCATTATTTTGGTAAAAACGAATATAACAATGACGCTGACTTTGATGGTATATGGGGAATCTGGGACGAACCGTTTTTGCAATTTGTAGCGAATAAGATCAACACGTTTCATCAGCCATTTTTCGCTAGTTTCTTCTCTTTATCTTCGCATCACCCATTTAAGGTGCCTGAAAAGTATCAGGGGAAATTTCCTAAAGGACCTTTGCCCGTACAGGAACCCATTGGATATACCGATAATGCACTGCGTGAATTTTTTGCAACAGCATCGAAAATGCCCTGGTACAAGAATACCGTATTTGTTATCTGTGCGGACCATGCTACTGTAAGCTACCTGCCCGAATATCAAACGGCAGCAGGGGGCTTCCAAATCCCTATTATATTTTATGCACCTGGTGATAATCTAGTTGGCAAAGCGGATAAATTGGTACAGCAAATAGATATTATGCCGACAGTGTTGAATTATCTGCACTATGATGAGCCTTATTTCGCATTTGGTTCAGATGCCTTCAAACCGGGTAAGGATAATTTTGTGCTTAATAATAACTCAGGAAGCTATAATCTCTACTATAAAGATTATATGATGTCTTATGATGGACTGAAAGTGACTTCATTTTATGATCTTAAGAAGGACCGCTTGATGAAACAGGATCTGTTAAAACAACATCCAGCGGTATTGGATACGATGGAGACCAAGATGAAAGCTTTTATCCAGCAATATAACAACCGTATGATTGAAAACAAGCTGACCTATAAAAAATAGCAGCCGGTTTTCTACCTGTTCAATTTAGCGCGAATGCTTCTATCGATAATAAACAAAACCAAATCATAGACGAGGTAGATCAAGGGTAAGGTAAAGATGACCAACAGGATAAAACCGCGGGACTTTTCGTCAAAGACTCCATTGACAAGATAGTTGGCCAGACTGGACCAAAACCAGATAAAAAAGTAGAAAGAGCTTGGAATGATTAGATTTCCAAGTAGGAGTGCATAGCGGTATCGGCCAGTTTTGTATTTTAGATAAATACAGCGGATATGCAGGCAGAGCAGGCATATTGAGCCGATCAGGGCGAGCAGCTCGGGATGTAACCAAAGAATTGCTTTTGCTAACAAAGAGATTTTTAAGCCAACTTCAATATGAAAACTTTCTTTCTTTTCTACCTGATCAATCCTCCAGTGAACAATGGAGTCTGTCTGTAATTTGGCGGTTCCCAGATCCTGTGTAAGTACATCCATCTTTCCATCGAGGTGCAGATACAGTTCAATCGGGCCAAAAGACGACCAGTACCTGGAAGGGAATAGGAGGTAGTCAATTTGGTATCTGGTCCGAATATCCCGTCGGTCATAGCCCATATAAGCGCTGTATTGAACCTGAATACTGTTATCACCTTTGCGTAGCTTAGCCGTAAAATGAAATGCATCATTCAGCGAAATACGTTTCCATTCATCGCTGTCGTAGCTGATTTCATAATAGCCATCCTTTAAACGTAAAAAGGGAAATTTTGAACCGGGCTGATCCATTTTTTTTCCTTCAATTTCGTTCTGATTGACAAGGATGCGATCTAATCCGTCCATATTTAAAGCGAGAAATACCAGTGGCAATTCGATAGCCTCTTCTGCATGGATGTTATAGACAATGCTGAAGTGACTGCGATAGTCCGAATTATAATCAGCAGTGTCTGCCAAAAGATGAATGTCAATACGCTCATTGGTGACTTTCAGCTTTGCGGCAGGAACAAGCTGTCCTGTTATACTATGGGGGCTCATTGGATTTGCCATGTTGGCAAACAATGTCATTACAGCGAGTAATAGATATACGGTTGTTAGTAGAATTTTATACTTCATTTGCTTGATATTGTCTGCTTAATATCAAGTTTCATATTCGTATGCGGCCTTTAAATGACAGGGGCGGCTGTATATTAGGATATGCTTGATATTTAACAAGATGAAAGTAAAAATTAAAAGGGAGAAATTAAAAAGGCGATTCATATTCGTCTACCTCCGATTCATATTTGTCAAGTATATTGTTTCTATTCCGATGTCAATAAAAACCTTCATGATTTCGCAGGCACCAACAGTAATGGAAGCGAACTGAAGGTTCTTTCTGGCCAATAATAGGACACTCTTTCATAAAAAAAAGACCTATGCCGCAAAGCATAGGTCTTTTTATATTTCCAATTTTATTGCGGTTTAAACACCCAACAATAAACGAGCTGGATCTTCCAATAATTGTTTTACACGAACCAAGAAGCTTACTGATTCACGACCATCGATGATGCGGTGATCATAAGAAAGTGCAATATACATCATTGGACGGATCACCACTTGGCCATTTTCAGCAATAGGACGTTGGATGATGTTGTGCATACCCAAGATTGCGGATTGTGGAGCATTGATGATTGGTGTAGACATCATTGATCCGAATACACCACCGTTGGTAATTGTAAATGTACCACCAGTCATCTCGTCAATCGTTAATTTGTTGTCACGCGCTTTAACGGCAAGTGCAGCGATTGCTTTTTCGATTTGTTCCAATGACATTGCATCAGCGTTACGGATAATCGGAACAACTAAACCTTTAGGGGCAGAAACCGCGATTGAAATATCTGCGAAATCAGAATATACAATCTCGTTATCTTCGATACGTGCATTCACGGCAGGCCATTCAGCTAATGCAGTTGTTACTGCTTTTGTAAAGAATGACATGAAGCCAAGACCGATTCCAAATTTCTCTTTAAAGGTATCTTTATATTTAGCACGAAGATCCATGATCGGCTGCATATTGACTTCATTGAATGTTGTCAACATCGCCGTTTCGTTTTTAACGGCAACTAAGCGTTTTGCGATTGTTTTACGTAATGAAGATAATTTCTCACGACGTTCGTTTCTAGAGCCCGCTACCGGAGCAACTGTCGCAGCAGGAGCAGCGGCAGGTTTTGCTGCTGGTGCAGCTGCTTTAGCAACAGGTTGAGCTTTTTCGGCATCTTCTTTTGTGATGCGTCCTTCTTTACCTGTTCCTTTTATTGTAGAAGGATCAATTCCTTTTTCTCTTAAGATTTTTGCAGCAGCAGGAGAAGCTGTACCAGCAGCATAGCTATCTGGATCTTCATCTTTTGCAGCGGCAGCCGCAACTGGAGCTGCATTTGACGCTTCTGCAGCAGGGGCAGCAGCTGGAGCTGAACCACCGGCAGGAGCAGCGCCTTCTTCAATTGTACAAACAACAGCACCGATTTCTAAAGTATCACCTTCTTGTGCAATGATTCTTAAGATACCCGCTTTTTCAGCTGGTAATTCAAACGTTGCTTTGTCTGATTCCAGTTCGGCGATGTTTTCATCCATCTCCACATAATCGCCATCTTGTTTCAACCATTGTGATAAGGTTACCTCCGTGATTGATTCACCTACGGTTGGTACTTTAATTTCTAAGCTCATATATAATGTTCTTTATTGACAATTGCGTCCTATAGATAAGACGCAATTGATTTTAAATTGTTTTTATTCGAATGATTTATTTAAGATTTCTGCTTGTTGCGCAACGTGTTGTTTCATGTAACCCGTAGCTGTACTTCCACTTTCTTTACGGGCAACAAAACCTGTAAATGCAATCTCAGTACCCATTAGTTTACGGCAGTAGTAAGACCATGCTCCCATGTTCTCATTTTCTTCCTGAACCCAAACAAATTCTTTTGCCTTGTTGTATTTTTTACGGATTGCTTTCAATTGCTCTGTAGGAATTGGGAATAATTGTTCCAATCTCACGATAGCGATATCTTTGCGTTTGTCCGTTTCTTGTTTTTCTAATAAGTCGTAGTAAACTTTACCCGAACAGAATAACACGCGTTTAACGTCTTTTGCAGCAACATTTGCATCATCAATTACCTCTTGGAAAGCAGCTTCTGTAAAATCTTTCAACGGTGATACCACTTTAGGGTGGCGCAACAATGATTTTGGCGTAAATACAACCAATGGTTTACGGAACTCACGTACAAGTTGACGACGCAACAAGTGGAAATAGTTAGCTGGAGTAGTACAGTTTGCTAAGACCATATTCTCATCCGCACATAACTCTAAGAATCTTTCGATACGTGCTGAAGAGTGCTCAGGACCTTGACCTTCCATACCATGAGGAAGCATCATAACTAAACCGTTAGAACGTTTCCATTTTGTCTCTGCACTCGATAAATATTGATCGACGATGATTTGAGCACCGTTATAGAAATCTCCGAATTGAGCTTCCCAGATTGTCAGCGAATTTGGATTAGAAGATGCATAACCATATTCAAATCCCAAAACAGCATATTCTGAAAGTAACGAATTGTAGATAGAGAATTTATCGCCACCTTTAATATTGGCTAAAGGAACATATTTCTCTTCCGAATCTTCAAGCGTCAATACCGCATGACGGTGTGAAAATGTTCCACGTTGTACATCCTGACCCGAGATACGTACACGGTTACCTTGATCCAATAATGTCGCGTAGGCCATCAATTCGCCCATTGCCCAATCGTATGAATCAGCAGTGATCATTTTGGCACGATCTTCAAACAAACGTGTAATCTTACGGAAGAATTTTTTGTCCGAAGGTAAGGTTGTGATTTCTTTCGCTAATTTTAAGAATAGATCTTTTGCAACTTTCGTTTTATCCGAGGTTGTTAATACTTCACCTTTTTTAGCAGGACGCAATCCTTCCCATGCACCTTTAAACATCGGGATCTCTTCAGTCAATACCTCAACTGTTTTAGATTCCTCAAATTTAGTTTGCAATTCAGCTTTAAATTCTTTCTCGATATTTTTAGAATACGCCTCGTCAATACTTCCTTCAGTAATTAATTTTTTAGCGTAAACTTCTTTCGGGTTCGGATGTTTTTCGATGATTTTATACAACAATGGTTGCGTGAATTTTGGTTCATCAGCCTCATTGTGTCCAAATCTTCTATAACATAACAGATCGATAAATACGTCTGTTTTATATTTTTGACGGTATTCAACCGCTAAATTAATCGCATAAACTACCGCTTCAGCATCATCACCGTTCACATGGAACACGGGTGAAGAAGTGATTTTTGCAACGTCTGTACAGTATGTTCCAGAACGCGCATCCTTGTAGTTCGTTGTAAATCCAATCTGGTTGTTGATGACAATATGTACCGTACCGCCAGTTTTGTAACCATCGAGTTTGGACATTTGGGTTACTTCGTAAACTACACCTTGTCCAGCAATTGCTGCGTCACCATGAATGATGATCGGTGCAATTTTAGAAGAGTCGCCTTCGTATTTGAAATCAATCTTAGAACGGACCATACCTTCAACGATTGGATCTACAGTTTCCAAATGCGAAGGGTTCGGAGCCAAACTTAAGTGGACAGATTTGCCATCGTTTGTTTTGACCTCAGATGAAAAGCCCAAATGGTATTTTACGTCACCACCAAAGTTTACTTCAGGATCATCAGCGTAAGTCTTACCTTCAAATTCAGAGAATACTGATTTGTAAGATTTACCCATGATATTAGTCAATACATTCAGACGGCCACGGTGAGCCATACCGATAACAAATTCCTGGATACCGATTTCTGCACCTTTTTCAATGACTGAATCTAATGCTGGGATTAAACTTTCTGCGCCTTCCAATGAGAAACGTTTTTGACCTAAAAACTTAGTGCCTAAAAAGTTTTCGAATACAACGGCGTGGTTTAATTTGTTTAAAATTCTCTTTTTTGTGTCCAAAGAGAATTTTGGCATGTTACGGTCCGCTTCCATACGGTCCTGTAACCATTTAATTTTTTCTGGGTTACGGATATATTTGAATTCTGCACCAATAGAACGGCAGTAAGTATCCTCCACCAATTGACGGATGTCTTTTAATGTTGCTGGACCTAAACCGACTTCAACACCTGCATTAAAAACGGTGTTCATGTCTGCTTCAGCAAGACCAAACGTTTCTAATTCCTTGCCAGGATAGTATTTACGTCTCTCACGAACAGGGTTAGTGTGTGTGAATAGGTGGCCACGGTCACGGTAGCCATTGATCATGTTCAGCACATTGATTTCTTTCAATACGTGCTCAGGAGTAGCTTCACCTACTGAACTTGTTGTTCCACCAGCATTTTGACCGAAATCAAAACCTTCAAAGAATTTTTGCCATCCGAAATCTACCGATTGGGGATCTTGCTTGTACGATTGATATAAGCCATCGACATAAGCCGAATCAGCATTACTCAAATATGTCAGATTGTCCATTTACAATTAAAACTATGAAATTTGTCAAAGTTATGAATAAAAAAAGAGTTTCTAATACTGAAATTGAATAATTTAATCAATAAATCTATCCAATTCTTAACATTTTTAGCATGATTTAAAAAGGGCTTCTAGCGTACTACAAATTTATTTTCTATTGGAATTATTTATTTCTGCCGAAGATTTATTTAACCAGTATTTCCTCCAGTTTTGGAAGTCCATTTGGGAAATGAGTTTTGATCAATTTTTGCCAATCTAGTGCTTTATTGTCTTTTTCACTTGTCCCAACCCCGGCAATATGAGACCACTGTCCATAAACAGTTGCCGGAGAATAGTCTAATAGATGTTCCTCATACCAGGAGGCGCCACGAAGCCAGTTTACCTGATACTCATGAACTAAATAGCTGGCTGCGATTAAGCGTGCCTGATAAGGGATATAGCCGGTCCTCTGTAATTGGACCATCACACTGTTTATAAAATCATGTTCTGTATGGCCCGATTTCCATTTTTCAAATAATTCCTCATTTCCTTCTAAGGTCGGATGATCCTGATGGGAGCTGTTTTTAGTGCCCTGTGGCTTAAAAAATATATTCGGATATTTTTTAAGCATAAACCTAAAATAATCGCGCCAGAGAAGAATGTCGACAATTTTTTCAAATCGTTTGTCCTTTTTACCTTCACCAAGTTTTTTGATATTGTTATAGAGTAAAATAGGTGACAAGGCACCTGAAGCTATAAAAGGCCCTAGAATCAAGGGGTCCTGGTCCGTTTCCGGATAGGTTGACAATACCGCATGCATAATACTAAGCGCTGTGTCTTCGCCACCGAGAATATAGATGTCATCAACAGATTTGATCTCCTCCTCTGAATAGCCTAAATCTTTTAATGAAGGGATTTTGGTGTCCTCGAGATGGGGAGGGGTAAGGAAATTGGTCGGAAATGGGATTGGTTGCCGAACTAGACTTTCCCGCTCAACTTTTTTCTTGAAAATAGAAAAACCATTGGGTATATCTTTAATAGGGAAAGGGAGGTCTTCTTTGTGGTACAGGGTATGGCCAATGAAATGACGCAAATTTATTTTACTGCTCCAAAGCTCACTTTCTACTTTTTCCGATATAGAAGTCTCCCGAAGTGCCACTTCGCGGTGGTGATAAACTTCGTTGACTTGGTATTTTTGTGCTATTCTTGGGATAATATCTTCAGGCTTGCCAATATAAGTTAATAAGTCGCTACCATGGCTCTTTAATTTTTCTTTTAAAGCGGTCACGGCTTCGATGACAAAGGCCGCCCGTAAAACACCGGTATTTAAGGTGCCAAATTGATTGCGGTCGAAATATCGGGGATCAAAACAGTATACCGGGATGATAAATGAACTTTTTTCAGAAGCTTGATAAAATACTTCATTGTCATGAAGTCTTAAATCATTTCTAAACCAGATCATTGTAGCCCTTTTGTCCATAGAGGTGAAGATAAATACTTTTTAGTGCAGCCTATTTTCAGAAGATTTACAAATATATAAGGATATTGTGTTCCTGAAAGTATTTATGCGCGAATTGACAAAAAAAGGACAATGACGGTACTTGTTTGGATGGTTTACTATATTTTGGTTAGGAAAAAATAAAAATAGTGTTAAACTTATTTGATGTTTCTCTGTTCTAAAATCAGGGAATTATGATATTTGTAGGTTATTGCAGTTGCTCTTGAGACGATCAGAGTAACAGATTAAAAGCGTAAGAAAAACATGGAAAAGATAGCTGCATCACCAATGAAACCATCCTAGGGATTTTGTTCGTTTAAGCGATTGAAAGGGTAATACATAAATACAGCGACTAGGAAGAAACGATCTTATTTAATGGCTCACGATCGTGAGAACGAATCATTAAATCGCGATGGTTTCATAGCCATAAAAATAGAGAATACGAATGAAAAAGGTTTTAATCAGCGGGCTAAACACCTATTTGGGACGACGGGCATCCTGTTATTTGCAATCCAGCGATTTTGATGTGACGGGATTAGTGCGCAACTTATCCCTTTTTAATAAAATAGTGAAAGAAAAGGTAACGGCAAAGCTTTTTGAATTGGACCTGCTGCGGAAAGGGGAAGCTTTCGAGCGTTTTCAAATTACTGATCTCAATTTTGGGATTTATTTTACGCAGGTTCCTTCACTCGACAACGATATACAGCTTCAGCTTGAACTGCTCGGCCTGCGCAATTTTGTAGAAATTTGTAAACGTGCCGGCAATAATCGTGTCATCTATGTTGCTCGGTTAATGGATGAACATTTTTTGGAGCCAGTACGTAATCTACTGGAGAACTTACGTGTCCAATATACCATTGTGATTAAAAGTAGCGTAATCGGGAAAGAGAGTGTTTTAAATCGGATATTTGCGAAACTTGCCAAACGGCAGACCATATTTTATTGGAACTGGGTCGCTTCGCTGAAGTTTCGACCGCTGCCTTTGCTCGATGTATATCGCTGGCTGCGGGAAATGCCTTGGGAAAATAATTTTATATCAGAGATTATTTACCTCGGCGGCAATGAAGAAATGACATTTAGAGGCTTATTTTACCATTTCCTCAAGTGCACTTCCGAGAGTCAAAAGAGAGAAATAGGCGTCAATAAATTTTTTGCTAAACTCTTGCTGACAAGGTTGAATGATATCAATAAAGAAGATATCGACGAATTTAGAAGAGTACTTTATTATGAGAAAAATGTAGATAATTCAACTTGGCAGCGGGTGCAGGCATTTGAATTTACTCCTTTGAAATCCTATGTCTGCATGGATACCTAGTGGGCTACTGAAGCCCTTGCGCGATGTGCTTGTTTTGTTTGAACGTTGCTTTTAGGGTGTTTTGGCCATCTTATGTCGGTTGTATCCGATGGTAGGGGAGCAAGATCGAAGATCGCTAAAGGTTTTTTCTTTATATCCTGTTTAATAAATTATTCTGTTAAATTTGTGGATTAACGTGTTGAAGCAGATTTAATATATGGGATACAATAGTTTAGAAGCATGTGTTGCGGATCTTGAAAAACATGGCCATTTAATTCGGATCAAAGAGGAGGTCGATCCGTATCTGGAAATGGCTGCAATTCATATGCGGGTATTTGATGTTGAAGGACCGGCATTGTATTTTGAAAATATCAAAGGTTCGGAGTTTCCAGCTGTATCTAATTTATTTGGAACGCTGGATCGTTCGAAGTTTATGTTTCGGGATTCGTTGGATCACCTGAAGAAATTGGTGGATGTTAAGATGAATCCTGCCGCAGTGCTAAAAAATCCTTTTCAATATATTGGTTCATCGATGACGGCTCTTGGAGCTTTACCCTGGAAAAAAAAGTCGGGGGCTCCCATACTTCACGGAAAAACATCAATTAGTAAACTTCCGCAGATTGTCAACTGGCCAATGGACGGTGGCGCTTTTGTGACGATGCCGCAGGTATATACCGAAGATATTGCCAAACCTGGTATTATGCAGGCTAATTTGGGGATGTATCGCATTCAGCTTTCCGGGAATGATTATCTGCCCGATCAGGAGATTGGTTTACATTATCAATTGCATCGTGGTATTGGGATTCATCAAACTAAGGCAAATGCGCTCGGTAAACCTTTAAAGGTGAGTATTTTTGTCGGCGGACCTCCAGCCCATCCCTTGTCTGCAGTAATGCCGCTACCAGAAGGACTCTCCGAGATGATCTTTGCCGGGGCATTGGGAAATAGAAGATTTCGCTATTTTTATGATGATGAAGGCTTTTGCATCTCTGCGGATGCAGACTTTGTTATTACAGGTACCGTTTATCCCAACGAAAATAAACCAGAAGGTCCTTTTGGTGACCATATCGGCTATTATAGCTTAACTCATCCGTTTCCGCTGATGAAGGTACATAATGTGTACCACAAGAAAAATCCAATTTGGTCTTTTACAGTTGTGGGCCGACCACCGCAGGAAGATACTAGTTTTGGTGCTTTAATCCACGAAATTACGGGTGCGGCTATTCCAAAGGAGATTTCAGGTCTCCATGCAGTTAATGCTGTTGATGCAGCTGGTGTACATCCCTTGCTTTTTGCAATAGGGTCTGAACGCTATACGCCTTATCAGCGTGTCGATCGACCGCAGGAAATTTTAACAATAGCCAATCAGATACTGGGTAAAAACCAGCTCAGCCTTGCTAAATATTTGTTTATTTCAGCACATGAAGATAATCCGCAATTGGATATTTATGATATTCCGGCTTTTTTGGGGCATATCCTTGAACGCATAGACCTTTCTCGAGATGTTCATTTTCAGACCAATACGACTATTGATACCCTAGATTATTCTGGAGATGGATTAAATGCTGGTTCAAAGGTGGTTTTTGCTGCCGCCGGTACAAAGAAAAGAACATTGGGCCGTGAATTGCCAGCCAATTTTGAGCTGCCACGACCTTTTAATCAGGCAAAATTTGTCATACCAGGTGTGATTGCGATAGATGGACAGGCATTCTCCACATACGAGCATGAATCGAAAATTATGGCGGAATGGTGTCGCGCTGCCGCAGCAAGTTCCTGGGAAGGTTTTCCGTTGATTGTTTTATGTGATGATGCTAACTTTACCGCTGCTACTGTCAATAACTTTGTTTGGACAACGTTTACCCGGAGTAACCCTGCGTATGATATTTATGGAATAAATAGTTTTACAGCATTTAAACATTGGGGTTGTGAAGGTCCCCTGATTATTGATGCGCGAACAAAACCCCATCATGCTCCTGCTTTGATTAAAGATGAGGCGGTAGAAAGACGTGTGGATCAGCTTGCTGCAAAGGGAGGCTCGCTGCATGGAGTTATTTAAGAGCGCTTAATGCCTGTTCATACAGGTTTATGGTTGAGAGATTAAATTAGAATAGATTTTAAAAGGTATAACATCAAGATGAATACAGCAGAATTATTGATTAAATCAAAAGGAAGCGAATTACAGTTTCAGGAAGTATTGGCTCATATTGCCGATCATTACAGCTATAGTCCCAGTGCATTTCAGAATGGGACGTTGAAAAATTCGAAAGAAGAAAATCAAGGCAGCGCAAAAGTTTTCTATTTTGCACAGTTGAATGGTCTTTCGCAGGAGGATACCTTGCGCCTTTTTGCCGAGCATTATCAGAATGTACTCGATAATCCTGAGGGAGAGGGACATCAGAACATTCGTCAATTTAGGACAAATGGCTGGGATGGGATCCTGTTTGAGCAAGAGGTATTGGTAAAGAAATAATACGTTCAGCTTTAAGGGGAGCTTACGGTGGAATAGGGATGCACTTGCTGTAGCGACAGGTTCAATTGAGATCGCGTAAATAGGCAGAAGTCATCGAAAATAGAAAGGGCGGTAAACTGTTGTTACCGCCTTTTTTGCCAAATATATTATGGACTGTTTCGCTGGCTTAAGGCTTACTTTCGCAATCTTGTTCTTTATTTCCGCCAAAATAAACCATCCAGCAAATGCCAAATTGATCTTGAAAAGCGCTGTATAGTTCGGCAAAGAATGTTTCGCCGAGCGGCATTTCAACCACCTTTGCATTGGTGCTTAATGCATCATACAATGTTTTTGCCTCTGTGGTGCTTTCACACATCAGCATGACATAGCTGTTGTTTCCTTGAATGTATTGTTGACCAAAAGCAGGAATGACATCAGCACCCATCAGCATGCTGTCTCCATTGATCGAAATTGCTGTATGACAGATTTTGTTTTTTGCTTCGTCTGGAACAGGTGGCATTTGTGGATCAGCGGGGATATCTCCGTAACGCATGTAGCCTGGGTTCTTTGTGTTGAAGACTTTTTCATAAAAATCGAATGCTTCTTCACAGTTTCCGTTGAAATTTAGATAAGCGTGTAATTTTGCCATGATTTCTAATTTTTGAATATAATGATTACTTCTTTTCGTTCTTTTTCTCAATTATTCTTCCCAGGGGACTACAATAAATAGCTTGGGAGTACATTCGTAAAATTAAACTGAAGTTTTCTTAAAAATCTTGCCTTAAGGCAAGATTTAAAAAAGTAGTTCTTTATTCATTAAAAAGGACTAATTTCCATGGACAATTTCCTTTCGAATACGGCTTAGGGAAGTGTCGGTGATACCTAGATAAGATGCGATATGCTTTAAGGGGGCTTGCTGTATCAATATTGGTTTTTCCTTAATCAGGCGTAGATAGCGGGCAGTAGCAGGTTCTGTAATCATGGCAATAGCTCTATTTTTGCTGTGAACAAGTTCTTTAGCCATCCAGGAACGGCCCCATTCCCTAAATTCAGGAATCTGATGAAAGAGTTCCTGAAAATCTTCAAATTTTATTTTCCAGAGACGGGTTTCCATGAGTGCCTGAATATTTTCCACTGTTGGATTGCGTTGAAAAAAAGAAGCCACTTCAATGACAACATCATTGTCACTACAGAAGCCGATGGTAACTTCATTGCCTTCATAATCATGTAAAAAGGAGCGTGTAAGTCCGTACTCAATCAAGTAGTAAGCATTTGAAACCTGCCCTTTGGTCAATATAAAATCGCCCTTTTTGACGGTTATGGCTTCGTGTTTCTCCGTGATGGCCGTTAATTCCTGTGGTGTGAGCGCAAGCTCACGATAGAAGGTTCTAATTAGATCCATGTCCTGGTTATTTGATTATGACGTCAATTTAACGATAAATCCGCAGATCAATTGTTAATCTATTGTGTGATTATTGTAAACAAATAAGTGTTTCGTTGATAATTTTGTTTGTTTATGAAACTATTTTTAATAAAAACACAATAAAAATTAAAAAACATTATGAATTTAGTTTTTAATTGTTTTACTTTGTGTCAATAACATAATGTAAAAACGAAATATTTAAAATTTTCATAATATGTGTGGAATTATTGGCGCTTTTGAATTAAAGCAACCTGCAAGCTCATTGAGATCTCAAGTATTAGAAATGTCAAAACGTATTCGTCACCGTGGTCCCGATTGGTCGGGTATATTCACTGGTGAGAAAGCTTTGTTGGCACACGAGAGATTAGCTATCGTTGATCCCAAATCGGGAAGTCAACCTTTGTACAGTCCGGATGGTAAAGTTGTACTAGCAGTTAATGGCGAGATCTATAACCACCATGAATTAAGAAATAGCCTTCCTGATTATGAGTTTTCTACACAAAGTGACTCTGAAGTTGTTTTGGCTTTATATTTAGCAAAAGGTCCCTCATTTGTGGATGAATTAAATGGTATTTTTGGATTTGCTCTATATGATTCGCGTGATGATTCCTTTTTTGTTGCACGTGATCATATGGGTATTATCCCTTTATATTACGGTGAAGATGAACAGGGACAGTTGTTTGTTGCATCTGAATTAAAATCACTGGAAGGTTTCTGTACGACGATTGAACAATTTCCTCCGGGACATTACTTGTATAGCAAAGCTGGGAAAACTCCGCAGCGCTGGTACCAACGTGATTGGGAAAGTTACGATGTCGTAAAAGACAACGAGACCGATATCGCCGTTTTACGCAAAGCTTTGGAAGATGCGGTACATCGTCAATTGATGTCAGATGTACCTTACGGTGTACTGCTGTCCGGTGGACTGGATTCATCCGTTATTGCCGCGGTAACGAAGAAATTTGCATCTAAACGCATCGAGAGTGACGATAAAGAAGATGCTTGGTATCCTCAATTGCATTCATTTGCGGTGGGACTGAAGGGTGCACCGGATCTAATTGCAGCGCAAAAAGCTGCAGATCATATCGGAACGATACACCACGAGATCAACTTTACAATCCAAGAAGGATTAGATGCTATTCGTGATGTGATCTATCACCTGGAAACTTATGACGTCACAACGGTACGTGCTTCTACACCAATGTATTTATTAGCTCGTGTAATCAAATCAATGGGCATCAAAATGGTATTGTCGGGTGAAGGTTCAGACGAGCTTTTTGGTGGGTATCTTTATTTTCATAAAGCACCTAATGCACAGGAATTTCATGAAGAAACTGTACGCAAGCTGAAAAAGCTCTATCTGTACGATTGTCTGCGGGCAAATAAATCACTTGCGGCCTGGGGAGTAGAAGGACGTGTACCTTTCTTGGATAAAGAATTTATGGATATTGCTATGCGCATCAATCCTTCCGATAAAATGATTCGCGAAGGAAGAATGGAGAAATGGGTTGTACGTAAGGCATTTGAAGACTACTTGCCGGAGAGCATCGCATGGCGCCAGAAAGAGCAATTTTCTGATGGTGTAGGCTATAGCTGGATCGATACCTTGAAAGAGCAGGCTGAAAATAAAGTTTCTGATCAGGAATTTGCAGAGGCTTCAACGCGCTTCCCGATAAACACACCGAAAAATAAGGAAGAGTTTTTATATCGGACAATTTTCGAGTCCCATTTTCCTTCAACAGCGGCGGCACAAACTGTTCCTTCGGTAAAATCTGTCGCATGCAGTACACCAGAGGCCTTGGCTTGGGATGCTTCTTTCCAGCATCTGAATGATCCATCTGGAAGAGCTGTAGCCTCAGTCCACCAAGAGAGCTACGAGAAATCCAAAGTGGAAGCAGTGTAACTAATCAACCCTCATATCTATATTTAGTAAAGCCTGGAAAGATTCTTTTCAGGCTTTTTTATGTTCTCTTTTTAATTAAATAAGGGCATATTATTTAATTGATTAAAAATGAATGTGTTTTTTTAAATATTCTTTAGTAATTTTCGGAAAAACCAATCACAGGAAACGTTGAGTTTCTGAATTAGCTATAGGTGAACAAAATAGGAACGTGAATGTACAATTCAATATATTCCAGATGATCGTGTTCGCTGGTTAACAATTAATTATAAATAATGATATAAAGATGAAGATAGATTCAATGAAATACCATGGAATGAAATCTTTGGGGCTGGCACTTCTATTATTGAGCGCTCCAACTGTTTTTGCGCAAAATAAAGACGCGATGGTTTCGTCAATTGTGCAGGAGGCAAATGCAAATTCACAATTGGAGAAGTATGCGTTTGAGCTTGTCGATATGATTGGCCCCCGTCTTGTCGGGAGTCCACAAATGCAACAGGCGCACGATTGGGTTGTCAAAAATTATAATGCGCTTGGAGCACAGGCTCGTAATGAGCCTTATGGTGAATGGCGTTCCTGGGAACGGGGAACTTCTCAAGTGACGATGACTTATCCGAGAATAAAGTCTTTAGAAGGTACACAGTTGGCTTTTAGTCCTATGACGAAGGAGAAAGGGATCGAGGCAGAAGTGGTCGCTATGCCTTTGTTTAGCTCCCAATCTGATTTTCAGTCCTGGCTTAAAACAGTTAAAGGCAAGATTGTATTGATTGGGATGAATCCACTGTCGGGGAGATCTGATGCCAACTGGAAGGAGTCTGCTTCCCCGAAAGGTTATGAAAAATATCAAACCTTAAAGAATGATCAGTTGAAAAAATGGGAAGGCAGCATGTCCTACACGGGAAGCACCCGTCGGACATTGCCATTGGCCCTGGAGAATGCGGGAGCCGTTGGTGTTATTGATTCCTACTGGACGGAGCTGCCAGGCATCACACGGATTTTTGATGCGAAGTCTAAACAGATTCCGGTATTTAATGTCGGATTGGAAGATTATGGTCTGTTATACCGCATGGCAGAACATGGGGTCAAACCTCGGGTATCACTACAGGGAAATTCAAAGGAGCTTGGGATATCAAAAACCTATAATAGTATTGCGGAGATCAAAGGAAAAGAAAAACCGGACGAATATGTTGTGCTTTCTGCACATCTGGATTCTTGGGACGGCGCTTCGGGTGCGACAGACAATGCTACCGGGGTGATTACAATGATGGAGGCAGTCCGTATTTTAAGAAAGGTTTATCCGGAAAATAAAAGAACGATTTTGGTCGGTAACTGGGGAAGTGAGGAACAGGGGCTGAACGGTTCTTCCGCATTTGTCGAGGACCATCCCGAGATCGCTAAAAATATACAGGTGGTATGGAATCAGGATAACGGGACGGGGCGAATTGTCCGTATCGGGGGGAGTGGTTTTGAAAAGTCCTACGAATACATTAGCCGCTGGGTGCAATATTTGCCTGAAGAGTTCCGTAATGAAATCCAAACCAGTTTTCCGGGCATGCCGGGGACGGGAGGGAGTGATCACTCTTCTTTCGTCCAAAAAGGAATTCCAGCCTTTGGGCTCTCTTCCACTTCCTGGGATTATGGTAAAGTGACCTGGCATACCAATCGCGATACCTACGATAAGATTGTGTTTGATGAGGTGAAACAAAACGCCATTATCGTTGCGATTTTAACTTACCTAGCCTGTGAAGAACCAACTTTGGTCTCCCGGGAAAAGATCATATTGCCAATCGATAAAGATGGCAAGCAGACGGTATGGCCAACAAATCTACAGTCAAAAAGAACAAGTGGTAATTGATGATGAAACAGCTCATTTTTGTTTGTCTATTTTTGGTATGCGTCCTATTCTCTTATGGACAGGCTTCATATGCTAATTTGGAAAACTACAGAACAGAGTGGTTAATCCTTCGTGAAAATAATAATTCCTTGGTGGGGATCCGTAGTTTCACGAAAAATGCTGTAAAATATTATTTAACGGTAGATCCTACTACATTGCAAACGCGTGTAGTAGGAGATCGATCAGTAAGCGTTCTGTACAAAGATGCGGCTCAGGTTACGAAAAGTCTAAGTGGTTCGGTATATGAAAGTTGTTTTTCCTTGGTCAGAAAAACTGAAAATAACTTACAGGATGCGGGACTGAATTTTAGACTTCCCAAAGAGGCGGGTATTAATTTGACGATCGATCTATGTCCTTCACACAAACCTTTGGACAAAGCTATTTTTGAGGATCTTCTCGTTGCGTTTAAGGGAATTGATAGCACCCTGCCACTGGCCGTTTCTGTTTCGGGCAAATGGATGCTAAATCATGCTGCAGATCTGGAATGGCTAAAGTCATTGGATACAAAAGGTGTAAAGATTACCTGGATCAATCATACGTACGACCATGTTTTTAATAATAACCCTTTAACGTCCAATTTTCTGCTGTCTAAAAATACGAATCTAAATTATGAGGTATTGGAGAATGAAAAATTGATGCTAAAAAATGGGCTTATGCCTTCCGTTTTTTTTCGTTGTCCGGGCCTAGTTTCAGATCGAAATATTATTGAACGGCTGTTGTCTTATGGTCTTATTGCAGTTGGCTCGGATGCATGGTTGGCTAAAGGGCAGCAAGCCAAGAATGGAAGTATTGTTTTGATTCATGGTAATGGGAATGAAGAATTCGGTGTGCAGGATTTTATCCAATTGCTTCGGACAGAATCTCAGTCAATAAAAACAAAACATTGGACATTATATAGTTTATCTGAAGGTTTGGATGAGGAGCCGCATTAACTATTGAACAACTTGTTTTTAAGGATCGCCTTTCCTTTGCGTAGCTGGATAGCGTGATAGATACTTGGGATGTCGTTAGACCAGTTTTTGAGCGTGAGGATAATAGCAATAATTTCCAAACGTGTAAGAAGGCCTAACCAGACCGTTAACTGAAATAAGATTGTTGATTGGCAATGTAGCAGTAATTCGACTAAAAGGGCGAATAAAAACAGCGTCCAGATCTTCGCTCCAATGGAGTGTGTTGCAATTTCCTTTTTAAATTTTGCAAAGCTAATGATGTAGGTTAATATCTCTGATCCTACCAAGATCAAAATCAATGTAGCATTATCCTTAAAAAATTGTGGACAACTCAGGTAAGTTACCAGTGAAATACAGGCAAAAAACAGGAGATCGACACTGGAGTCCCATCTGCGTAACAGCGTGGTAGAAACAGCTAGCTTACGGGCAATAATGCCGTCAAATATGTCGCTTAATAATCCGATTACAAGAAATGAAATTGCATACCATTTAAAATGATCCACTTTGAGCCAGTAAAAGAGCAACAGCAGCAGGCCTAAGACAAGGCGCAGTATAATGAGTGTAAAAGGAATGTTCTTTTTCAAAGCCTGCGGATAATCGGTTAAAGCGTTGTCATTAAAGATACGTATTGTACATGATAAAACAAAAAAGGCATCTTTCATATTGAAAGGTGCCTTTTTTGTTTTTCTAGCTTGCCTGAGTTTTACGATGGATTTTTGAGGTGTTGATTAAAGTAGTCTGCAATTTTTTCGTACATATGAATACGGTCTTTCCCCATCACATTGTGTTCATGAGTCGGGTATAGAAAATAATCTACTTGCTTTCCGGCTTTAATACAGGCTTCTAAAAACTCCATGCTGTTTTGCTGTACAACGACAGGGTCTTGTGCGCCATGAATAATCAATAGTCTTCCTTTCAGTTGATCGGCTTTAGTGAGCAGAGATGTCAATTTATAACCTTCGGGATTTTCTTGTGGAGTGTCCATGTAGCGTTCGCCATACATAACCTCATAAAATTTCCAGTCGATTACAGGGCCTCCGGCTACAGCAGCCTTGAAAATATCGTTATGATGTAGCATGAAGGAAGTCGTCATAAAACCACCGAAGCTCCACCCGAAAATACCCATGCGTTGTTGGTCAACAAAAGATTTTGATTTAAGGAACTCAATTCCTTTCATCTGGTCGGCCATTTCGTTTTGACCGAGGTTGCGGTGCGTGGCCGTATAGAAATCCCGGCCTCTGTAATTTGTGCCGCGATTGTCCATGGTGAACACGATATATCCTTGTTGGGCCATATACATATCAAAATAACCGGCCCCTCCTAGCCATTTGTTAGAAACAAGCTGCGAATGTGATCCGCCGTATAAATAGTACATGACGGGGTATTTTTTTGCAGGATCAAAATCGTTGGGATAAATGATACGTCCTGTCAATGGGTATTTTCCATCTGCGGATGTCAACTGTACAAATTCGATTTTAGGATCATTTATTTTTCCGGCAAAAGGGTTCTCTGCATTGACTAAGGTTGTTTCTTTAGCAGATTTAACGTCTTTGATCTGAATTTTATTTGGTGTTTTTAAATTACTATACTGATCGTAGATGTACTTGCCATCGCTGCTTAGCGCAGCATGGTGCATGCCCGATTCATTCGTTAGTTGAACCGTTTTCCCTGATTTTAGGTCGACTTCAAATAATTGGCGATCTAAACCGTTGTTGGTGACTCCCGTGTAACTTACTTTGTTGCCATCAGCCGAAAAGTCAAGGAATGCTTCCATGACAATATCTTTATAGCCTAATTTTTTGATCAAATTACCTTCCGTGTTATAGAGGTAAAGTTGATTATAGCCATCTTTATCGGATTGATAAAGGAATTGATCCGGTTTGTTTGGTAAAAATGTCAATGGGTTTTCTGGCTCAACCCAGGTTGTCGCAGTTTCTTCGAACAGGGTTTTGACCAAGGAGCCGTTTTCTGCATTGTATTTGTTGACTTTAAGATCATTTTGCCCACGGTTAAGTACTCCGACGTAGATGTATTTACCAGAAGGATCCCATGTAACCATGGTTAAATATTGCTCTGAATGCTCGCCGGTTTGAAGGGTTACCTTTTGCTCTGTGGTGGTATTGTAAACGATCAAAGAAACTTCTTCTGATTTTTGGCCTGTCATGGGGTATTTGATCCATTTGATATCCGCAATTTTGGGACTCCATTGCGGTAATGGATAATTGGCAACCATCGTTTCGTCTTTGTGGTAGTACAGCAGTTTGTCATTTTGATTGTTCCACCACATTCCTTTCTTGATGCCAAATTCTTGACGGTGGGTATAATCGCTTCCATTGACAATCCCTTTGTCTGTATCGTTGGTTACAGCGGTAATTTTACCGTTTTTGTCAACAATTGCGATGTTGTTGTCTACTAAATAGGCGATTTTTGAAAAATCCGAAGTGACTTCGCGATTAACTCCCTTGTTGTCATTACCGATAAAACTTTCAATATTTTTTGATTTAATGTTGTAAGCTACCGTATAGGTTTTATCTTTTCCTTCAACTTGCAGTAATAGTGCATTTCCGTTGCGCCATTTGTAGTCGTAAGGAAATACGCGTAAACTAAATGTTTCGTTCGGGATAGCCGTTTTTAGTGCTTTTTCGAGATCTGTTTTAGATACGAGATTTGTTTCGCTCCAGTTGTTGGAAGCGCTTTTGGATAATAGGTTCTGGTACGATTTATCGAGATAGGAGAGGTTGTTTGATTTTGGGATCCACGATGCTCCGGCTATCGATGTTGGGGCATAAGTTCGGGGGCCAAATACTGTTTCTTCTAAATTGAGGTTACGTTGTGCATAGCTGCTGATGGAGCTTGCCAACAAGAAGAATAGCGCAATTCTTTTCATTAAACTGTAATATTGTGTGAATGTTTATACTCAACGGCATAAGTGAGCCCATTCCAGTGGTTATTTGCGTGTCATTAATCCACTCACATAAGGCTTCTAAGTCTATTGCGGTAAGAAATTAATGGCGCAAGGAGCTCATTACATTCCGTTTGTTTTTAAATTTTATAGGGCTAAATTAGGGAAATAGCCCTATAAAACCTAGTACAGAATTGTTGCTTTTCTAACTAAAATTGTTTGCTGCAAACCTATAGCTTACGTAACCAGATGTTTCTGAACTGGACCAAATCACCGTGATCCTGCAGTATAATCGGGCCTGGGCCATGGCTTATCTGCTTAGGTAGTCCTATATATTCTGTGGTACCGTCGATTTGGGTATTGTTTTGTACAACGACTCCATTATGTAAGACTGTTACTGTTCCTTTAGCGGTCAATATTCCATCTTTACTGAATTGAGGAGCCTTATAAATAATATCATATACATGCCATTTGTCCGGTGCAATTACTTGCGCCAATGGTGGACGTTGTTTATACAGACTACCCGCTCCACCATTGACATAGGTTGGGTTGTTATTGTTGTCCAATACCTGAATTTCATAATGGCCCTGTAGGAAAATTCCACTATTGCCGCGTCCTTGGCCTTCACCTTTGATTACTTCGGGGCTTTTCCATTCAACATGCAGTTGAAAATCGGTAAAATGTTCGTTAGTCTCAATGGCTCCAGCTCCCGGTTTTACTTCGAGCACGTTGTTGGCTACAGTCCAATTGGCTTTTCCTTTTTCACTTTTCCACTTACTGAGATCCTTCCCGTCAAAAAGGACAATTGCATCGCTTGGAATACCATGATCGATCGTTAATGTAGGAGGGACAGGACTATAATATTCCGTGTCACTGGCTTTCATATTGGTTTGGGCCTGCAGTGCTGTGGCACCAAATAAGAGCGTTGTTGCTAGTGCTGATGATAAAAAAAAGTTCATCTGTTGGGTTTTTGGTATGGCTAAATATACAAATAATTCCATCTGTATGGAACAATTTCCTTAGGTTTGTACATGGCAACCATTTTACAAACAGTATCGCTGAAAGAAGCCCGATTCTATGCACCAATAGGTTACTATGAAGAAGAACAGGTGCTTGGCAATGAGTTTTTTGTTTCTATTGATGTATGTTTTCCCTTTTTGAATACGGAGACAGAGAACTTAAAAAATACGCTCAATTACGAAGAACTCTATCAGATTACCGCTAGCGTTATGCAGCCTAAACGAAAATTGCTCGAATCTGCAGCTTCAGAAATACTAGATCAGATTAGGCTGCGGGTGGCCGATGCTGTGACGATCGAAGTGGTGATACGTAAATCGAACCCTCCCTTTGGTGGAGATCTTTCTTGCTCCCAAGTTGGCCTTAAATATTTCAAGGATTAAATTGAAACTGGATCAGCGATATGCTGGCTGAAAGATTTAGTTTTGCCAACTGTTATCTGATAGTCTTAAATTAACATTATGAATATTTACGATCTTGTAATTGCCGATAAGGAAAGGATAGCTTTAGAAGATGTCTTCTTGGAAGAGGAGAGCCGTCAGAAGCTCCATCAGCTGATTAAAGAGCATCGTTATATTAAAGAGCTTTCACAATATGGTCTGCCGGTTAGCAATAAGATTTTACTGCACGGTTATTCTGGTTGCGGAAAAACAACAACGGCGAAAGCCTTGGCCACAGCGCTCGAAAAACCAATTTATGTGTTGAATCTGAGCAACCTCATTTCTTCTCGTATTGGTGAAACCTCGCAGCACATTAAACAGGTCTTTGATAAAGCTGGGCGTGAAAAAGCAGTTCTGTTTTTAGATGAATTCGATCAGATAGGAAAGGCACGAATTAGTGAAGAAAAGGATGTGGGGGAAATGCGTCGTCTCGTGAATACCATTATACAGCTGATCGATTATTTTCCTGCTGAAGCGGTATTGATTGCAGCAACCAACCATCCCGAAATATTGGATACAGCCATTATCCGTCGGTTTCAGCTTCGTTTGGCTTTTGAGTTGCCGACAATGGTGCAGTTGGATGCTTATTATGATAAATTATTTACACCATTTTCGCATTATGCTGATGTCGTACCTCGACGCTATGGGATCTCCTATGCAGAGGCTAAGGACTATATTTACGATGCCGTCAAATTCTTATTGATTGCTACATTGGAACAAAATCAACCTTAATGATTTTTTTGAACGCTCCGCTTGAGATACTTAATAAAAAAGTAACGCCCTCTGATAAACTGTTTTTCTCTTCTACGTGAGTCTGTTAGTTGAACGCTCCGCTTCAGATGCTTAATAAAAAAATAACACCTTCTGATAAACTGTTTTGTCTCCTATACGTTAGTTTGTATATGGGGATAATTTAGGATAGGACGGGGTGTCGATGACAGATTGATCGCTAAGTCGCTAACAATAATTTGTGAATGAGTCAAAATGGCATTTATTTTCATTTTAAAATGACATTTTGTCTTTTAAAAGCTGCTGGTACGCAAATTGAATAATTTTCTTCAAATAGTTAGAACAAAAAAGCTTAACAATAAAACAAAAAATTAGGAGGACAAAAAATGGCATTAATTAAATTCCCTACAAAAAGTTTAAACACTGATGCAGTAAATCCATTTGTAAACACTGTATTTGACAATTTATTCAATGATAACTTCATCTCAGATCGTTTGGTATCCCGTGTGCCGGCAGTCAATATATCGGAATCCGAAAAATCATTTAAAGTTGAAATGGCAGCGCCCGGATTGGATAAATCTGATTTTAAGATCAATGTAGATAAAAATCTAATTACGATTTCAGCTGAGAAAAAAGAGGAAAGTGTTAGTGAAGAAAAATTATACAGCAAAAAAGAATTCAATTACTCTTCGTTCTCAAGATCATTTACATTGCCAGAGACCGTAGATTACAGCAATATCGATGCTGCCTATGAAGGTGGGATATTAATTTTGACTGTTGGCAAGAAAGAAGATGCAATCATTGCAAAACGTTTGATTGAAGTTAAATAATTCAGCAATACACAGGAAATAGTTCATTTTGGGAATGACCGAAAGATGAATAAAAGACAATAGTTTTTAGGTTTAGTTTATGTTTTAATCCCTCGGAGTTCCGTTTGTGTTCCGAGGGATTTTTCTTTTATAAGGATGATCTTGACATGATGAAAAGACTATTCCGTTTCCGTATAGTTTTCAGATCGGGGAATTTTGGCGAGATAAGGCTCCATCTCTTCTGGTAATTTGGTTAATTTCCGCTTTTGAAGGTCCAGCCAGGCTCCATCGACGTTAACGGTACAGCACAGAACTCCGTCATTACGAAAAACCTGATGTATAAATGAAAAACGACTATTTGTTTTGTTGTATTTCGTCAGTTCTACTTTTACCTGTACATATTCATCCAAATGTACTTCTTTAAAATAGATAAGTTCTTCCCTGAATAAAATCGGACCGATATGAAATTCGGCAAATTTATCCAGTGAAAAACCCATTTTGTTCAACATATTACTACGGGCCTGAGCGCATATGTCTGCGTAAGCAGAATGCCGCATATGTCTATTTGCGTCGATCTGCGCCCATATAATTTGACCTTGATAAAATATATTCTCCATAATCTTCAGCGATTAGTCTCTATTTTAATAACAATTTACATAATTTTAAATAAAGCTGTAACACTTTGTTTGTTTGCTATACTTATTACCTAAATATATTTAAAGAAAAATCGCTAGGTGAACCCATCGGAAATAGAATTTCTTCGACTGATTGACGAGAATAAAGGTATTCTCGTTAAGGTGAGCCGTATGTATATGGATGATCATGAGGGGCGGCAAGATCTGTATCAGGAAATCGTGTATCAGCTGTGGAAATCCTATGCGACATTTAAGCAACAGAGTAAATTTTCAACGTGGATGTACCGTGTTGCCCTCAATACCGCAATGGTATTCTTAAAAAAAGAAAAGAAGCATCAGATTTATGATGCGTTAGAGGAGCGACATGATTTTGCAGAAGAAGCTTACGATACCGATAAAGATGAGCAACTGAAAGTCTTTTACCAGGCCGTTCAAGAGCTCAATGCAATTGAAAAAGCCCTGATATTTTTGTTTTTGGAAGGTCAAAGTCATCGCGAGATTGCAGAGAATCTGGGTATATCGGAAGTCAACGCCCGCGTAAAATTAAACCGCACGAAGGAGCGAATTCAACAAATCATTAAAAAATACAAGTATGAATTTTGATGAGTTAAAGAAATCTTGGCAGGAACAGCCTACAGATGAGGATTTACAGAATCCAAATCTCAAATACTATAAGGAAGTTGGCAATATCATGGGCAAGTTGCGCAAGAATATCAAACGCGAGTTTATCTCCTGGGTCGTTTGTATGGGCTTTTTGTTTTTGGTGCCTATCTTGCCAATGTATAAGATTGAAGGTTATGCGGCATTTGCCTATTACTTTTTTATCGTACAGATATCATTATCAAGTCTTTTATATTACCGGAGGTTCTTTTATTTGGTAAAGAGCACGAAAAAGATCGAGTTGTTGGCTTCTAAAGAACACTTGCTCAAGTTGTATTACGATTTGAAGTATGCCGTAGAGACTTATCGTATTGCGGCCTATGTGATGATTCCACAAGCTTTGTTTCTATATCTTATTATGATAGCACAGAATAAGACAACGGTGTGGTTTGATCGGTTGTACCATTTCAAGGAAACTTTCCAAGAGGAACCGAACTTTATTGTATGGATGATTCTTTCGGCAATTGTGTCTATCGTCCTTGTTGTTGGCCTGACAGAAATTATGATTCGTTGCTACTACAGTAGGTATATCACGGAGATCAAGGAGAAATTGGATCAAATGGAAACGGAATAGAGCGACCATATGAAATATCTACTTTGTTTTACAGGTGTTCGTGTTTATAGCGCGAGGATATTTCGTATATTGTTATCGAAAATCATTGTCCATTATGTATAATCCGACAAAGAAGTTACAGCGCAGTTCCCAGATCTTAAGTATATTGGCCAAATATGGTTTTAAAGATGCAATCGCTCGATTGCCGTGGAAAGGACCCAGATCAGCCGTAGAACATCCTATTGATGTCGATGAGATCAGTGTTTATGCCCGTATTCGCATGGCGCTTGAGGAGCTCGGTCCGGCTTTTATCAAGCTTGGACAATCTGCTTCGACCCGGGAAGGATTGTTGCCCAAAGAGCTTGTAGAGGAACTGAAGCGTCTAGAGGACAATGTTCCGCCCTTTGAAGTGGATATTAAATCTTATCTGAAGGAAGAACTGGAGCTGGATATTGAGGAGCATTTCCAGGAGATTGCTGCGGAACCTTTTGCTGCGGCTTCTATTGCACAGGTATATCGCGCAACCTTAAAAGATGGAACCCATGTGGTTTTAAAAGTCCGACGTCCCGGTATCGATGAGGTTATGCGCTGTGATCTAGCACTCATGCGTGATATTGCCAAAATCCTGACCATGTACAATGATGTACTGGAAAACCTTAATCTTCTGCTAATTGTTGAATCTTTCGCTACGACCATGCAGGAAGAGATGTCCCTGGTGATTGAGCGACATAACATCGAACGCTTCACGAAGAACTTTAAAGGAAATAAACTGATCAAGGTGCCTCGTGTTTATCCTGAACTCTCCTCGGACCGTGTTCTTTGCATGGAATATCTTGATGGTTTCAAGGTAACTGATGCCGTTGAAATTAAACGTCGGGGAATGGATGTCCAAACGCTGGTCAAAAATGGGATCAATTTATACCTTGAGCAAGTGATTATTCATGGTTTCTTTCATGGCGACCCCCATCCCGGCAATATGATGGTGATGCCGGATGGACGGATTGCTTTTTTGGATTTTGGAAATATGGGTAAATTATTGGGGATAGACCGTAGGCAGCTTGAGGAGTTTATTCAATCGGCTATTTCCGAAGATGCTGTCCGTTTAGCCGATGTGATTGAAGACGTTGCGGTGGTGAGCCATATTCCGGACCGTAACCGGTTTGAAAGATCCCTATATGAGATTTTCGATATGATTGACAATGTGTCTCTCGGGGATCTTAGCTTAGATTTATTGTTCAATAAATTGTGGAACATCATTGGCGACAACCGCTTGTATTTTCCGGAATATATCTATCAGTTGATGCGGGGCATTTCGTTGATGGAAGGTATTGGACGCCAGTTATATCCCGATCTTAATATTATGGAGAGTATCAAGCCTTTTGCACGAAGGATTATGATGGAGCGACTCTCTCCAGAGGCGATATTCAAAAAAGGAAAACATAAAGTTGAATCTTTTGCCCGCGATGTCGAAAAACTCCCTGAAGATATGCGTGCTCTTGTACGTTTGTTTCGGACGGGAAATTTTACACTCAACCATCGTCTGATCAGTGCGCGATCTTTTAATGCCATTTTACGCAAGGGGGTCAATCGTATTGTCATCGGAATTATGTTTATGTCACTCAATTTACTGGGCGGAATGATTATCGTTGCAAGGGTAGAACCGCAGTGGTGGGGAATTCCCATTTTTGCCTGGATATGCCTTGGCTCCGCATGGGTATTTGCCATATATTTATTTGTCGCCATGATCCGGGCAAAGGACAACGATTAGTCGGATCTAGAACGTATTTTCAGCGAAGATGACTGGCTATGCATACATACACACTATAAAATAGAAAACAAAAAGATATGGAAATCAATCTAAATGGGAAAAAGGCGTTGATCGGAGCGAGTTCTGCTGGTATAGGTGCAGGTATTGCCCAGGTGCTTGCCTCTTGTGGCGTATCTGTAACTTTAGCTTCCCGACATGAGGAAAAGCTACAGCGTACCTGTGAAAGTCTTGATACTTCCAAAGGGCAGGTGCATCAGTATATCCTGGTGGATTACAATGATCACGAAGCGTACAAAAAGCAAATAACACATTATTTTGAGTCGAATAAGGTTGATATTTTGATCAATAATTCGAATGGCCCACAAGCAGGAACCATAGACCAAAAAAATCTGGCGGATTACCAACATGCTTTTGAACTCTTATTTCAAAATCACTGTTACACAACCTCATGTGCGCTGCCGTATATGTTGGCAAACCGATACGGACGTATTATTAATGTGTCTTCTTCAACAGTGAAAGAACCGGTGTCTAATTTAGTGTTGTCCAATACGATCCGTACAGCATTGATTAGCTGGAGTAAATCGTTGGCCGTGGATGTCGCTAAAGACGGTGTGACTGTCAACAGCATCTTAACAGGTCTGTTTGATACGGATCGTATCCAGTCGCTAACCAAGCTAGATGCACAACGTCTGGGAATTTCCTATGAGGAAGCGTTGCAAGTGCGGTTAAAACAGGTTCCTGCACAGCGCCTGGGTAAGCCTGAAGAATACGGTTATCTCGTCGCTTTCCTTTGCTCCGAATATGCAGGTTATCTGACTGGGACCAATATTCCACTGGATGGCGGTATGTTAAAAGGCTTATAAAAAAGTGGCTATCCTATATCAAATAGGATAGCCACTAAGTTTGTGTGATTTATTATTTTCAATTAGTTCAATACCAATTCGGTATTGACAATGATGTCAACATCAGAAGCAACCGCTTCTACACCAGAAGGTAATTTATCATTATATTTCATGCCGAAATCCTGACGGTTAATTTTTGTTTTAGCAGTAAAGCCAGCACGTGTTTTTCCCCAAGGGTCGGTAATGATTCCGCCATTTTGAGTCACATCGAAAGTTACTTTTTTCGTTACATCACGAATAGTCAAATCTGCTATCATAATATATTTTCCTTTTACTTTCGCATTTTTAAAACTGATAGACTTTAATGTCATTTTAGGGAATTTTTCCGCAGCAAAGAAATCATCGGTCTTCAAATGATTGTCACGGGCAGCTATACGTGTATCGATGCTGTTGACGTCGATAGAAAAATTAACTTTAGCATTGTTAAAGCCTGTTCCTGTTGCAGTTTCAACTGTACCTTCTACCTTTGTGAATTCACCATCAACAAAGCTGATTCCAAGGTGTTTTACATCGAATCTTGCATTTGTATGCGCAGGGTCTGCAGACCATTTTACTTGTGCTACAGCAACATTAACCATTAATACTGCTACAGCCAAAATTTGGAAAAATTTATTCATGTGTTTTCTTTTTATTTATCTAACCTTCAAAAGTTCAAAATGTTTGTTTGAACAAGCTTCTGCAAAGGTGGGATAAACTAACAACGAAAAAATTGATGTAGGTCAAGAATTTCGATTCGGCTTTAATATTTGTCTTTTTAGACGGCTTAGAAACTCTTGTGTGACGCCAAGATAGGATGCTAATTGCATATTGGAGATCCGCGGATAGATTTTAGGGTACCTTTTGATGAAATCCAGATACCGCTCTTGTGCTGTAAAACCTATGCTCGAGATAATACGGTGCTGCGATGCTATTTGTGCACGTTGGGCCATTATCCTGGAGAGTTTCTCAAAGATTGGATGATCTTCGTATAGTTTGTCTTTATTTTTTTTTGACAGTGTAAGTACCACAGCGTTTTCCAAAGCCTGGATATTTTGAAGCGCTGGCTCCTGATAATTAAAGCTGGCAATATCGCCGATCCACCAATCTTCAATTGCAAACTGTAGAATGTGTTCGATCCCATCCGCGGTGACATAGAATGATTTAAATAAACCGCTGATCACGTATGCTTCATGGTGGCACACCTCGCCGGCCCGGAGAAAGTATTCTTTTTTCTTTATTTTCCTTACCTGATAACGTGAAACGATGTCATTCAGTTCTTCCTCAGTGACATCAATGCGTTGTTTTACAAATTCCTTGAATTGTTCCATTTGGCTGTAAAATACAAAATTTTGCAATGCTAATTTAACAAGCTGTTTGATTCCTATCAATTCTAAGTTAAAATAATTCAGTTGCTGGCTATTGCTTTTATTCAATTTGATCAAAACAGTGATGAAATCAACATTTTGGTGTAATATTTGACTGGATATTGCCGTAATTCAAATAGTTTCATCAATAATTGGTATCTTCTGTAGGATTTAAAATATTTTGATTGCTAAAACTAAAATATGTCTCATGAAGTTTGTTGCACCCAATACCCTTGAAAACGATAAGGTCGTATTACGAATCATAGAACCAGCGGATTTTGATACGCTATATCAAGTTGCCAGAGATCCCTTGATCTGGGAACAGCATCCCAATAAGGACCGCTGGAAGGAAGATGTTTTTCGCCTATTTTTTGAAGGTGCCTTGGCAAGTAAGTCTGCTTATTTAATCTTCGATAAGGAAAGTGGTGCCTGCATTGGCAGTACGCGGTATTATGGGCTTGATGAAGCGGAAAAATCGATTTTTGTTGGGTATACGTTTTATGCCCGTGCATATTGGGGTGCAGGCATCAATCCATTGGTCAAAGAGATGATGTTTGATTTTGCCTTCAATTTTGTGGATCGAATTTACCTGCATGTAGGGGCTGAAAATTATCGTTCTCAGACAGCAGTTGAGCGCTTGGGCGCAATTAAAGTGGCTGAAAAGATGGTCAGCTATGTGAACGAACCTGAACGTAAAAATTTTGAATACGCACTGGAAAAATCGGCCTGGCGGCGAATCAAGAGATAAAGCCTTATTATCCCTTGATTCCGCTGAGTATACTGCCTATAATGACTGTTAATACAATCAATGTGATAATAATGTAAAGCCTGTCCTTCTCGATGACAAACCCAAATAACGAGCCGATCACGCGTACAATAGGGGTGCAAATCAATAGAAGTACACCTAACTGTATAACCTGTGGAATATTTCGGCTAAAGGCCCCGGTAATAATTCCGGTAATTGTTGTGTTGGAATTCCCCTCACCGACAAAATCTCTGTAATTCGGTACGGTATCCTGTCCATGAACAATGAGGTAGAAGATACCGCCAAGGATAAGAATAGAGGAGGCGAGTATAACGCCAATACGTAAAATTTGCCCTACCAAAAGTGAGATGTCCTTGTCTCCCCAATAGTGTTTCGAAAATACTTGTTTCATTTTGAGTAGTTATGTCCTTCATCGTCTAGCGGAAGGACGTTACAAACCTAAAATTCTAAATCGTGTAAACTACCGTTTTTAGAATTTATGCTGGAATCCGTTGAAGATCATTTCCAAGGCCACCAATGTAATGGCGACGGCGAAAATAATGCGTAAAGTCTTCGGATTCATCCGTTTTAAGAGCTTGGATCCTGTAATGGCGCCGCATAATACGCCTAGGATAACTGGAAAAGCAATACCTGGATCCATATAGCCTCTTTGTAGATAGACCACTGCAGAAGCCGCTGCGGTGACACCGATCATAAAGTTGCTCGTTGTGGTACTGACTTTAAATGGAATTTTCATCATGCTGTCCATTGCTAGTACTTTAAGGGAGCCGGAACCAATGCCCAATAATCCAGAAAGTATTCCTGCAATCCCCATCAAAGAGAAGCCTCCGGCTATGTTGGTAAGTTTGTATGGAATTAATTTGCCATCAGCAGGATAGGTACTGTTCAGCTTCAATTTTTCTGCCAGGACCGAACCGCCGGAAAGTGCGTGTTCGTTTTTCTTACGTACCGTCATAGCCGCAGAGAAGATAAGTACAACACCAAAGATGATTGCAATGGTATTCGTAGGCATGTAAATGGCAATAACAGCGCCGATCACTGCTCCAATGGTAGTTGCAATTTCAAGAAACATCCCAAGTCGGATGTTGGTGATGCCTTCCTTGACATAAGCTGTCGCGGCACCGGATGATGTGGCGATGGAGGCAAGCAAGGCTGCTCCAATGGCATAACGGATGTCGACATGAAATAGAAGAGTTAATAAAGGGATGACAACGACCCCTCCGCCTAAGCCTGTCAGGGATCCTAAGAGTCCTGCTACAAAAGCACCCAGGAGAAGGATGATTGTAAAGGTGAGAATAGTCATAAATATTTGTTTGTTTGTGTGATCCAAAAAGCAGCAGCTGCTTTTTGGAAGGTAATTTGTTGTAAACTTAAGGGCTTTTTATTGTTTTTGAAATTTTTAAGCCGGAATAGATACAAATGTTACATCAAAAGTATCATAAAAAAATGATACTGCCCTGTCGTTTCACAGCGTGGGGCAGTATCGATGACCTTTTAATGGTCTAAGTATATAATATAAAATATGGACAACATTATTCAGCGATTGTTTGTTGTACCTTTTCTTTTCTGTTGAAGATATCGTAGATGATTGGAAATACCAACAACGTCAATATCGTCGCTGAGATTAGTCCTCCAATGATGACGATCGCCAAAGGTTTTTGTGATTCCGAACCTATACCGGTCGATAATGCAGCCGGCAATAGTCCGATGGAAGCCATCAGAGCTGTCATGACAACAGGTCGTGTTCGCGATTTTACACCTTTGTAAATCGATTGGTCATTGGGTAGACCTTCCTTCTTGTTCTGATGGAATTCCGAGATCAGGATAACTCCATTCTGGATACATATCCCGAATAATGCAATCATACCTACTCCAGCCGAAATTCCAAAATTCATACCTGTAACGTGCAAGGCAATAATTCCTCCGATCAAAGCAAACGGAACGTTGGCCAATACGAGCAGCGAATCCTTGATATTCCCGAATAGAATAAACAATAGGAAGAAAATGACGATCAAACTGATTGGTACCACCTGTGCTAAACGATGTGTAGCACGTTGCTGATTTTCAAATTGTCCAGTCCAGCCAATGGAATATCCTTCCGGAAGCTTAATTTTACTTACTTTTTGTTGTGCTTCAGCAATGGTGCTTCCTAAGTCACGGTCGCGGATGGAAAATTTGATGCCGATATAGCGTTTGATGTTGTCGCGATAGATAAAAGCAGCACCATTATCTTTTTCAATGGTCGCGATACTTTTCAAAGGAATTAATGTGCCATCACCACATGGAACCATCAGCTGTGCAATATCTTTTTCTGTTTTCCGATATTCGGGTGCGTAGCGTAGGCGAATGTTGAATTTGCGTTCACCATCGTACAAAATGGAAGCGGTCTTTCCGCCGAAGGCCATTTCCAGTACCGCCTGTGCATCTGCCGGTAGAACGTTGAAAGCTGCCATACGGGTCCGATCCAATACCACACTCACTTCGGGCTGACCAATATTGAGAATAATACCGGGTTCTTTAATGCCTTGAATACCTTTGACCTGTGCATAAACTTCTTTCGCCAGGCGGTCTAAGGTCGCGAGGTTATCGCCAAAGATCTTGATGCCGTTTTCGGCCTTGAAACCAGCAACGGCTTCGGCGACATTATCCGAAATAGGCTGTGAATAGTTATAGGTAATACCCTGAAATTGTTTGAGTTTATGGTCCATCTCTTCGATCAGCTGATCCATGGTGATTTTACGGGTCCATTCCTCTTTAGGTTTTAGGGCCACAGCAAACTGAACAAAGCCAAAGCCATTGGGGTCGGTACCATCGTTGCTCCGTCCTGTTTGCGACAGTACGCCGGTGACTTCAGGAAAGGTTTCCAAAGTACTCTTTAACAGTTTGGTTGTTTTAACCGATTCACGTAAAGAAGTGCTCATAGGCATCTCGGCAGTAACCCAAAGAGACCCTTCATTTAATGTCGGTAAAAATTCTGTTCCTAAAAATTTTGCAGAAAATAAGACTGCAGCTAGTAAAGTAATCGCAACGATCATACTCAGACGCTTGTTTCGGAATGTAAATCCAAAACCCTTGGCGACAATTCTATTCCAGAATTCAACAAATGGATTGTGTCTTTCTTTCACATTTTTATTGAGCAGAATATGCGATAAAGCGGGAACGAGTGTCAAGGTAAACAGTAATGCACCCAGTAAAGCAAAACCCAGGGTAAAGGCCAGTGGAGAGAACATTTTTCCTTCTACTTTTTGGAAGGAGAATATGGGCATCAATGAGGTGATGATAATCAGCTTGGAGAAAAAGATTGCTTTCCCCAAGCCTGTTCCTGTCTGTTTGATCCAACCTGCTTTGGCCATTTTGTTGAATTTCTCCATGCCCAGCTTATGGGCTTGGTGGTCCAACATGACAAATATCCCTTCAACCATGACGACTGCACCGTCGATGATAATACCAAAGTCTACAGCGCCCAGAGAAAGCAAGTTGGCACTCATGCCTGCTAGTTTAAGGCATAGAAAGGCAAAAAGTAATGCGAGCGGTATGATAATGGAAACGATGACCGTAGTGCGCCAATCTGCCATAAAAAGCAATACCATTAAGGTGACGAGTACAATACCCTCGATCAAGTTATGCATAACGGTATGGGTCGTGAAATCCATGAGATTGTCACGGTCATAGAAGGTTTGCATTTTGACATCCTTGGGAAGGATTTTGTTGTTGAGCTCGTCTATTTTCGCTTTTACAGCAGTTAAAACCTCTCTTGGATTTTCGCCTTTCCGCATTACGATGGTTCCTGCTACCACATCATCATTTTTACCAAAACCGGCTTGGCCCACGCGGGGCATCGCGCTTTCTCTTACTTCGGCTACATTTTTAACAAAGACAGGATTTCCTTTTTGGTTGATTACAGTGATGTTTTCGATATCATTGATTGAGTTGACCAAACCAATACCGCGTACGACGTAGGACTGGCCACTTTTTTCGATGACATCTCCACCGACATTCAGGTTACTTTTGCTGACAGCATCAAATACCTGCAAAGGGGTCAGATTAAATTTGTCTAGTTTGATAGGGTCAGTACTGATTTCGTAAACCAAATCCTGTCCGCCAAAAACGTTGATATCTGCTACACCTGGAACACCGCGTAAAGCGCGGTCAATGACCCAGGTCTGCAAAGTAAGGAGGTCGCGTGAATTACGTTGATCGCTATGTAATGTATAACGGAATATCTCTCCTGTGGGGCCATAAGGGGGTTGTACTTCAGGGTCGACATTGTCGGGCAGGCTCACAGACCGCATGAGGTTGTTGACCTGGTTGCGTGCAAAAGTGTCGTCAATACCATCATCAAAGATGATTTTAACAATGGAGAGGCCAAACATGGTGGTGCTCCGTATACTTGTTCTCTTTTGAACTGGACTCATGCCCAGTTCGATTGGTGTCGTTACAAAACGTTCGACTTCCTCCGCACTTCTTCCATTCCATTGGGTAATGATGGTTATTTGTGTATTGGTTACATCAGGAAATGCCTCAATAGGCATGCTTTTAAAGCTAATGAAACCAGCAATAGCCAAAATACCGACCCAAATAAAGGTAAATGCTTTATTTTTAATGGAAAAGGCAATGATATTTTTAATGAATTTGTTCATTCGTGTAAATGCTAAGACGGATTAATTATTCAGTGCTCTATAGATCAAAAGTTTATTGTTGACAACAACTTTTTCACCTTCCTGTAGTCCCGTAGCCATATAGGTTGTTCCTTCGTTTTGTTTGATCGGCAGTATTTCGCGAATCTTAATATCATTTTGGGATTTATAGATTAATACGAAATATTTGTTTTGATCGAAAATGACCGCATCAGAAGGAACTGCGAGCGCTTCCGTATTGGAGCGATGCAATACTTTAATGGTCGCTTTACTATCCGGAATAAGTAGACCATCCTTATTGTCTAGTACCACCCGTGCCTGCATTGAATTCGTCTGCGGATCGATGATCTTAAAGATTTTATCGATACTGCCCTGGAATTTTTTGTCCGGGTAGCTCAGGGTAGACACAATAGCGGGCATGCCCATACTAATCTTGTCGATATCCGTTTCGTTGACATTAAGAATTGCCCATACATCTTTTGTATTGGCCACATCAAAGATGTTGTCGCTGCGGTCACTACGCAACTGCATGTCCTTATTGATGTTCTTTTGGACGATGTAACCATCGATTGGAGATACGACCGAATAAATATTGCCTGTACGGACATTGTAAATCTGACTGACAGCCTCTGAACGGCGTAGCTGCTCTTTGGCTTTGGTTAATTGTCCTTTTGCCTCCAGCATGTCTTTATCTGTGCTCAATTTTCCGTTATACATATCTTCAGCTACACGGTAGTTTTTCTCGGCGAGTAATACATCGGTTTTGGCATCCGAAAGATCCTTTTGTATACCAGCGACTTCCGTACTTCTGATTGTTGCCAATACCTGACCTTTATGGACATAATCACCCAAAGAAACATTCACGGAGACAACATTCCCTCCAACGAGTGGGAAAATATCGATGTAATTGTTTTGATCGGCCGATATCTTTCCAAAAAAGTTGAGTTCTTCGGTCACATTTTCTTTTTTTACCGTAGCAAAACTTGTCGATTTAAGCATCGTCTCACTAATTTCGAAACCTTTGACAATGGTTGCATTATCTGTTTCTTTATGATTTTGGCAAGAGTAAAGTAGCACTATTGCTACAGTGGCTATAAGAAATTTTTTAGTTGACATGAGTTGAATTGAATATAGAAGTTTGAGCCAGGTAGTTTAATTGTTCGGCGTTGAGAATAATTTCCTTTTTCATATCGTATAACTTAAGAATAGATATGCGATAGCTGTCCATAAAATCAGTGAACTCAACTAAAGAAATATTCCCTTTTTTAAAATTATTGAATATGCCATCATAGACCACAGCGATGTTGTGAAGGTCGTCTGAAGTAATGGTAAAATATTGATTATATTGATTTTCCCATGACTGATAGTTGGAACGGATCTGTGACTCCAATAGCTGCCGTTGGACTTCAATATTTTTCTTTGCCTCTTCTTCGGCGTATTTAGCTTTGATAACATTTCCTTTATTTTGTTTCCACAACGGGATCGGAATGGCGGCTGTAACATTGACTTCATTGTGGAATACCCCCCCGTTCTGGCTGTAGGAAAGGCCAAGGTTAATATCAGGTGTATTTAAAGACTGTTGCCATTTTGTAAATAACTGTGAGCTTTCAGCGGTCTTTAAGGCAAATTGATAATCGGCATTGTTTTCCAAGGCCAATTGATAGATTTTGTCCAAAGCCATAGTTGGCTTTACGGCAAGTTCCTGATCTGCTTCTTGATCTGTTAACTTCGGTAATACATCTTCCTGACTGGAAATAAGCACACGTAATTGCTGCTGTAGATTGATGCTATTATTGATCGCTGTTGTTTTTTCGTTGTTGAGATCGATGGCCATTGTTTGAAGACGAACTTGATCTTTTAAAGAAACATTTCCTTTTTTTCCTTGCTCTTTATAAGCTGCAAGTAGATTATTTAGGTAATCCAACTGGATTTTAATATCCGCCAATTTATGTTGCTCAAAGTAGAGCGAGTAGAAGGTTGTACGTAGCTGCGCACGGAGGCTTGCTAGCAATTGACTGAACTGTAATTTAGCAAGTTCAACATTTGATTTAGCAAATTCCACCTCATTCTTCTTTTTTCCACCGAGATAAATCAATTGGGATACGCTCGCTTCCTTGGATTGACCAATATGAAATGTTTTTTTGTTCTGTGGATCGTAGGCATTGGCAGATAACTGCAATTGTGGTAGATCCCATATTTTGGCTTGTATGACGTCAGCCTCTGCTTGGCTGATGTCATATTGTTGCGCCAGGAGGGAAAGGTTCTTGCTGACGAATGCTTCTTCGCATTCCTGCAGTGTCATCTGTTTTCCCGAGACATCACTTTGCTTATTCCCACGTGTACTTTCATGAATGCTCGTGTAATCTGCTTGTGGCGGTTTTTGTTGAGCAAAAGCCATGCTATTGAAAAGCAATAAAAATATTAAAGGTTTCTTTGTCATGTTTATCAAAACTTGTGTAACAAAATAACTGGTCGAATATTAAAAGCCCCTTAATAAATGCTTAAAAAAAGCTTAAAATTAGCATGTTTTTCAGGTAGGTAAGAAGCCTAATGCACGGTTAATAAATGTATCTACTTGTTGCTTAATGGCTTCTGGTTAATTTGGAGCGATTTTTGCAACTAACCTCTCTGGTTGAGAAACAATTTAAATAGTAATACAAAAGTATGCGTAGATTGTTTTAGATCTGCCTGATATGCTATCGTTGCTTGATGCGATTGCATGATACGCTGAACGATACGTAGCCCTAAGCCTGATCCTGTTGTTTCACTTGCGTTCTCTCCGCGGCTGAACGCATCGAAAATCCGCTTTTGGTCGATTGTGCTCAAGGCCGGACCAGTATTGCTGACAAGTACCTTGAGTTCGAAGGTTGATTCTACAATCATCACCTTTACCTCTCTGGTATCGGAGTAGAGCGCAGCATTTTTAAATAAATTCACAAAAGCAATTTCAATCAATTGTGCGGAACAGAAAATACTAAGTTTTGGATCTTCGATCCCACCGATTGAAAAATCCAGTTGCAGGTCGGGGAATACCTTGGCTACTTTTTCATAGGCCATAAAGATAATTTCATCGATCCGCTCTTCCTTATAGGTCATTTTCAAACGCTCAGAGTCGAACTTTGAAAGTAACATCAGCGAATCGGTTACCTCCGAAAGATGTAAGGTTTCCTTGGATATGTTACGTAAGACCTGCTTCACGTCTTCACTCAGCTGATTTTGATGATAGAGGTTCTCCAGCTGAAAGGACATTCGGGCAAGCGGTGTTCGCAGCTCGTGGGAGGCGCTGGAATTAAACTCTTTCTGCGATTCGAAAGCAGCCGAAAGCCGCAGCAGCATGGTATTAAATGCTCGGGTTAGTACAGCAATCTCATCGGTATGACCGGTATACTCGACAGGTTTGGTAAGTTTACTGGCATTAATCTGCGTAATATTGTCTTTTAATTTATCGAGTGGGATCAATAGGCGCTGGATGAGGTTATAACTAAATATCCAGACCAGAACAGCGCTCAGGACAAATAATATTGTTAGGACGAGCGCAAGATGGTCCATTTTTTCATTTCCAGAGTAATCCTGTGCTTTTACGATAATATAATAAGGTAAACCGTTGATGCGATAATATTTGGCCAGCGTTTCATATTGGTCCTGATAGTAGAAGATCTGTTTTTCCTGATTTAGCCGATTGACAATCGAAGCATTCCAGGTAATGGTCTGATCCTTTACGGTACTGAAGACGAGCTGTTTGTTTTTGTCAAGGATGATAACATCTTCATAGAAAAGGCCATCTTCGTCATCGTGAAAATAGTTTTTGTAAGACTGGCGGTTGAAATAGGGGTTACTGGCGATATAATGGGAAATATTGTCCAATTTATCAATCAGTCGCTGGCGAAATTGATCTTTCCGAAAATCGAAACTAGCATAGTAGATAATCAACATCGCCATACCGAAAAGGACGGAGAATGCAATGCTAAAGCTAATCGCTATTTTCTTCTTTAAATTCATTTTTCTGCCGATAGGTAATAACCAAAGCCAGGTCTTGTATGGATCAGTTTATTCTCAAAGTTTTTATCAATCTTCTTACGCAAAAAGTTGATATAAACTTCAATTGTATTCTGTGTTGTCTGAAATTGATTTTGCCATACTTCCTCCGATATATGTTGCTTGGACAGGGTGCGGCCCTTTGCCTGTGCTAAGATAAGCAGCAGCTGAAATTCCTTTTGAGTAAGATTAATTTCTTCATTTGCACGTAATACACGGGCCTCATCAGGATAAATGATCAGATCATCGACTACCAGTGTTTTTGTTTCATTGCTTTCGCTATGCTGTTGCCGACGCAATAGGGAATAGATGCGCATCAGCAATTCATCTAAGACGAAAGGTTTAACCAAATAGTCATCAGCAGCCCGTAGAAATGCCTCCTTTTTATCATCTATATCATCGTATGCCGAGAGAATAATAATTGGTGTAAAGGCGTCATGGCTTCTTATCTTTTTACAGATTTCCAATCCATTGATTTTGGGGACATTGATGTCCAATAGATAAAAACCATATTTCTTCTGGTGTGTTTTGGCCAAAAAATCAATTCCATCAAAGGCTTGATCACAGGTAAAGCCCTGGCTTAATAGAAAAGATCGGATCTCTTTAGAGAGTACCTTGTCGTCTTCGAGCAGCAAAATGTCCACCATATTTATATCTGTTGTCTTTTCGTAAAAATAAACAAATTTTTGTCATCCAATCAAAGAGATGTTTTCTTCGTACTTAATTTGGTAACATAAGATTTACACGAAGAAATATGAAACAAAAAGAAATCTAAGTAGATTCAAATCGAAATTATAAATAAGTGTTATGGAAACCAGAAGAGAATTCCTACGAAAGACCCTACTATTTTCAGGAGCAGCAGGTATTGCCAGCTTCATGCCCGCATCGATCCAGAAAGCCTTTGCCATAGACCCTGACCCAGGAAGTAGTTTTTTAGATGCCGAACATATCGTCATCCTGATGCAGGAGAACCGATCCTTTGATCATACGCTAGGTAGTCTTTCGGGAGTTCGGGGTTTCAATGATCCACGTTCGATACGTTTACCGAACGGTTTACCCGTATGGTATCAAACGGATAAAGAGGGAAAAACGTATGCTCCTTTCCGATTAAACCTGAAGGAAAGTAAAGTGACCTGGATGGGTTCTCTTCCACATAGTCGTGCAAGCCAGGTGGATGCCTTTAACCAAGGTCGTTACGATCATTGGCTGTTATCGAAGCAATCAGGGAATAAACAATATGCGGCTATGCCCTTAACATTGGGGTATTTTACACGTGAAGATTTGCCCTTTCATTATGCCTTAGCGGATGCTTTTACAGTATGTGATCAGAATTTTTGCTCGGGCATGACCAGCACTACGCCTAACCGTTCCTTTTTCTGGACGGGTAAGATTACAGAGATGAAAGATGGTCTGCAAAAAGCGAATATTCGGAATGATGACTTTGGCTATGGTAAAATGACCTGGGAAACTTTTCCGGAATTGCTTGAAAAGAATGGCATTAACTGGCGTTTTTATCAAAATGAGACAAGCTGTGGCGGCGGGTTTTCTGGACAGGAAAGGGCATGGCTATCCAATTTTGGGTGTAATCTGCTGGAGTTTTTTCAGGCTTATCAAGTTAAATTTAAGGAGAACTATATCAAAAGCCTAGAAACACAGGTTCGGGATTTGCCCATGCAGATTTCCAAGTTGGAAGAGAAGTCTCCTTCTTCCGAAGAACAAGCCGAAAAGATACGCGCTGATATTCGCAAAAAAAGTGAGGCACTTGAGCGAGCGGAGACCGAACTAAAGGAATTCAATCCAAACAATTATAAAAAGCTAAGTGATTTTACGAAATCATTAAATGAGCGGGCGTTTACGGTAAACAAAGGGGACAACAATTACAGGTCGCTTGATACGTTAAATTTTAAGGCACAGGGGAAAAAAGCTGCGCTGGAAGTCCCAAAAGGCGATATTCTTTATCAATTTCGCAAAGACGTTGATACTGGTAAATTGCCTGCGGTATCCTGGTTGGCCGGCCCACAGAATTTCTCGGACCACCCGAGTGCGCCCTGGTATGGAGCTTGGTATGTATCTGAAGTTTTAGATATCTTAACAAAGAACCCTGAGGTTTGGAAAAAAACTATTTTTATCATTACCTATGATGAAAACGATGGTTACTATGATCATGTTAAACCTTTCCTTGTACCTGATTTAAAGAAGAAAGATACAGGGGCATGTTCTCCTGGGATCGATACGGAGGTGGAGATGGTTCGTTTAGAAAATGAGCTAAAACAGGGGATTCCTAAAAAGCAAGCACGCGAAGGGGCTGTGGGCCTAGGTTTTCGTGTTCCCATGTATATTGCGTCGCCTTGGTCACGAGGTGGTAAGGTTTGCTCTCAGGTATTTGATCATACGTCTACTTTGCAATTTTTGGAATCTTTCTTTAACAAAAAGCTGAACAAGAATATGCATTTGGAAAACATCAGTGCATGGCGTAGAACAATCTGTGGTGATTTGACAACCGCTTTTACACCTTTTACTCAGCAAAAGGAACAACTCCCTTTTCTTGATAGGAATCAGTATATCGAAACGATATACAATGCGCAGTTCAAAGATGATCCGCGAGGCTTTGTTGAGGTCAAAGATCCTGATCTCGCGACTAAAAACGGATGGATTCCGGGATTTGACCGAATACAGGAGCGGGGGATTCGTAAATCTTTGCCATTGCCTTATGCGCATGATGCGGTGGGCTTTGTGAAAGACGGAGTGTTTCATCTAACGATGACTGTAGACAGCAAGTTTTTCGGAAAAAGGACCGCAGGTACAGCCTTCAACGTTTATAGTCCGTTGGAATATCGTGATGAACAGGGGCAAAGTGAAACCTACCGTAATTGGAATTTTGCGGTGAAGGCCGGTGATCGTTTGGCATATCAGTGGGACCTGGCACGATTTGAAGGAGATCGCTATGCTTTTGAATTACATGGTCCAAATGGTTTTTATCGAAAATTTTCTGGACAAAAAGGAGATGCAGCACTAGAGGCTACCGTTTCTCCGGAACTGAAAGCGCTAACTCAGGCGGCGACAGGGAAACTGCAGTTGAGACTTAGGAACAAGGGTGACCAGCGGGTAACCGTAGTTGTCGAGAGCCTTAGCTATGGAAAATATGCCACAACGAAAGAAATAGCTCCCGCCGAAGAAGTTCCATTGATCCTGGATGTTGAAAGTCAAGGAAATTGGTATGATATTGCTGTACGAATCAAGGGAGACAGCAGTTTCGTCATTCAGCTCGCAGGGCGATTGGAAACGGGTGTTGAGTGTACAACTGATCCATTATTAGCATAATCTGTACTGTTTCAGCAGGGATGGCGGTCAATTCTTATTGAATGGGTTCCCTGCTGTTGCTATATATCTATCAATAGTAACAGCTTGACCTTATTTACACGCGAACAAATAAGGTCTCCGGATAGTTTGTTTCTATATAACGACGAAGATACAACTCCGTATCAGTACTTATCGTGCGGTCTTTATGAACGGGGAATGTATTGTAAACCAAGGTATGTAGATTGATCTTGCGCTTGGTGATCGCTTCCAGACTTAGTAAGGTATGGTTGATACTCCCTAATTTTCCAGAGGTGACAAAAATAAGCGGATACTGCATTTCTTGGATGTAATCGATAATCAGATAATCTTCTCTTAATGGAACCATCAACCCACCTGCACCCTCAATAAGAACAGCGTCGTAGCGTTGGCTTAATGTTAAGCTAGCCTGTCTGATCTTTTTAAAGTCAATTTCACGATTATCCAGGCGTGCTGCTAGATGAGGGGAGGCGGGGTAGGTGAAAATCTCCGGCATCGTAATTTTCTGATGATCTTCTGCTGTTAATGGGATTTCCATGAGTTGGCGATGGAGGACGATGTCTTCAGAAATAGTTGTATTTCCAGTTTGTACAAGCTTTTGGGTAATGGTGCGTATACCGCTTGTATTCCATTGTTTCGCGAGGAGGCCAGTTGCATAACTTTTTCCTATCCCGGTATCTATGCCGGAAACAAAATAGATATTTTCATTCATTGCTGTATTTCTTTTGTAGGTTGTTCGACTGTTTGTAATTGAAGTGCTCAGCTGTTGCTTTTTATTGCAATAATATAGATGGGATGGTAGGTTAGGGAAACGCCCTCTTCTGTCCCATAGTGCGATGTATACTTATCACAGAAAGCCCGAAGTGTGCCTTTTGTCCACCGGTGATTTTTTATTCCCGTTACCCCGGTTTGTTTCAGGTGAACAAGAACTTGTAGTGGGCTTTCAAAGTGTAGTTTTAAATGTTCTTCTTGTGCAACGAGGATCTTATAATTCAACGCTAAAAGTTCTGCGATAAGTTCCGATTTAGATCGATATGTTAGTCCCACATGTGCTGTTGCATTGATCTCGTGCATATTGTCATGTCCAAAAGTGCTGAAGGCAAGGATACCGGAATCCGGAAGGGATCCATAACAGCTTTCAAAGAAAGCGTGAGGATTGTTGAACCACTGAATCGTAGAACAGGACGCGATTAGATTGATGTCTTTGGGAAAAGCATAAGTTTCTGCGTCAGCACAGATGAACGTGTGCGACGATGTCAAAATATCCAATACTTCGGGCATCATTTCTGGACAGATATCATTTAAAACCATTTTTTTTGGTTTGATATGCTGTAAGATTAACCGCGAAAAAAGCCCTGTTCCGCAGCCAATTTCCAATACTTTTTGTGGTCTTATCTGTATGTTCTCCTGCATCAACCTGATCATTTTTTTTGCTATTTCATATTGGGCGATCGCTGCCGACTGATAGTTAGATGCCGCTTTAGCGAAACGGGATCTAATCCTTTGTTTGTCCATCATGATGATCATCTTAAAAGGTGCTTAAATAATTGTTCGGGATAATGAGTAGCATCGATTATCGTATATGCAGTACCGGGCCAGGCGCGTTTTTGATTCTCTAAGTTGAAGATTCGATCTTCTTTGCCTATATATATCTGATGCCATTGGAATGCCGCTGCTGATTTTGCACCAGCTGTTTTTTCAATCGCGATGAGCTCTGAACGGAGGTCTTCGATGTCGCGTTGGGGGGCTCTTTCAAGAAAGTAGTTAAAAAGGGTCTTGGAACCACACATGCGTAATCTGAATTTTTCCAACGTTTTATTGCTCAGTGTATCCAATGTTCCTTTAAATAACTGGCTAGGAATTCCTTTTTCGTCATCTATTGGAAATGGTGTTCCATTGATTGCAGTACATGTGCTGATGGGGTAATTGCTGTTTTGAAGTTCGGGCAGTACCATTGATGCCGCCCATACCCCCATAGACCAGGCGAAAACCTCAATTTCCTGGTAACCTGCCAGTAGACTTGTGTCCAACAGTAAATCCGTATAACTATGGGCAACAATGAGATCTTTGCTGACTGGGGAATAGTGCAAAAAAGGATGTTCATCCATGCCCCAGCCTGCAAAGAATAACAGTAGTTTTTCGTTGGATTTTGCCTGAAGATGCTGCCTTGGCAAATTATCGACGGGAGTGACCCTTTTAGGAGTGATTCTTTTAAGTATCATAAGCTTGCTGCGAGTTGTTTGATCATGGACGATGTCATTGTTGCTGTCAATGAAATTCGGATTCTTGACGTTCCTTCTGGTACTGTGGGCGGGCGTATGGGAAGCACGTAAAATCCCTTTCGCTGCAGGTCTTCTGCTTTCAGTACCGTTTCCTTGTTATTACCGATAATGACCGGTAGAATATGACTCTCTGACGGACAATTAAAGCCTTTGGCAATTATGTGCTGTTTGAGCAATAGGCTATTTTTGTGCAGCTGTTGGCGCCGGTCTGTAAAGTCACTTAAGCGTTCCAAAATAAACACAGTCCATAATAGATTGATTGGAGGCAACGCTGTTGTAAAAAGTAGTGTACGTGCCTTATTGATCAAATAATTTCGGATTGGTTCCTTACATAGCAGGTAGCCACCAACCGATGCTAAAGCTTTTCCGAAAGTGCCTGTCAGGAAATCAATATCGGCAATACATTGCTGTTCTTCTGCGCAGCCAAGTCCCTGTATTCCGCGTACCCCTACGGCGTGAGCTTCATCGACATAAAGTAAGGTATTGGGGAAACGTTGTTTTAGACTGACCAGATAGTTGAGGTCCGTGCAATCACCATCCATGCTAAAAATACTTTCTGTGACGATGATGATGCATGTGAAGCGATGGGCATATTTTGTCAATAAATGCGTTAAGTGCGTATAATCGGAATGCCGGTACCTGTAGCAGGTTGCATTGGATAGTCGGATGCCGTCAATTAGGCTTGCGTGGACACCCTTATCGGCGAGAATTAATGTCTGCGTATCACAAACTGCAGGAAGTATGCCTACATTCATATGATAGCCGCTGTTAAAGACCAATGCACTCTCCGTACCAAACATTTGGCACAACATTGTTTCCAATTGCGTATAGCGTGCATGGTTTCCTGTGAGTAGACGCGAAGAGGAAGCGCTGAATACAGCATTATCTTTTGTGACCGAGTTTAGGAATTCTTGACGAAGTATCTGATCTGTCGCAAGTCCAAGATAATCGTTCGACGAGAGGTTGTAACGCTCTTTAACATGCTCCTGTGCTGTGTTATCCTGTTGTGTGATAAGGGGAAGTTTTCGTTTATTCCCTTGTTTTTCAAGGGTAAATAATTCATCTTCAATGCGCTGGATTAGGCTGTTTTCAATCATTGGACTGTGCTGATTACGGCTAGCAATGCCTGTGTTAACTTGTGAAGCTCACCTTCATTTATGATAAAAGGGGGCATGATATAAATAAGTTTTCCGAATGGCCTTACCCAAATTCCCTCTTCGATAAACCGCTGTTGTATGCTGGATAGATCGACGGAGTTTTTCATCTCGATGACTGCAATTGCACCTAGAATTCTGAGCTCCTCGACTTGGGGCAGCGCTGTTGCAGCGCTAAGTTCCCGTCTCAATTGTTCTTCGATTAACGTTACTTTCGCTTTCCAGTCCGTTGCCAATAGTAGTTTGATGGAAGCGTGGGCTACAGCGCAAGCCAAAGGGTTGGCCATAAAAGTTGGCCCGTGCATAAACGTACCTGGTGTACCGTTGGAGATTGTATTCGCAACATGATCTGAAGTGATCACGGCGGATAGCGTCATATAGCCACCAGTCAAGGCTTTGCCGATACACATGATATCGGGCACTATTCCGGCATGCTCCCAGGCAAAGAGCTTACCCGTGCGCCCAAACCCGGTAGCAATTTCATCAAAGATTAAAAGAAGTTGATTTTCTTTGCAGAGGTGTGCTGCCTGACGCAAGTACTCCGGATGGTAAAAACGCATTCCACCGGCTCCCTGGACGATAGGTTCAAGGATGAGAGCGGCCAATTCATCCTTGTGTGAGCAGATCAGGTCTGCCAAGGGTTGGATGTCATTGGCATCCCATTCTTGCTCAAACCCTATTTTTGGGGCAGGGGCAAAATAGCGTTTGGGTAAAGAACTGTCAAAGATGCGGTGCATGCCAGTAATGGGATCACAGACCGACATCGCGTTCCAGGTATCACCATGGTACCCAGAACGAACCGTGACAAAGTTTGTTTTATTGGTCTTTTTCTGTGAGACCCAGTATTGAATAGCCATTTTAAGCGCAACTTCTACCGCAACAGAACCCGAGTCGGCATAAAATATTTTGTTGAGTGGAGTAGGGATGATGTCAAGCAGTATTTTACCGAGAGCAATTGCTGGTTCGTGCGTAAGTCCACCAAACATCATGTGTGACATGCTGCTGAGCTGTGCTGTGACCGCGGCGTTAAGGACGGGGTGATTGTAGCCATGGATGGCGCACCACCAAGAGGACATACCATCTATAAGCTGCTGTCCATTTTCCAACTCGATTATACAACCATCTGCCCGTTTAACTTTGTAGGCCGGTAAGGGATTTGTCATGGTTGTATACGGATGCCATAGATGCTTTTTATCAAAATCATCGATAAGGTCGTGTTGGTTGATTTCTTCTCTTTCCATGATGGTCTGCCGAATTAGTTTTGTTATTTGTTTTGCTGCTGTTATTTGTTTTGCTGCTTAGCGATATTGCGCTGGATTTTATGTTCGGGTCTTGACCATTTTGGTCTTTCACCAAGATCATGGTAATGCGCCATCTCAGTTGCGATGGTTTCGGGTTGATTTTTTTTCTCGAATGGCTGTTGTGGTACCAAACCTAATGTTTTAAACATGTCCATGTCTTCATTGACATCGGGATTGGGCGTGGTGAGGAGTTTGTCGCCTGAGAAAATCGAATTGGCTCCCGCGAAAAAGCATAAAGCTTGCCCTTCTTTACTCATGTTGGTACGTCCTGCAGAAAGGCGAACTTGTGTGGTGGGCAATAAAATTCGGGCTGTAGCCACCATGCGTACCATTTCCCATATCGAAACTGTTTCCATGACTTCCATTGGAGTACCGCTTACAGGAACGAGAGCATTGATCGGTACCGATTCGGGTTGTGGGATGAGTGAAGCAAGTGTGATCAACATCGCGGCACGGTCGTCTATACTTTCTCCCATCCCAATAATACCACCACTACATACGGTTATATTTGTTTTACGTACATTTTCGATTGTTTGAAGGCGATCATCATAGCTTCTGGTCGAGATAATTTCCTTATAGTAATCGGCAGAGGAATCGAGGTTGTGGTTGTAGGCGTATAGTCCAGCTTCTGAAAGGCGTTGTGCTTGGTTTTCGGTCAGCATTCCTAGCGTGCAGCAGACTTCCATGTCAAGTTTATTCAGTGTTCGGACCATATCAAGTACATGGTCAAACTCAGGGCCATCTTTAACATTGCGCCAGGCGGCCCCCATACAGATCCTTGAGCTACCTCCAGCTTTGGCCGCCAGTGCCTGCTCTTTTACCTGCTCTACACTCATTAAGCCTTCCGCTTTTACATTCGTATGGTAACGTGCGGCCTGGGGACAATAGGCGCAGTCTTCGGGGCACCCACCTGTTTTTATTGATATCAATGTGGACACTTGTACTTTGTTGGGGTCATGATATTTCCGATGTATTGATGCCGCATCATAAAGCAGGTCCATTATTGGTTTGTTGTATAAAGCGACAACTTCTTCCTGCGTCCATTTTGGTTTTGTTTCCATATTAATGCTAAGTTTTTATGCTAAAATCAAATCTATTTTACTTAATGACCATTCGGATTTCGTAATTCAATGCGATTATTTTTTCATGATGATTGCAAAGATTATAGTTTAAATGATAACTTTGGTAGTCCGAAATAAACATAATGAGTAGTCCGGTTAGTATAGGTTTTCATTCGATTATTAAGATAGATCGCCGTAAGGAAGATGCCATCTATCTACAGATCGTTTATCAATTTATCAATGCTGTCAAGCGAAATCTATTGGAAGATGGAGATCTGTTGCCCGGAAGCCGGAAGATTGCTGAAGAACTGAACGTGCACCGAAAAACCATTGTAGCCGCTTTAGCGGAATTGCAGGAACAGGGCTGGGTAAAAATTTTGGCTAATCGCGGGACTTTTGTGAAAAATCCTGAGCTTATCGGTACTTCCGGGTCGGCGATTGAAGCATTTAGACAGCCACCTGATTTTGCACCTTACTTTTTTAGAAAGGAACTCATATTGGATATGCCTATTTCAGAGGTTCCCGAAAGGTACTATTTTACGGATGGAACACCTGATTATAATGTCATTGGAGCGGAGGAACTGGTGCGTTTTTATGCATCCATGGTGAAACGGAAAAAGAAAAGTGATGATTTTCCGACGACGACTGAAGGAAATTTGTTTTTTAGGGACCAGTTAAGCTATTATCTGAATTTAACAAGAGGGTTTCATCTTTCCCGGAATTTCTTGTTGCCGATTGCTAGCCGCGAACAAATTTTTTCAATTTTATCCCGATTATTGATCCGGCCCGACGATATTGTATTGGTAGAAAATTTAAGTTATTTTTTACCTAACATGATCTTTAGTCAAGCTGGGGCCAAGCTAAAAACCATTCCGGTAGATGCGGAGGGGATGATTGTAGATAAGATCGGAGACCAATTTAGACCCGGAGAAATCAGGTGTATTTACCTCAATACCAGGTGTCAGTATCCAACGACGGTTAACCTTTCCGAGCGAAGGAAAATTCAACTGTTACAGTTGGCCGAGCAGTATAACTTTATCATTATTGAGGATGATGTGGATTTTGAGTCTTCCTTTTTTAAGGAGAAAGGCGAATCACTTTTCCGGAAAAATGGCGGCAACCGTGTGATTTATACAGGTGCTTTCGGTAGTTTCTTTGACCCTGGTTTCCAAATGAATTTTTTGATCGCACCTCAGGATCTGTTGGAAGAGGGAAAAAAGTATTTGAACATCTTCGGAAAGCCGAATTTTATGATCGAGAAGACATTGGGCGAGATTATCCACCAGGGTGATATCTTTCGGTATCAGCGTAAATTTCAGAAAACAATTGCAGAGCGAAAAGAATTGTTTGCACAATTGCTGTTACGGCATTTTGAAGATAAAATCAGATTTGACGTCCCGGCTTCGGGACTGGCTTTTTGGATACAGTTTAATACAGTTGTTTCGCTGACAGCCTTGCAGGAGAAAGTGCGGTCGCAGGGACTGTTGTTGCCGAGTAATTGCCTTTATCAAAATAAAACGGTCACTGCATTGCGGTTGGGGTTTGCTCATCTTGACGAACAAAGTATGGTGGCGGCAATTTCTTTGTTGCGTGCAGCTTATGCCGATTTGGTCGAAAATATCGACTAGCTGCTTTGCAGTATATGGGTCAATTTGTTTTTGGCTTCTTGGTGGGGACCACAGAAATCCACAAAGTATCTGTGCTGCCATTGTTTACTTTTGGTAGCCTGTTTGTTTGTTGGGATGCTCCAATCTGGATAAATACGGAATCCGCGTTTGCCCATTTGAGAACCCGCTGTGAGGATTGTATGTTCAACTAACGCCTGTTTTGGAAAGACAAATAGGCCGCAATGCTGTTCCTGTTCAACCGAAATAAGATAATAATCGAAATGATCATCTGCAGTAAAAGGTATGGTCTGGCCATCGGTGTTGCGTTTCCAGAGTGCAACGAATAATCCTACTTTTTTTGGTGTTATCTTGGCCTTTCTAAATTTGAAGTGTTTGTTGCCCAGTTGAAAATTAACACCATAATAGGCCCTACCTGTTTGATCTTGTGATAGGTTAGAGCAATGGAGCATAAGTATGCTTTCGAGTTGATCTATCACTTTCCTGATCATATGATCGGCGATCTGTGGGGTTGCCTGATCGTTAAGATTCATGTTGGGGGGTATAGATTAACTGAACAACTCCCGATTTGAATGTGACGCTTTGAACAAGTTTTAGGGATAGTCGTTCAGGTAAGTTTTCGAATAAAGGCTTGCCACTTCCCAGGGCAATAGGGTGAACGGAAATGCGATAGACGTCAACAAGGTTAGCTTGAATGAATGTTTTAATTAGATGCGCTCCACCATATAGCCAAATATCCTTTCCGGGCTGTGCTTTTATTTCCTGAACTTGTTTTGCGATGTCAGTCTGGATGAAAGTAGCGTTTTCATCTTGCCTTGCCTGACTAGAAAAAACATATTTTTTCTTCGCATGGACATTTTTCCAAAGATTTATTTCTGTTTCATCGGCCGTAGCGTGCGGCTGGAAATTACCCCAGGCATCATAGCTCACGCGGCCATAAAAGATGGTATCGATCGAAGCCAAAAAGCCATCGAAATCCATGTCATCATCCATAATACACCAGTCAACCTCTCCCTGTGAACCCTCAATAAAGCCATCTAGGGTCATGGCCAGATCCAATATTATCTTTCTCATGTGTGTTTTATTTGTTTTAAACCTGTTGCTTGTGTTCCCGTAAAATAGGAGCTGGGTTAACTCAATATCGGATTGTCAGGATAACATAAAGATAGGGAAATAATAAGTTTTGGCCAAATTGGTGAAGAACGGAGCAAAGAAAAAGCCCAGCAAAGAATGTCTGGGCTTTGAGATTATATAAGGGGAATAATACTTGCTAAAAAAGTGAAGACCTAGTCTTCATCGGTGATAATATCATCACCATCTAATTCGAAACCTTCACCAAGGAAGGTATTCTCTAGTTCGAATAAATCTGAATCTTTAATCATTTTACTATTTTTTTGATATTCAAAGTTATCACCCTTATTTAAGCTAATCGTCAATATAAAATGAAGTTTGTGTTAAGCGATATTGTTATATTTTTTTGAGTACAACATCTAATTTTTCTGCCTGGATGATTCGGCTGAAAAACTCTTTTAAATCAAAATACTCTTCCGGCATAAACAGGGGTTTGTTTAATTGTGTTGCAGATTCTATTATCAGAACGTCCGGTGTTGTATTATTGATTTTGAAAATATACCGGGCCGCACGTTCAGGAAGAGCCATACTGATATTTTTTAATTTTCCTTCCGTTGGATATGTATAGCCTTTTGGTAGTTTGATTTCAATGTAGCACTCTTCTTGGACTAAAGAACCAAAGTCGATTGGGTAATTCCGCTCCGTTAGGTTGAAGGGGTTCTTGGACATTTTGGTGTCAATATAAGGATTGAATAGAAGTTGGTCATTTTGTAGGGTTGCAAAATTCTTAATCTCAATTTCAAACTCCTCCGTTAGTGGTTTGTCAAGAGATTCCCGATTCGATACTTTAAAACTGTTGATTTTGATGCGATTGTTTTCTTCATCTATTTTTTCATAGAATTCTTCTTCAGAATTACTTCCTTGAAGGCGCTCACGCATTTTGGAAGCGCCATAACCGTTACGTGAGGTAATCCATTTTCCTTTTAATGCACCATCTTCCGACAGTTCACCATAGAAGAAATTACTATAACTAGATGAAAGATTTGCCTCGAGTTTTACCCAGTCAGATTCGCCTTCGAGGGGAATTGATCTTCCCTGAAAATTGACACATTTCATCGGGATATTTCCAAACATCTCATAGGGAGAGGTTGCATCCAGCAGGTAGTAGTTTTCACCTATTTTTACCCGGGCAATAACGTGATTGAACTCTGATATCGCTGGTGCATAGAGTCCTGCATAGCCATTCTCACGTGTCGATAAAATAACAGGGATGGCATCTAGCTTCGCATAACGTAGGGCATTGACCAGTCCAAGGTTAATATCGGCGCTATTGCCTGTTCTTTTTTCGATGGCTTCTTTGATATTTTTTGCGTAGATTGAATGGCGGTTATTCCATTTTATTTGTTTCTGAAAATAGGTATACAGCCGTACCGCTTTTTCCAGATCATCTTTTGAATCCTGCAAGACGGGTTCTATGAATTCCTTCAGTGCCGTTTTTCGCTTTACTTGTCCACCAAAACTTTCGTCCTGTACGAGTTTATCCCTGACATTTTCCCACGTGAGCGAGAAGTCTTTTGTCGGTCCCATTGGAATGCTATACCGACCGAGTTCGAAGAAAATGATTGACCTAAAATTTTTAGAAGAGGTCATGTAATCTTCGGTGTGGAAAGCCGGGATATTTTCCATGGTATAAATGGTTTTATTGCCTAAGACTTCTCCAACTTGAGAGTTTAGCCCCGTGTTGTAATTTTCAACCTTTCGGTCACTGACGGCTAATCCCCCCTTTAAATTGGCTTTATAATGAAAAACTTCGGGAATACGCGTGACGTATTGGCTATAAAGTTTCGGGAGATCTTCCTGAAATTCCCAAGCATTTAGGTTAAAGATAAATGGAGATTCTGTACGGTAACGGTATTCAATAATTGTACCTTCTTGGACCTGCGGAATGGCCGCTTTTGTTACCGCATAGTTTTCTGAGGCGTTTTCGTTAAAAATATTCGCTTTCGTCATCTCTGTTTCCACGACCTTATCACCGACGAGGTGATAGGATGCTCCCTTGATGTCCATAAGGACTTCGCGTTCGTTCCCACTTTTATATAAAGGGATGCTGAAATTAGCGTAATCATAAGCTTCCTTATTTAATATTTTAATGCGGACGTGTCTGAAAAATTGAACAACCGGACCTTTGTTTTTATCATAACTAACTTCGGCTGATCCATATTCACGTAAGACAAAGGCATTTGCTGCTGTATCTATTTTGTCAACAGTAATGGCAAAATCTTCCTTTTTTATTTTACCGAACGAAAAATCTTGTGCTTGTAGGGATATACCACTAAGCAAGAGGAGGCCAGTGAAAAAACTTTTCATAAAAAATGACTGTATGGTTAAGAATTATAACACTAAAGTATGAAATAATTTTAAATCCAAACCCTTATAAATAAAATTGATTGAAAAGATAAATGGATCGATAAATTTCGACTGCTTATTTGTCCAGATAGCGAGATAAACTTGTGTTGTAGTCTGATGAGATGCGTAAAGATAGCGTATTTACAAGGTGAATTCGAAGCTTAACGTGACATAGCGGTAGTCTTCGCCTCTCCATTTTGGTCCCGAAAGTAGGATTTCTTTGGCTTTGGCATCGAGGTAATCATTTGCACTTTGGAGAACGCTGATATTTGTTGGGAATCCATCTTTATCGATATAGAAGCTTAAACGGACAGTGCCCTCATAACGGCTTTTAGCTGTTTTTTTCTTGATGTAATTGTTGAACGATCTCCAGCCCCAGATCGGTTCGGCACTTTTTGATTTGCGTGAAGACATCGTTGTGACGACGACTTCATCAAGTGTGGCGCCGGAAGGTTGCAGTTTGATCGTCGTATTTTTGCTGCGACGCATATTCAATGCAACCGAGTTGTAGCCCAGTGCCATGATGTCGACGAGTGAATCCATTGTACTGGGTTGGATGGTCGCTTGTCCCTGTGCGTCGGTATTCGTAGCAAACTTGCTATTGGGTTGAATGATTGTCACTCCCGAAATAGGTAAGCCCGTCTCTTTGTCCCGAATCGTAAGTTGTAGCGGTGTACCTTGTTGTTGTGGGATCGAAATACCTGGAGCCCTGCCTGCAAGTGCATTGTTTAAACTTGAGGTTCCCCGAATCATAATCGTTTGGGAAGCATCTTTTTTCTTTGCCATTGGCGCATAACCGATAACAATTGTACTGTCTGTAGGTCTTAATCCAAATACAGGGCGATCATTATTGAGACCTTCCTTCATTTCTTCCAGTGATTTTACACGTAGGGAGGGTTCCCGGGATAAAACGGTCACCTCTTCCAGTGGGTGCTGTTCATGAAGCCGCGGTCTGTTATTATCTGCTAATTGTGGCGAATGATCTTGAGATCCTATTTTTGAAGCGATATCATCTGAAGGAATGATAGAATCTGCTGTTATAACCTTTGTTTTGGGTTTTTCCTGCGTAATACTCACTTCAGCGGTACGTCTCGCTTCGGATGATTTTTTGTCCTGTTGGCGGTAAAGAAGGAGGCCAACCCCCAACACGATCACTGCTGCTGCGGCGATGCTAAGTCTCTTCCAATCAAAGACCTTTATTTTAGCGGAATTGTCTTTTTCAATACGTTGCGCAATTTGGTTGTTGATTGTTGTAATTACGGTTTTATTCTGATCCATTTCAATACCTATAAGAATATCCGCCAACATGGGGTCACGTTGCGCCTCCCGTTCAAGCGCATACATCTCCGTAGGAGATAGTTCGCCGTTGACGTATTTCTTTAAGTATGCTATGTCGTAATTACTGTTGCTCATTCCAAGCCTCCATGCAATTTTTTAAATTCCGTTTTCCATTCTGAATATAGCTTTTTACTTCGTTCAAGCTATAACCGGTAGATTCACTAATCTCTTTGTAACATTTTTCCTCCAAAAAGAAGAGTCTAACCGACTGTTGCTGTTTGTCTGGTAATTTTCCCAGACAGCCTTCCATGGCTGTTAGCTGTTCTTCTTTTTCATCATATTGTTCATACTGATGCATGTCTCCCGGAAATTTCACAAATTCATCCAAAGAAATTTGAGTTTTGTTCTTTTGAGACCTCAAATACATCAGACAATGGTTCTTGCTTAATACATAAAGCCACCTTGGGAAGTCCTTGATTTCTTGTTTGTTGACTTTGTGTATTAATTCTTCAAAGATATTCATGACAGCATCTTTACTCAATTCGGAATCTTGGAGATACCGTAAGCAAACATAGTATACCATTTCCGTATGTCGTTGGTATAGATCACCCAATACCTGGAGCTCCTTAGACTCCTGGTAGTGCAGCAAGAGCTCGTGGTCTTGTGCTGTATCTATTTTTGACGACTTGAATGCGAACATTTTATTGGTTAAAAATATTTTTTTTTTCTGGTTTATGGAAATTTAATATTTGAGGCATCCCTTGGCAAAAATGTAAAAGATATGAGAGCAATACTTTTTGTAATAGGCTTGTTGCTATCCTTAGGCGGATATGCCAAGCAAGGATATGAGGTTAGGGGGAAGGTTGTCGATGCGAATACAGGAATGGCAATTGTGGGGGTACAGGTGAACAATGCTGCAACCAAAGCACATGTGCAGACCGATGACAAGGGAAACTATCGTATTCAAGTCCTTGATGGCAAAAACATGTTGATTTTTAGTCATATCGGATATCTTGAGCAGCGGATAGCGGTCAACCATCGGTCAAAGGTTGATGTGGCATTGGCGCAGCAAAATAATGCGCTGGATGAGGTTGTTGTGACCGGATATGAGCACAAGGCAAAGCGTCAGACGGCATCGGTGATGAATGTTAATGCGGCTATGTATGGGCAAGTATCGGGTTTGTATATTAGAGGAACGGCGTATGTGCCTAATCAGAACCAAGAATCTTATCAAAAGTTGAAGGAAAATAGCTTTATCAATCCACTTAAGGAGCCTTTATCAACTTTTGCAGCCGACGTTGATGCTGCTTCCTATAGTAATGTGCGTCGATTTATCAATTCGGGAACACTGCCTGAAAAAGACGCGGTACGGGTTGAAGAGATGATCAATTACTTTCAGTATCAAGTGGCCGGGCCTAAAAATGGTGAACCTGTGAATATCGTCACCGAATTGACGAAGGCACCCTGGAACACGACGCATCAGCTCATGCGCGTCACGTTAAAGGCGAAAGATATTCCTACAGCGAATCTTAAAGCTTCCAATTTGGTGTTTTTGATCGATGTGTCGGGATCAATGATGGGACCGGGGCGTCTACCTTTGGTGAAAGCTTCGCTGAAGATGTTGGTCGATCAGCTTCGTGCTGTGGACCATGTAGCCATTGTGACCTATGCTGGATCGGCAGGGGTAAAACTGGAGAGTACGCCTGGTGATGAAAAGATGAAAATAAAATCGGCTATTGAGGAGCTGGAAGCCGGTGGAAGTACCGCCGGTGCTGCAGGAATTAAGAAGGCTTATGAAATTGCGAAGCAACAATTTATCAAAGGAGGAAACAACCGGATCATTTTGGCTAGTGACGGCGATTTCAATGTTGGGGAGAGTAGTGACGAATCGATGGAAGAATTAATTTCCAAAGAAAGTAAATCGGGGGTTTTCCTCACAGTATTGGGGTATGGCATGGGAAATCTGAAGGACAGTAAGATGGAAATCCTTGCCGACAAAGGGCATGGGAATTATGCCTATATAGACAATATTTCTGAAGCACGAAAAGCGATGGTAACCGAATTTGGGGGAACTTTGTTTACCGTTGCTAAAGATGTCAAGATTCAGGTCGAATTTAATCCCAGTTATGTGCAGGCATACCGTTTAGTGGGATACGAAAACCGCTTGCTGGAGGCTGAGGATTTTAATAATGATCAAAAGATGGGTGGTGACATGGGCGTAGGACATGTGGTGACAGCCTTATATGAAATTGTACCCGTCGGTGTAGCGTCGGGGCTGATCGGGACGGTAGATCCCTTAAAATATCAACAGCAAGCGGATCAGGCAGCCGGACGGAGAAATGCTGAACTGGCAACAGTTAAATTTCGGTATAAGGAGCCTGAAGGGGAGAAAAGCAAGTTGCAGCAAAAGGTGGTCGGAACTTCTGTTACGGAATTGAACAGTGTGAGTGAAGATTTACGATTCGTAACTGCGGTAGCGGAACTAGGTCTATTACTTCGTGATTCTGATTTTAAGCAAAAGGCCAATTTTGATCAGCTCATAGCGCGAGCAAAAGCTTCTAAAGGCAAAGATGAGGAAGGTTATCGTGCTGAATTTATCCGTATTGCAGAAAATGCCCGAGATTTATCGAGATCGAAAGAATAAATAAAAATGACTAAATAAGGATTTTCAGTAGCAGCAATCGAAATGCTGCTGCTGGAAATAGTTTAGTTTGTGGAACAATAGCCAAAAAAGTAAATAAAATCTATATTTTTAGGTCATCAATAAAAGGAACGTATTTTGCTTCTGCTGATTGTCGTTATGTGATATTTGGTAAGTAAGTACAATCCGAGCGATAGGTTGTTGCGGTGTATGGAAATAAAAAATGCTAGATAAATGAAGAATTTTTTCTTGTGCTTTCTTTTGGCTATTGGTATTACAGTACCATCGGTAGCCCAAAATGCGAGCTTGAATAAACAACAGACCATGTCTTATATTAATAAGCTGTATAAGGTTGCCTACCATTATAAGGATACAAAAATTGATACGGTGACGGTAGACGGGAAAGTGTTAACAGTCTTTCTTTCCAGTGGCCAGCATTTTCGAAGTGATATTGCCAAATCAGATGTACTTGTCATCGCAAGAGTAAAATCAGGTTATCAAATTCGATTTAAGTCCTCGCCAAGTACGGATGAAATTTTATGGGCAATCCAAACGGAAGAAGATGCCAAACGTCTGAAAAATGCGTTGGAGCATCTGATTAAAATCGTAAAAACCGAAAAAAAGACCGATCCTTTTGGTAGTTAAGTCATATAGCCGAGCTGATCCGATCGGTAATAGAATGTTCGGCAAGGTATGAGCTTGCCGAACTGAATAGAGAAAGTAGTAGGGCTTGCACATGGATATGTGTTGAGGATTGCTGAGGGGGTAACCAAATGCCTACTAGATATAAAGACGATTGGCTTCATGGCCGAAATTGATGTGGCTGTTGAAACCATCGATTGTAAATCACATCGTTTATACTAATTTAAGGTGTTTACATAAATTCAGGGTTAAAATGTTGTTATCTTATTGTAATTAAGTGTGTTGTGTGCTTGTTTCCGAATGGTCTTATTTCTCCTGTTGATGAATTTATTTCCCTGGAGCACCTTTATCCTCTTTCCAAGCTTATATTTCCGAGATAGCTGCTATTCATGCTTCGATTAGTCCCGTCAGCTGCAATAAAACCTAGATATAGATGATATGTATCACTTTGGGTTAGTTTCGGTATTTGAATAGATTCTTGTAAATCCATAATGTAATTATTAAGTAAAACACCTTGTGAAGCGTTTATTGGATTCTCAGGAATGAGAAGTACCAAGGTTCGGAAATCTGTCAGATCTTCATGCAAGAGTTTTTCGGAGCTTTTAAGTTCCCAAGTGATATGGATAGTTTCGTTCAACAATTGAAATGTTGCCCCTGTAATCTCTTCGTCCAAACCTCGACTTAGGGCAATCTTTTCATAATCGATATGAAAACCTTCATCGTCTTTTTGCATAGCATGGTGAAGGTTGTAGGACATTGCAGCATTATAAGCTGTCATATTCTTGGCGTAGGTTGAAAAGCCGAGCCGTATGACTTTCGTGTAAGGGCTTAAGAATTGTTGCATAAGTCCAAATTTGTTTCGGTTGTTTACTTCCTTTTCAGAAAGTGCTCTTTTTTTATTCACTCTCGGAAGAGACCTAACATAATTGATCTCTTTCCACTTACAAAAAACTACAGGTCCCACTTTGCCTGAGGGAGGACCGTTTACACCCTGTGTTACATTTGCCATAATATCAGATTAAATGTGTAGGGCTACTAACACACAACGAATAGATAAGTTTAGTTTAATACATTGAATAATTGTAAATAGCATGTTACATAATAGGGAGCTAATAGGCAGTTAAGACGGCTTTATCCGAATGAGGTCCCTATAAGGTCCCTATAAAGTCCCTATCAAATCCCTTTTAGGGAATTATTTTTTTTGGATGAGATCGCTTGTTGCTGACGTAATGGTTTGCACAAAAAAAGCAGATCCGAGGAGTGATCTGCTTTGACTGATATATATTAGAAGTTGGCTGCTGCGTTAACCTAGTAGTACGGTAAATAGTGGGATCACATATTTTGGGACCCGTTCGTTTTGTTACAGCTTTTGGAAATATTTTTAGAGCTTATTATGGTTATTGGTAGGTAGGGGCATTCTACCTAACATGTTAGATGTCTGCGAAAAAATCCTTATTTTTACCGATAAAATCACATCGAATTGACACATCAGGAAAAGTCGAGCCAGATTAGGAGGGAAATAAATCTTTCCTATCAACAGCTTAAAGGAATGTACCCCATCTTAAAAAGTCAGAACAGTATCGGAATGGCCATATTTGTACTAGCGATCCTGGCCATTGTTGTTGTATCGATAGCTTGGTCTCGCGCTCTTGTTCCGACTTGGCTTATGATTGTCAGTAATGCCTTTTTTATGGGTGTTTTACATGAAATAGAACATGATCTGATTCACTGGCTTTATTTTAAAAGACAAAAAGTGGTTCATCATTTTATGCTTTTTAGTGTATGGATATTACGCCCGTTGACTGTCAATCCCTGGATACGCAGGACCTTGCATCATCATCATCATAAATTTTCGGGTACATTACATGATGTTGAGGAACGCAGTGTGACGAATGGCGAGCAGTGGTCGATCAAACGTTTGGTAACAACGGCCGATGTTGTATTGGGCGGGCTCTTTCGGCTGCATCGTATGTTTAATGATATGGACAAAGAGGTGAAAAATGGGAATCTAAAATTGGAGACTTCTTCAAAACTAAAACGGATTATGTTTTTAAGCATTGTTCCAGTGACTATTTTTGCACATGTGATCTTATATTTCTTCTTTGCAGACCTATTATTTGATTGGTTAAGAGTGGTTTTTGGAGTGAATTTGAGTTTTCCACACTATGTTGATAACATGTTGATAAGTTTGCGTTGGATCATTTATGTTATTCTATTACCAAACTTATTACGCCAATTTTGTTTACATTTTATTACGTCAAACATGCATTATTTTGGCGATGTCGAAGCTGGAAATGTTATTGAGCAAACGCAGGTATTGACAGTTTGGTGGACTTTTCCGATGCAATTGTTTTGTTTCTTTTTTGGCTGGACACATAGCATCCATCATTTTGTTGTCAATGAAACATTTTACGTACGTCATATGGGTCGTAAGAAGGCACAAGAAATCTTACGGAAGTATGGGGTTCGTTTTAATGATTTGGGAACATTTAGAAGGGCAAACCGTTTTCGTGAACTTTCCAACAAAAAAAAATAATAATTTTTTTACCTTTTTTTACGATAGGTTTTATAGTTACCGTGCTGCTGATAGACAAGAGTTCCTTCTTCACAATAGTTTGATAGGTAAACAGAGAATTTATTGCTTTGGCTCTTGTCAATACCCAATTGGACCAATACCTCCGAAACACGTCGTGCTGAGTAGAAAAAATCCGAATGATAGACGAGGTCATCCAGTTTTTTGCTTAGCGTGATTCTTTCCTGCGCATCAGGAGGTAGGGAGTAGGGAGAATTAAAGACAATATCATGCTGAAAAAATATCGTTGGTTGAATTTCCAGGCTACGACATAGGGTTAAAAAATTTGTGAGCGTTAAGTCTTTTCCCTTTTCTATACCATTGAGTGTTCCTGTTGAAATGCCCGTTAGATGGGATAGATCCCGCAATGAATAATATAGATCATTTCGTTTCGCGCGAAAGCGTAAACCAATTGTTTCCAGTAATGCTTTGTCTTCATCCGTCATACAACGAATTGAATGACAATTTGCGCAAAATATAGTTTATTATTTTATTTAAAAATTTGTGTTTGTTGTTTTTTGTTTTATATTTGTTTTAACAGATATTTTTAATCTGGAATAAGGTATGTTTCGTGAAAGTCTATATTGGTTTAAATATCGGATAGGAATAAATCTTTCTCTCGATTAGTAAATAGACTCTACGTCACCGTCCTGTGTAAAATAACCAAAATGATCATTCATCATATAAACATGGGCAAATGAAAAACAAAATAATTTAAGAGCATAGTGTCATTTGGCCTGGCTTCGGTTTCCAAGAATCCGTCAAGTTCCACCGGAGCTAAGGTAAATGGCATAGCACGTCAGCACGATGGCCAGTTCTATGGTCAGTTTCTACCAGATCGTGTATGGCGAAACAAGTCGGCTTGCCCAGCTTCGGTTTCCAAGAATCCGTCAAGTTCCGCCGGAGCTGTGGTGAGTTGCACATTATCGTCCACTCATAAAATAATAAATCAGATAAAATACGATCAATACACAGACTGCGATGATAAGTGTACGTTTTAAATTTCGTCCAGCGGGTTCATCATCTTTTTCCTCAATGGCAACCTCAGGTAATTTCTCCTCCTGTTTTTGGTCGTTATGCTCGGGGATGTCATATTTATTTTCCATGATTCAATTTGTTTGTTATCATAAGTAGAACAGCGGTGGACTGTAAATCGTTGAGTTAGGCCAATTTTTAATTCATATAAAAGGCCTGTTTTGTGGAACTGAGTGCGCGATGTGAATAAATAAAACGGTAAAGCATTGTGTTTTTTCGAGTATTTGCATACATTGCGGCTATATTTAACGCGATAAACCTAAACAACCTGTAAACGCTGCGTTTACAAATAATTTTGCGTTGAACGAAGTCTATAATAAATAATTGAGCACTAAATGAAAAGAAGAACTCTTATCGGAACATTGGTAGCTGGATGTATGATGTTGGCTGTTAGTCCAACATTTGCACAACAGAAAGCTGCAAAAAAGGAAATTGGTCTACAGTTATATTCTGTACGTGAAGAAATCGGGAAAAACCCGAATTTCGACCAAATTCTACAAAAGATCTCAGCATTGGGTTATACAGGAGTGGAAGCCGCTGGATACAAGGATGGTAAATTATATAACTTGAGTCCACAAGAGTTTAAGGCAAAAGTAGAAAAAGCTGGAATGAAAGTAATTTCATCACACGCAACGAAGACTTTATCAGACAGGGAGCTTGCTTCTGGAGATTTTACGGAATCGCTAAAATGGTGGGACGAATGTATTGCTACTCATAAGGCAGCGGGAATGAAATACATTGTTACGCCTTGGATGGATGTGCCTAAAACACTTAAGGATCTGGAAACGCAATGTCGCTACCTTGATGCTGTGGGTGCGAAATGCCGTCAGCAAGGAATCGTATACGGATATCACAACCACTCGCATGAGTTTAGAAAAGTGGAAGATAAGGTGATGTACGATTATATGATAGAGCATACAAATCCTGAGAATGTATTTTTCGAGATGGATGTGTATTGGGCCGTAATGGGACAAGTTAGTCCTGTTGATTATTTCAATAAATATGCCGGCAGATTCAAGGCTTTACATATTAAGGATCATCGTGAAATTGGTCAAAGTGGTATGGTCGGTTTTGATGCAATTTTTAACAATTCAAAAGTTGCTGGCCTGCAATATATTTTTGTTGAGCTGGAAGAAACACGTAACGATATTTACACCGGTTTACAACAAAGTATTGATTATCTAAAAAAAGCTTCTTTTGTGAAGGCTAGCTACTTAAAATAGCCCGAAATCGGGAGAAAATTGACCCAGTTGAGACAATTCTCCGTTTGATAGATTTATTATTTTTCGTTAACTTGAATGTAATAAAAAGGGATTTTTTATTGAATTAAATTAGACCATATGAAACGGATTATTGTTGCCACAGACTACGCTGAAGAGGCCGAACATGCCTTAAAGTTTATTATGGAAGTTTTCGCAGGAAAAGAATACGAGCTCGTTTTATTTTCTCTTCAAAATCCTTCCATCCATGCGATGAACGCTCGACTTTCTCCCGATTCTATGTTCAAGATTTTTGAACATCAAAGTAAGGTTTTACGACGTAAAGCCGAGGCTATTACTGCCGAAAGTGGTGTTTTGACTATTCCATATCTGGCAGCAGGCTTGTTTTATGACCAGATTACCAAGTGCATCCATGAGACGAATGCCGATTTGTTGGTGATGGGAATGGCCAAACGTTCCTTTGATCAAGATATGCTTGGCAATACGACCACGGCAGCCATTAGTAAGTTAAAAATACCAATCCTTTCAGTTCCGCTCGGCGCAAAATTTACGGGGCTGGAGCATATTCTTTTTGCCTGTGATATTGTTCGTGGTGTGCAAAAGGAAATTCTTGAAAAAGTAAAGGATTTTGCAGCTGAATTTGATGCGGTATTAGAGGTTCTCAACATTCGTAAGACAGTGGAGCAGCTAAATGAGGAAAAAGGAAAAGAAACACGAGAAACCATTAACAATGTGATGGGAATCGTAAGTTATTACTACAAAAATGTAACGTCCAATGAGGTCGTAAAAGCTATCCGGGACGAGGTAAAAGAAAGCAGTACGGATCTGTTGGTTATGATCCCCTATAGGTACGGTTTTTGGAGTTCATTGACCCATCGAAGTAAGACGCGTATGATGGCCTCGGGGCTGGATGTTCCTTTGCTGACAATCTCGATCTAATTCTTTTTAACTATAAAAGCCCAGGTGAGCTGAGATCAACTGGGCTTTATCTTGATTGTACTTATTGAAATAGAGGGAGTATCTTATCCCAAATTTGCTGGTAGGCTTTATTGTTCCGGACGATTCCCTTATCTTCATCATAATAATTAGGTGCGTCAAAACTCCCGCCTTTACGCCTTTCTATTGAAAATATATTTAGAACTATTTTTGATCTTTTAGCTTGTAAAGGGCTGATCAGGAAGTTGAAAATTAATTTTTCTCCTTCTTTATTGCTTAGGAGATTATTGTTTTCAAGATATGTACTGGTTTGAATAAATCCCGAAGGCCGATCGAGCTGTACAATAAAATAACCACCATCCTGAAGCACTTGTATTATCTTGCTGTATGCCGAATCACTTGCGATCGGGATAGTTTTAGTACGGTCTGGATTTTGTGCCAACAGGGGGCTGGAAAAAATAAATACATAAGCAATCAACATCAAGGAGAATTGGATTAAATGTTTCATATTACCGAATTATAGATCTTATCAAGTTAATACTTTAATTTAACAATTTTATTTTTGGCGACAGCTTAGGTAGTCATGCTATTATTTAATTCGTATACCTAATATTTTTAGACTACGTTCTTCCTGATCTAAGGTTGCTATATTGGGTAAGTTAGCCCATTCCTTGAAACCCATTTTTTCAAATAATGCAATGCTTGGAAGATTGTGTGCAAAGATAAATCCCAATAAGGTATGTACGCCTAAATCTGGAGCTTTATCAATGCAGTACTGAAGAATCTGTTTACCCAGGCCTCGACCTCGCTGCTGTTCGTCCAAATAGATACTGATTTCTACTGTTGCATCATAAGCTGGACGACCATAGAAAGATTGAAAACTTACCCAACCAAGTATCTGGTTATTTTCATCTTCTATCAGCCACAGAGGTCTTTTCGACGCGTTATGTTCGTCAAACCATTTTTGTCTACTGGTAACGGATACCGGGGCAGTGTCTGCAGTAACCATGCGGGAGGCTATTGTAGAGTTGTATATTTCTACTATGCGTGGTAAATCATGTTGTGCTGCGTCGCGAAATTTTAATTGATTCATGGTTTGTACTGTTTAATTGTTGTTTGGACGACTCTGATATGCTGTCCGAAGATAGCTTGTGTTGCGAATAGCAAGCAGATAAAAAGAATGAATTTCATGGCGATCGGCTATGTATTAAATCTGTTTTTGTCAAACTTAGATAAATTGCTTTTTATATGCAATACAATTACCCTTCATAAAGGTAACAATTCATACATGTGAGACATTTCTTGTTGTGCTTCTGGCTGGTTTATATCGATCACAGGGGTAAATTACACGATTTCTGTGTTTTATGAGTAAAATTTACACTAATTTGAACAAATATTTCACTATATAGTGTTATTTTTTTCTCATCTTAGATCATTCAACGAAGAGACATCAGCGTTATTGATGATAGATCTTAGCGAAATAGCTTGTCTTTTCGTTTAGTTATACAGGAACTTTTCTAAGCAGGAATTTTTCACCGAGTTCCGGTCGCCATAAAATCACTAAAAAATTAGCTAAGAAGGATCTAGGGAAGAGATTGGCTAGCAGCTATGCTGTTAGCTACTTTTTTGAATACAACGAATCAATTATGAACGCATTGCAAGCTGTACCTAAAATCCGAATCCGTTCAATGGATGTTATGCGTGGTTTCACGCTGTTCTTGATGCTATTTGTCAATGACTTGTTTATTCCAGGTGTACCTAAATGGCTGGTTCATTCGGAAGCAGAAGAGGACGGAATGGGTTTGGCGGATTGGGTATTTCCGGGATTTCTTTTTATGGTTGGAATGGCAGTGCCTTATGCTGTTGCGGCCAGGGAAAAGATAGGTTCATCGACAGCGGTCATTTTTGTTCATATGCTGATCAGAACATTAAGTTTATTGCTTATTGGTGTATTAATACTGAATGGTTCGCGAGTTGATGCACAGCTGACGGGGATGTCACATTTGTTGTGGTTGGGACTGCTGTATGTATTCGTTTTTCTGATTTGGAATCATTATCCGAAAGACATGCAATATCAGTCCATTTATAAGGGGCTGCGTGCAGTTGGTATTATGGGGATTATTTATCTCCTGTATATTTTCAAAGCGTCGGATGGAAAAGACCTGGAAGTAGGGTGGTGGGGGATTTTAGGGCTGATTGGATGGGGATATTTTGCCGCGGCTTCTATTTTCTTAATGAGCAGGGGAAGTATAATTGTGGTTGTATGTGGTTGGTTGCTGTTTTTGGTACTCAATATGCTGAGCCAAATGGGATTTAAAGTTGAATTCCCTGATGCCGGAAGATATTTACATGTTCTTCTAGCTGGCAATATACCCTGTATTGTGCTGTCTGGAACAATCATAGGGATGCTTATGAAACGTTATGCGGCAAATCCAAGGGTATTGTTGCGTTTTTTGCTGGTTATTGGTTTGATTTGGCTAGTTGCAGGTTTTGTATTGCGTTTTGGGTTTATTTTATCCAAAATCCATGGTACGCCAAGTTGGGCATTGGTTTGTTGCGGGATTAGTGTATTGCTTTTGATACCACTTTATTATTTCATTGATGTGAAAGGCTACTATGGCGGGATAAGATTGTTTGAGGAGGCCGGAAAGAACTCATTAACGACCTATCTTGCTCCTGATCTGATTTACTTTGTCTGTTGGGGTTTTCATCTTCCACTGTTCTTTTATAAGCAATCTGATTATATGAGCTTAGCTATTGCCGGTTCATTGTTTTGGGCTTTAGCCATGTTGTGGTATGCAATCTTGCTAAAGAAGCTACATATTTATCTGAAACTTTAGTTAGCGAGTAAGCATCAAATGTGAATGCTTTACGGATTATATTTTAGGACGATCAATATCATCTAGAAACAAAATAAAAAGCTATTATGGAATGTAAATTGAAATCAATATTTAGTCAGACCTTCACTGTTCTGTTATTGACTTTATTGTTGTATCCTAGTGTAAGTTGTGCACGAGCGAAAAACAAAAAAGTTGTTATCGCCTATGTCACTTCCTGGTCTAAAGTGATGCCTGATCCGACTTATCTGACGCATATCAATTATGCTTTTGCACATGTCAGCGACAGCTTTGACGGCCTACGTATAGATAATGAATCCAGATTGAAGGCTATTACGGATCTTAAGAAAACACATCCACATCTCAAGGTATTGCTGTCCGTTGGCGGCTGGGGAAGCGGTCGGTTTAGCGAAATGGCTGCTAATGAATCTAATCGGCAAAAGTTTGCCAAAGACTGCTGGCGTGTGATGAAGGAGTTTAATCTTGATGGTATTGATATCGACTGGGAATATCCAACGAATTCTTCTGCAGGGATCTCGTCTTCTTTAGCGGATACGGAGAATTTCACCTTGCTCATGCACGATATCCGCAAGGCTATTGGTAAGAAGAAACTGTTGACTTTGGCTTCTGTTGCGAACGGTAAGTATATTGCTTTTGACAAGATTAAGAATGATGTGGATTTTGTGAATATCATGACTTATGATTCGGGCCATCCGCCTTATCATCACGCGAGTTTGCACCGTTCACCTTTATCTGGACATACAACTTGTGTGGAGGCCGTTAAGGCCCACATCGAGGGCGGTATGCCTGTTGAAAAATTGGTGCTGGGAATTCCATTCTATGGTCGGGGCAATAAAACTGAAGTCAAGGGTTTTATCGATTATAAAGATCTGCTTTCACTTCAGGGCTTTGAGCAGAAATGGGACGATGAGGCTAAAGCGCATTATCTTGTCAACGATAAAGGGGATTTTGTACTGACTTATGAAACACCAGAATCGATAGCACTTAAATGCGATTATGTACACACGACAGGACTACTCGGTGCGATGTACTGGGAATACGCGGGAGATACAGCAGGAGGTGTCTTACGGGATGCCGTCTACAAAGGTATTCTAGAATAAACAAAAAAGCCTAACGTGAGTTAGGCTTTTTTGTTTGTGGAGGTCACGAGAGTTCAATAGAACCTTTAGTGCCTTTATTACAGTTTATTAAGAAGATTAAAACAGGCAAATAGGATTACACTATGTAATTCTATTTGCCTGTTTTTTTTATAAAAATTTTAATGTTATGAGAAGTGTAATTTTGTTTTTTGTTATCAATATAATTTTGGTCATCGGATTCTTTGCCGCCCTAAGTATGAAGACTCCTTGGGTTGGATTCACTATTGCGTTTGGAATATGGTTGATATACCTGTGGAAATCTACAAATTCAAGAAATTAGATTTGTTTATTCATTTATAATTGGAATATAAATATCGAAGAAGTTTCATTTACACCAATGGGCTCACTATGCAATGTTATTTGTAATTTAACTCGTATTCTGTATTTTTTATCCAAGTTTGATATAATTGGTTTATTTGGTCAATAAATACTGGGTCAATTACTGATTGGTTTCCAGTTTGTTTCATACTTTTTAAAGCTTGAGATGCCAAAAAAGAAGGTTTTATTTATTTTATAATGGAGGAGTGCTTTAAGATGTATTGATCAAACTCTCTTTTATTAGCTTCATCTTTAAATAAAAGAAATGGTGCTCCAGATCCACGTGAATGAAACGTATAATTTCCTTCTGTAAGGAAATATAAAAATTTTCCATTTATGGAGCTTTTATCATAATAAAAATACCAAAAATCTTCGTCATTAATCCGTAAATAAGCAGTTTGAGGTACTGGCAAAATAATTCTCATCTCATCGCAAAACATGTATTCTAATTCAAACAATTCAGTCTGTTGGAATTTAAACTTTGCTGTCCCTAAATATGATTTTTCATTAGGAAAGAAGTAACTATATACTTCCCAAAATATTTCCACCTCACTCAAATCAATAGTGTATTCAGGAAAAGTATTATGAAAGATTAATCTGCTATTACCAATGTTTTTTGTCCACTGATTTGGATCTAACAAATATCGCTGCATCTTTAAAACAGGAGTAAGATCTAAACCAAATCTTTGATACCACATTTTTTCAATTTGATTTATGTCGGCAGATTTATCTATCGGCGTATTTGTATCCTGGGTTCTCGAATAAATATGATTCGCTCTGACTTCCTTGTCTTTATCTCGGTATGAGGTAGTAATATAATAGGGCTTTAAAGGTAAATTTTGTATTACTAAAACGTCAATTTCTGAACCATTTAGATTTAAAGTTTTTAATTCCAATACCGGTCTATTATCTCCCGCAAATTTTATAGATCTTAGAAAGTCTATATAAGAAACTTGATTTTTACGGTTAGCTTGATTTTTTTCCAACCCAATTAATTGACACCCGCTTGAAGGATCTGTTATTCCAATAATCAAATATCTTTCTCCCTCATAGAGACAATTTGAAAGGCATAATATATCATGCAAAAGTGCAGCGTTATTTTCATAAGGCTTCTCTTTAAAGTCCCAATATTCACCTTCACTTTTTGAATTTATAAGATCTATAATTTTATTCAATAACATGTCTAATCTTGAATTTTAAAAGTTTTATTTTCGAAATTTCTTAAATACAAATTTAGATCGTTACCGCTGATACCACTCTTCCATGGTTTACCTTTTCTTACGAAACCATGTTTTTCTAAGAGATGAATCATCGCATTATTTTCACGCATTTCAGTGGAAGCCATTAAATTTCCTTTTCCATATTTGTTTAATAATTCTTCTAATATTTGAGAGCTGTAGCCCTTACCCTGAAATTCAGGATCTGTAAAAAAATAACCTATTTCCCATTCATACTTATCAGCCTCCTCTAATAAATTAGCTTTTTTTTCTGTGAAATCTGATTTTGTTTTAGGTTTGATTGCACCAATAGAAATTGGAGTGTTCCAATCATATCCTATTGCTATCAATTTACAATTTCTGATTCGATCCAATGAAGGGTTTTTGACCTTATTTTGGGTCAATAAAAGATCTAAGAATGATTCGATTTCGGTTTCTTTAAATTTGCTGGGTGGACCAATTTTAAATTTTCTAGGATTTGCCCACGGTACGATTTCACCTTCTCCTTCCCAAATCTTCCCATCTGTTCTGTTTTTATATCTTCCTTTATATTTTAAAATATATAATAGCGCTAATTCAACATACCATATTCCTAATTGAAGTGCTTGGAATTTGGCTTTGCCCGAAATTTTTTGTAATTCATTACGTTTTGTTTCCTGACCGTGGACCAACGCATTTCTAATTTTAACAAATATTTCTGGACCATCGCTTTCTTTTGCAACACTAATAAGATCTTCGAAACTGTCTGGAATGCTCTTACTAATTTTCAGTTGAAAAATTAGTAACCGTATTTTATTAGCAGCAGATACTCCTTCGGCCTCATTCCCTATAATGATCTTTTCGTTTTCAACTATTAACCAATTGTATATTAATTCAAGCGCAGTTTGAATTAATATTATCGAACCTTCGACCTTTCCTGCATTTGAATTGGCTTCTACATACCAATGAACAGCAGTTAATAAAAAATCTCTATTGTTTTCATTTTTCCAAAGCCTACTATATTCTTTCCATAGTTTATTAAAATCAATATTTTCTGAAATATTCGACCAACTATGCACAAATTTGTACGGATCTGAATTGTAAAATGAATAATCCGTAAAAATTTCCCTACCATCGTGAATTCCTCTATAAAATAATGGAGAAGCCCTTAATCCATTAATGAAATATAAGAAATTTTGTAGTTGTTGATGCCACTCGTGAATTTCTTTTAGCCGAATTGGTTGTCCATTAATTTTAGAAACTTTTCCAACATAAGTGAGCAGATATCCACCATTGTTTTGTAGTTTTTTCTTTCTGTCAGTAAAATCTGAGAATTTATCCAAAATAATTCGAAAGTATCTATCAATTAACTCGATCCTATTACTAGAAATCTTCTGTCTATTTTCAGAATGCCTAACACGATCACCAATGTAACCTCTCAAATTAGGAATACAAAATATAATTTCTTGTACTGCGATAGAAGAGTCCCCTTCAATAAAACGGTTAACATAACCACGACATTGTCCCCTTTCACCTAGTGAAACTTCTGAAAGATTTACAACTCCTATATTCTCATTGTTAATTTTGAGTATTAAGTTTTTCATTTCAAAAAACATTAATTCCCCACCGGAAAATGTTCCATTGAATTTGACACAAGGGTTTGGAAACCAAGTGAATTCTATACTCCCATTTACCAAACTTTCTTCAATACCATTGGTAATTACGAATTCTCCGTGGTAAATTGGTAATGTTTCATTTGGCTGTTCCATGTTAATATAGGTGTCCAATTGAATGGGAATTTCATTTAAAACATTCTGTAAAGAATTTTCCATGTTATAATAGATTAAGAACGATAATATGCTTGCTTTATAAGGCTAAAAGTAATAAAAATTTTGGCTTACTAATTTTTGTATTCACCCTGTATATTAATTAACATTCAGGTTCATAGTGTTCTTCGTCTCTAATAGTATTATGTCCTTGAATTTGAAAATATCCTTCTTCCGTAGGAATACTGACATCACAACATGGGGCCGCTCTATATGATTTTTCTGAACCTTTAAAACGATACATTCCAACTTTCTCACAATAGATTAAATTCTTTGCGACCTCTGGTATGAGTACAATATTCAATCCTTTTCTTTCACTCATAGCACTTGGATATATGAGCCCCATAACCTTATAATTTGGGTTATTTTTATAATACTCTCTCAGGGATAAAAATAGAGCTATGAGTATGAAGTAATTGTTATTATTTTCTGCTCGCTTACTGCTTAATTCTGAAAAGTACTGATAAAACTCCAAAATAAAATCACTTGTAAAATGATTATAATTTGTTTTGATTAGGTCTACATAATCATCTATCTGGATTTTGATACCAAAATTTGTTTTTAAATGCTCTCCGTCCATGCAAAAATTAACAACATAAAATGGCTGTTTAATTTCCCATTTACCGATTGTAAAATCCTTAATTGAAATAGCAGGCAGCTCAGTTAATCTTTTACAGGTTTCTAAGCAAGCGACAAGAGTAGATTCGATCAAGTTATCATTAACAGGAAGAGTAGCATAGAACATTGACTCTCCCTCTCGATTAAATCGCCCTTGTTTAATAAGATGAAAATTTTGATTGAATGAAATTTCAGAAATCTTAGTAAATGTCTCGTTCTTTTTAATATGTTGTCTAGACCGGAAAAGGGAAATACCAACATCTAATTTTGTCCCCATTACCGGGATATAGGAAAATAAATACAAAAAACAACTATAGGCTTTATGGAAGTTTTCATTATTGCCAACTTGCGTAGAAAGGAGTTTTAGCTCATTAAACTTTTCTTTCATTGTTTCTAAATTACTTTCTGTCTCCTTTTTGAGTTTTATATTAGCTTTTAATAAGCCTGTATTATGTGCTTTCATAGTGTATTGAATCATTAAATTATTCGCTAAAAATTCTTTTTTCAGGGAATCTTGTTAACAATGATAAATCATGATTAAATTATATTTTTCGATTTAATTCGTCTAATGAGATACCAGTAAGGTTTAATAAACTAGTCAAAATATTTTGTGTCTTTTCGATTGAAACAGGTTGGGGGGCAATTGCCGAATAATAATAATTATCAAATCCAATAAAGGCAGAATTTAAAGTAGCATTGTCTAGATTCTTGAAGAAACGATACTGAGTGTTAGATGTAAATGTTTGATAAGAATTTAAGTGTGTTTTTAAGTCATTTATGTCTTGATTAGTTAACACCATGTCCAAGATTGTTTCTAGATTAATTAGGGCAAACGGCATAATCGAAAACTTCTCACGGTATTTTTGCGGAATTATCTTTTTAAATTCGCCGTCTAAATATTGAGTGAGTCCTGTTAAACCGAAGTGATATTCATTAAATGTGATTATTGGATAGATTGTAATGTTACCAGTTTCTACTAAATTTTTTAACTCCTTATCAAAGTCAAATTTTAAATTATAGATTTTGGTAATTTGTTCTTTAATCTGTCCAATACCTTTTTTATCGATAAATCTGTCATCGAAATATTGAAGTATTTTATTGAAATCTAACTCATTGACAAGGCTTTCTGGAAAAAAGTATGCCTTGTATTCGAACAAAAAGATCTTTCTATCTTTTCGAACATAACCGTCAGGTATGCCTTCTGATTTATCATCAAAATGAATTTTATCAAAATCATTGCCTGCTAATAAGGTAATAATAGGGTTAAGACATTTAGCTTCTAATAAATCTCCTATTTCTTGGCTGTATTTATTGAAAGCTTTTTGTTGTAATAGTTTGTCATCAGGTTTTAAACTAGTGTGGTGAAATAATTCGAAATAAGTACTTCTAAATGTTTTTTTACGAGCGAAATAATAATCTAATATAATATAGCTATGTCTTTTTTGGTGAAAAAATAATGGAGACTTTTTGAGGTCTCTAAGTTCTAAAGTACCCTTAATTTCAGGCTTAATACACTGACTTTTTATATGCTTTACACTATTATTTTTTCTTACATTCAATAGTGTATATTTTCGAATATGTTCCTTAGGCCTATAGGATTCTGTTGCTTTATAGATACTATTGAAGCTTGCAAGCAAATGACCTGGACTTTTGAACCCAAACTTGTTTAGATATTCTTTTAGATATACTAATAAGTTATTTTTAGCATGTTCTAAAAGGCATGCCGATTTTACCATTTCAAAGACCATATTTCCTTTTTCCATTAATTCGAATTGACCTAGAATAGGTTTCCAGCACAACCAAAATATGTATAATGGATTACTTTTTTCTATTTCTGAAAAATCTATTTTTAATAAATCTGAGTCATTAACTTCATCAATAATCTTAAGATATGCTTTAAAAAAGAGGTATTCGTTTTCTTGACTAGACTTTCTCGATTGAACAGAGCGGTAATTGTTCAATTCTTTCAATATCATTGCTAAAAGATACCTTCTAAAAATTATACCTCCTTGAAATATTCCAGAAGCTGTTTCGTTGAAATAAAGGAAAGAATCATTTAATTGCTGCTTTTGATCAAATGTAAAGTTTTTAGAAATTAAGGATATTAAACGTTTTTGGATATCCGCTATTGGTTCGGGACAAGTTAATTCTCCGTTTAACATTGAACATAAAGTTATTATCGTTTCAGAATTGAGGTCTCTAACAAGTTCTTCATAACTTTCGTTGCTACCTTTAAAAATATCCTTATATCCCGGAATGGTAAATGTTTCTAGCGACATGATTTAATTAAAAAAAATATTACGATTATTTTTCAAAAAATGGTTCTAAGTGTTTTGAAGTTTTCCCTGACTTTTATCACTCTTAAAGCATTGGAAATACTCTTAGGGTTAAAGCTGGAAAGATTCCAATTGTTTACTCTGAATATAGTAATTTTAATTCGGTCTGAAATTGTATTTTTGATTTTAAAGTAGATCCATGAGAATAGCATTTTCCTTTTATTAATTTTCCTGTTTTCGTGCAGCAAAGAAAATTCTGACCAAACCTATATTACTCAGTTTGAGATCCAACCTGATGTTGAGTACGTCGCACCACATCCTCCAAGGAAACCAGACCAACCTAAGGATATACCAGCGCTAAAGGTGAGGGACAGTAATAAAGAAGAGTATCATTTAGGTTTAGACGAGATTAGTGGTTTTGTTTTCGAGGAAGGAAACCGTTACAACTTAAAAGTTCAGATAACTATTTTGACATCTCCGCCAATAGATGGAAATCCCAAAACCTACAAACTTATTGAAGTTATTTCTAAAGAACAGGTAACTAATGTGTCTTTTGATAAGTAAGATAAATTCTCCAATCTATAACCTATATCTTAAAGAAATCACTCTCCAAATCTCATAAGCGAAATCTTTATCTAAATCTGTATCTTCAAAACACCAACTTCCATTTTTTTTGATTATTTTTTGGACTATTCCATCCAATAAAATATCAATTTCTGATTCATCTTTTTTTATATCTCTTTTTAACAACTTTATTTGGTAGTCTAATGATTTATAAGTAATCCTAAAAATCTGTCCTTTGAAGGGGTCGAAAAGTTTTGAATCAATTGTATCTTCCATATAATAAACTAGTAATTCTAAATAAGTAAAAAATATCAAATTATCCTATTTTAAAAAATACCTTATATATACTTCTAAGCGTTTACTTCATCTTCTTTTTTTCATTGTACGAAATGAAAACTATATATCCCTTTATTTTTCATCGTGTCAATTGGCATGTTTGTATTGGTCGAAACTTCGTTCGTCGAGTTAATTTGGTAATTAATTAAATAAGGTTTAGAATTATCAATAATTAGGGAAAGAAGACCTTTTATAATTCGAAATGACAGTATTTTTTATTACTGCTTTTTATTCCCACTGGATATCATTAGGGGAAATATATTCGGTGATATTATAAAAGAAGAAGGGGAAAGTTTGGGTATGAATTGTCCAATTTTAAACTTTATATAATACCGATTATGAAAAAGAAACTAAATTGTATTGCTTTAATAGCAACATTTGTGGTTTTAATCACTTCCTGTTCCAAAGATCTCGTTCCGGGAGGGACCATTGAGCCTAACTCTGGACTTAAAGGTCTGAAAACTTACACTTTTAAACCTACAGAGATCAATCTTTCAAGTTTTGATACGGCAGGAATACAAGGCTTTTCAAAAAAAGGCAAACAAAATTCCCTTACATTCCTCAGAGACAGCATTTGGCCTAACAATGCAGGAAAAACTTCATTCTATGAAACCACCGATATTCCTGCTGTTCTTGAAGAGACAAGAAGAAAATTATATTTAGGTGCTATTCTAAAAGGGGAGACAGCAATTGATGTAGATAATGTGAATCCGGTTTTCATTCCAGTAACTTATAGAAACCCGATTACCATGTACGCCAATTTCCCTACTGACAGTATCTATAGGACTGTCATACCTTCGAAAATACAAGATCTTAGTTATCTACGTGCAGCTTTGAGTTCGGCAGCAGGAAACCAGATCCAATCGTTTACTTACGAACAAAGTCAGTTTAGAAAGACCGAGGAACTAAAAAAATCTTTTGGCGCAAATTTGAATCTTGCTAAAATTTTAACTGTTAATTATCTGGATACCCTTGAAAATTCAACTGCTACAACAATTGTAAGGGCTGAATTTACGCAAGAGAACTTTTCCATCGCTATCGAACCTCCAATTTATGAGCCTTTTCTCAAGAGCAATTTTGACTACTCTATATTCAATGGAATCAGACCTGTAATTGTCAGTTCGGTAACTTACGGAAGAAAGGGGATTTTTATCATGGAGTCAGACTCCTCTTACAACGCGGTCAAAAAAACACTTAATGTCGCGCTAACATTATCCGCAGAAATGTTAAATGTTTCGTCGACTGACAGTCTAGGTCCATCATTTTCGGCAGCATTGAACTTGCGACTAACTAATGAGCAGAAAACTATAATAAATAATTCGCGGATGAAGGTGTATATTATCGGAGCTGATGGAAAGAGTATCGTTAAGGCAATAACAACCGGTCTAACAGGTTTTGCAGAGGTTTTGGCGGCAAATGGTGGCTTTACAAAAGATAGTCCAGGGGATATTCTATATTACTCTTTAAATTATCTCGATGATTTTGCCACCTTTAGGAATCAGTTCAAGATTAATATTGCCAATTAGGTCAATTAAATTTTATTTGGTATGAGAGTCAAAATAATCATAGCCATTTTTTTCCTCCTTTCATTTATAGGATGTAAAAAGGAAGAAATTCAAAACCCATCGCCTGCTGAAAAAGGCGATGGGAAACTTCTCTCGGAATATTTTAGCAATCTTCGTATAGCCCCCTTGGATATCGTTGATCTTAGGAATAAAAATAAAGACATCAAAACAGTATTTGACCGTAAGAAAACTGCCGGAATGATACACCTTCGGGATAGTGTCTGGACAAATGGGGCAGGAACAAGCTCATTTTATGAATCTGATGAGATGGTCGTAACACCAGGGAATCTAAGTTATATTTATCCCGGCTCACTTTTAAAGGCGGCGTCAATAGCATCGGATCAATTTGAGACCTTTTCTGGTTATCAAACTGCACCAATCAGTGTCCAGTTATCATTTCCTTCCAGTTTATCAATAGGGACTCTCTCCGTACCGAGTCTATCAAATAGCCGGATATTTTTACGAAATGCACTTTTGGCACCCGATTTTTCAGGTAATACGATACTCAATTATTCAGACTATTTTGCCGCATTTTCAAAATATGAGGAAGTGAAATATGCTTTTGGCTATAATGTAAATCAGCATAAGCTATTTTCTTCGACCAATACAAATTTCGATTCATATTCAAGCGGAACCTACTATTCCACTAAATTCATGGCCAGTTATACAGTAGAGAATTTTACCTATACGATGTCCGATCCTACTGCTAATGAGCTGATTGATATGGCTTCTATTCCCGCCAATGCTTTTGATGGTATTTCTCCGGTATATATTAATTCCGTAACTTATGGTAGGTTTGGATTATTGGTACTTGAATCTAACAACAATAGTTCCGAAATGAGAAGTGCTTTTCAGAAGATGGTGAAGAAGATCCTTAAAAAGACCACTGAATCCTATACTCAGGAAGAAACAAATCTTTTTGCCAGTTGTCGTATAACTATCTATCTATTGGGAAGTACTATCGGAAATAATGTGATACAACTACTGATCAATCCAAGTCCTGATGGCGTATCTGATTTTATCGCACAGAACGTAGGTACATTTACTGCGAGTGATCCAGGAGTGCCGATTTATTATACCGCGAAATATCTAAAAGATAACTCGCCATTTAAAACGACGTTTAGAATTGACCATTAAATATATTTTATGATGATGAATACAACATTTAGACAAAAGAGTTTAGGGATTTTAAGTGTATGTTTACTAATGGCATGCTTCTTATTTTCATGTAAAAAAGATACTCCAGATGTTCCTGAGAAGAAAAATGAAAAATGGAGAACCGAAGCTAAAACAGATAGTACGGGGAACCAATATTATGTGGTAAATACGTTGGACAATACTTTAGAGATCAGAGTCGATAATAAAGATGGGAAGACCATTTTTTCAGAAGTTTGCCCGACTATTGAAGCAAGTGAGATTCCTGAAAGTTCAAGTAAGCTTTTTATCTATCTTGTTGCGCCTAGTAAATATATAAATGTCAATCAAGCTACACTTTCATTAAGGATTGTGCTCGATAACCTAGATATACAAGAAAAACATATTCAGCTTCTGGCAAATATAGATCTTGATAGTAAGAAATTTTATACCAAAAAGTATAAAGTTGAAGAAGCCCTAGACTGGACTTATAAAGTTCTGGACAATCAATTAGTTCAGTGGTATGAAAATAGCTTATTGGTAAGAGAAGGTACCGAAAAAGACCTTAACAGAGGTGGAGGGAACATGGGACTCGGACAGCGGGGAACTCAATTGGTATGTTACGAGCGGGATTTTTCAGTTCGCTATACCAAGGATATAGATGCTACCGATGCCTATTATCCTTCTGGGGGTTTATGGAAAATCCCGATTAACAACTATGAATATATGTTGTTCCTACCCGAAGGAGTTGTGGCAAGAGTACAGATAGTCACTAGCGTTGAAGACAAATGGGAGGGAAAACAGCCCTTAATTTGGAAGGACAATCTAAAAGAGACAAATAACATTCCGGCAGATTACTCCGTAAAAATTACCGATTATAATATTCAGAATAATGTGGTAAGTGCCAGTTATAGTATCTATGATGAAAAAGGGCAGTTAAAAGAAAAGAGAACCCGGAAATGGGCAATAGGTAATGGAATGCCTCTCGGTAGTTAATCTCTAAATAAATAGAATTTAAGCTTTGTAATAAAGATCTAAATTAATCAATAACACTTTTTTTAACCAATAAGCATCATGTTTCCTGTATGCCATGGAGACCTATGCCTATATAATCTTAAAAGTATGAAAAGTAGAATGAATTATTTTTTGCAAAGGATTATTAAGGATTTTCCTTTGTTATTGATGCTATTCTTAGTGGTCAGTTGTTCGAAATTGGATTCCGAGTTTAATGGTGCAAACGGTAAACAAGCTTTGGATCGACTTAGAATACCGAAGATCGAAGGTTTTTCGGTCAACTCAAAGTCTAATCCAGAAAATAATTTGTCTGGCAAAAGATCATCTGGAGGGAAAAGAGCAGACTTGACTACTCCACCAGACGAAGATAATCCATTTAAGCCTAAAGCAGGAGCCTATAAAGATGGACCGGGAACAACCGACCCTCCACTCAACTCTCCACCTCGTGAGCCTGATATGCTCTATTTTTATCAGAAATATAAATCACAGATGTTTACTATTACCGACCAGTCTATGGGGCTCAATATTTATCCAGGTGCTATATTAAAGGGTCAGAGTATAAAAGGTGTTTTTTCACCACAGATGCTGACAGGTATTTCCAATAATATCCGCCCAATTACCATATCTACTTCGATGCCTGTTTCTGGTTCAGCGGTTGCTCGTACAAGTCTACCTCGTCCAATTTCTCAAGCAGCATTATATAATGCCGCGCTGACAGATTTAGAGAATACGAATCCCGGTGAAGTCGGGGCTGCTTCTTTGATAGTCGAAATGGATACTTTTCGGGTATATGAGGAATTAAAAACTATGTATGGATTTAATAAAGGTTTAGATGCATTTTTAATTAACACAAATACAACGCAGCAAGGAGAGAACCATCTGATTGCTTCCGCATCGGCAATTAAAATAAAATTTTTCCAGCACAATTTTACTATTGATATGGATGTGCCAAAAAATAATAACGAATTATTTGATCCTACTGGGTTGGATATACCAGCTATTACTGGAGGAGAAACTCCTGTTTATGTAAAAAGTGTTACCTATGGCCGTATGGGTATTATGGTAATAGAATCGAACTATAGTTCGACTAAACTGTACAATGCTGTTTATAAGCAGCTCGGAATATTGAAAAACCTGATTGGTATCGGTACCGCATTAACTAATGAAGAGAAAGATATCATAAATTCAGCAACGATAAAAGTTAAATATACGGGGATCGGCACAGATACTTCACCTGCTGTAGCTGTTGCGGGATTAAATGGTTTTATTCAAGTATTAAGTGCTAATACAACGTATTCCAAGGCAAGTCCGGGAGTACCTATTGCCTTTCAACTAGCTTACTTGAACAGTGGAAACGGATTGGTTGAAGCGCCTTTCCAGATTAATTATGGGCCTTTTGAAAAACCTTATGTCCGAATTGAATATAAAAATAGCAATTGGGAGGCTAATTCATCCTCAAATCCAAAATTTACTTATTCAGATATCTTCATGAGTTTTTATCAAGATCCAGCTGCAACGATAAAATATAAAGATGCTCCAATCTTTATTGATTATAAATATGAACGGGATTATGGTACTAAAAGCACCTATAATTGGGTAGGAAATTGGAGTACTAGGAAGGTAACAGACAATGTAATATGGAAGTATCCTGGATCCGACCAGTTGATAGAGAATTATAAAGTATTCTATTTTGTCCGTTATGGATCAGATGCGACAACATCCAGAGACTACTGTCATTTTGATATGGTTCCAAGTGAAAATTATCGTGTGTTACCTAAAAAAGTGGATCATTATATGGCTAATAGATCTGACGAGATGTATCCTTAATCGGAATTTTGAAGGTATAATGAAACATACAAATTTTATTATTCTAATTATTGTTGCCTTCTTTTTGGTTCAATCTTGTAATAAAAAGAAGGATGACATTGCTGAAATATCATTTGAGCAAAAAAGAGTAAGTGAAAATCTGGACTCTATTTTTCTTCTCGCAAAAGGGGTATACCTATGGAACGATCAACTACCTTCGGTTGATCGTTTCAATCCATCGCGGTTTTATAATGAGGGGTTGAGTGAGTTTAGGTGTTATGAGAATGAAATATTTGAAATTACACAATTTGCGAAAGATGGAGAGACAGGCAAGCTCTTTGAGCAGAATCCATTAGATCTGAATAGACCTAAATATTCTGGTATTGTGTTTAGGGAATTCCAAGATAAAGAACCTCAGAATGCTTATAATATAAGTAATACGTTTGGCCTTTCCGTGGTGGTTAAAAATAATATCTTCCGTTTATTGTATGTTGATCCCAATTCACCTGCAGGTAAAGCAGGTCTCAAGCGTGGGACACAAATTTTATCCATAAATGGGGAACGTGTATTAACAGAAGTTTCGTTTCTAGAACAATGGAAAAAATCACTTTCCATGTCGTTCATTAAGCTTGAAGTGACAGAGGATGGTGTTAAAAAGCGGGAAGTACGTTTAAATGCAGCTTCATATGAGATAAATCCGGTGGTAAAGCAAAATATATTGAGAAATGGAGAAAGGAAAATAGGTTATTTTGCATTAAATAGTTTCACCCCAATTCAAAATGCGCAGAAATATCTCACTCCAATTTTTCTTTCTTTTGCACAGGAAAAAATTAATGAGCTCATCATTGATCTTCGGTACAACCAAGGGGGATATCAGGTTACAGCTGATTTTATTGCGAATCTGGTTGCACCAAATGCTTCAAATGGCAAGATAATGTATACTGAACATTATAACAGGCAAATGCAGGATGGGACTTCAAAAGTATTGGAAAATTACAAATTGTATGACGAATATAATCGGCCTGTTATCATTAATGGTAAAGAGATAAGTCTTTATGATATTGATTATAGCGTGGAAGCCAATACAACGTATTTTCATAAAGATGAAGGGTTGACGGATTTAAAAAAAGTTTACTTTATAGTGAGCAACAGAACTGCATCTGCAAGTGAGCTACTGATCAATATTCTAAAACCGTATATGGATGTTCAGGTTATAGGCGTATCAGAGGACAACCTTTCTGCTGTATATACTTACGGTAAGCCAGTTGGATCATTTGGAATTCCAGTGGATCAATTTGACCTGTATTTAGGAATGTATGAACTCAAAAATGCCAATAGGGAAAACAACTATTTCAAAGGTATCAAAGCTGATATCTCTTTGAATGACGATACAGATATTGACTTTGGAATAGAAGATGACCCGGCGATTGCTTGGATTCTAGGAATGGAAAAGAAAAGAATGGAACTAAAGGCCAATAGTAAAACAAGACAGGAAAGATTTTCATTTTATTTTAATACTGATCGGTTAATAGGAAATATAAAAAATAGAAGCGAGTTAAAAATCAAGTTGAAATAGTGCCTGCATATTTTCATCCCGAAAGATTAATTAGGGCAACTTATTCTGTTGTATTTTCCTAATTATAACAGGATAGTTGATGCAGATAAAAACCACAGTTAAATGAGTCTATCGGTGGTTTTTTATTGGCTTAATATAATGTTTGAATCCAAAAAGCTTGTTAAAATAAAGATTGCTGTACATTATCATTGCCCAGCGGAGGTAATCCTTCCCAACCATCAAATGGTTCGTAACGATGCTTGCCATCTGGGCGGTTTGGATATCCTCTTAGGGTATAAACGGGATATGACTCTAAAGCTAGACTTGGTATATCATAGGCAAAAATGGAGGCCATATCATCTTCATTGATATTGGATATCCATTTCTTCTCTAAATCAGGTGGAAGAAATAGGGGCATCCTATGTTTGTTCGGTCCATCATTATGTATATTTGCCATTAGTTCGTTTGCAGTCCTTGTTAACATGGCGAATGAACCCACTTTTTCGACCACGCCTTCTTGGTCAAAGGATTCATGAAACTGATACAGCCCAGGGATATAGAATATTTCTCTACCTTCCTGTCCGATATAATAGGGGACTTTCTTTTTCCAACCATTTATTGCACGATGTTCGAATGTTCCAGAAACAGGAATTAGACATCTCTGCGAACGTAATCTGTACCAATATGATTTCTTATCTTCAAGTATCCTTTCGCTACGCGCGTTAATCATATTTCGACGTCTATCCGTTTGCAACTTAGGGTCAGTTATATAAGTAGGCAGAACACCCCATTCCATTTCTTTGATAGCAAGCTGTTCAGAATCTTTTTCCTTATATATAATTGGATAGTCTGGGAATGTGATGGCTTGTACATTCTCCATATAATCATAATTATAATCCAGTTGTATGCGTTCATCCCTTAAACCGGGGAATGCTGATTTAACAATTTCTATATCTGTATGTAAGCTAATGTCCCAGCACATAATTTCTATATTTTGGTGTACTTCTATAAATTATCCTAATATAAACAAACAATAATGGATTAAGTGTCGGTTTCGATAAGATTTAAATTGAAGGGATTTATATTGCTATCTCAATAATTCCAAAGCTGTGACTCTCTTGGTAGTTTGACCGTCTGTTATGACCGCTATCACCCTCCCATATTCCAAAGAGAAAGTTATATCAATCGGATTTTTTCGCTGAAATTTTGTTTTTGTCCTGAGGTAGTTTATAATATTCTTATCATACATTTTAAGCATCCTTTTATTCCAATTCTCTTCTTTGATTTGATTGAGAAAAATGCGATAACCCGATCCAGTTTTTAATAATTTTTCTATTTTTTCAGCATCCTCAGGAAGCTGTAGAAGCTTACCTTCATTTATATCAAGTTGCTGGGCATGTAATTTGGCTGGCATCTGATCGTCGTATGGAGTTAAAAGAAAACCTGATTTTTCTTTCACATCGGGCCACTCAAAACGTTGGAGAATACAATAATTATAACCTGTTTCGACCAGTTCATGGAAGGAATTTTGGGTCAATTGCATAAACGGATTATAAAGCATATATAAAGTTATCAACTTTCATTTATATCTAAATGTTTATTATAATTATACTTCTTTGAAATATTCATAGTCTGTATTGGTCGAAAGCAGTATGTCGAGAATATTTTGTCCAATTCCCTCGGTTATCTAGCATATAATACAATTTATCTAGGTCAAACTACAGTTTGTCGAGATTTTTTCTAGATACTCTTTGATATAAATACTTTTGGCCCATATTAACTTTTATTATTCTAAATGAAGAAACTATTTATTTTATTTTTAAGTGGCCTTTTACTGGTTTCATGTAAAAATCAAAGTATTGAACCAGATGCTTTAAACAAGGATGAGTATTATATCCCATTAAGTGAAAATATTAAGGTCGCAGACTCACTACATTATTTTATTTTAGGAGACGCAAATAAAAAAGCATCAACTAAATTAAATATTGGAAATACTAATGCAACTTTAAAAAAGGAAATTTTATCGGACGACGGGACTCCTTTAATGCGTGTTTTTAATTATGGGAAGGTGGGATTTATCATTTTGGCCGCAGATCGTCGGGCTAACCCGGTATTAGCATATTCCGATGAGACGAACTTTCCATCCGATACCATACCATCCTCAACGGAAGCGTGGTTATATGAAAATAAAGTTCAGATAGAGGAGCTAAAATCAGGTACAAGAGAAAATGTGAATGGAGAAAACCTTCTAAAAAAGGGAAATTATGTCAAGCTTTTAGGAGGAGATGTTCCAACAGTTAATGTGAAAAGAGCATCTACTGATAAAGTTGCTGGATTTTTCCCTCCTGCAGGAGGATGTGAACCAACTGGTTTTGAAATTGGTCCTCTTTTACAAACAACTTGGAATCAGAGTGGTGGTTATAATAATTTAATGCCTGATCTAGCATGTACCCCTTATTATTGTAATGCTAAAGCATATACCGGTTGTGTAGCAACAGCGATGGCCCAAGTGATGAGATATCATCAATATCCATCTTCATATAATTATAGTATTATGCCTAATGCTGTGTCCGGCTATTGGGATGTTTCTACGGGTGCTAATGAAATTTCTAAATTGATGCGTGATGTTGCAAATTCAGTGAATTCTAAACCGGACTGTAATGGAACTGGTGCTGCCTCAAATCTGAATGATATTCCATACGCTTTGGAGAATACCTTTGGATATTCAGTTACAGCAACTGCTGCTGATTTTAATTATAATACTGTAAAAAGTGAAATTCAAGCGAACCGTCCTGTTATCTTAAGCGGTTATAGCGATAAAAGTGGTTTTATTTTTCATACTTATGATGGTGGACATGTTTGGGTCGTAGATGGAGTCCGAGGAGGTACAAGCTGTGGTGAGCAAAACCCTGATGGTACCTGGACAGGTGGCGCATCTTTCCTTTATTTTCATATGAATTGGGGATGGGGAGGATCTAATAACGGCTGGTTTGGATTTGCTAGTGCTGATGCTGGAAATGGATTAAATTTCCAATACAAAAGAGGAATGGTATATTCAATTAAAAAATAATTACGATATGCAAAAACTAGGATTATTGATAATACTTCTCACATTATTTTCGTGCAAGAAGGAAGAAGGAATTAACAGTGTAAATGTTTATAGCGAAGTGCGTTTAGCTTTGGCAGACGAAGATGGGAATAATATCTTTGAGTCAAAAGGAGCATCCTTGGGAATAGGTGATCTGGATTTATATTATGTAAACGAAGAAGGTAAAAGAGAAATTCAAAATAATTCGAATCTTGACCTTCCTAAACATATGGATATAGTAGATGAAGAAAGCCTAAAGGAGAAAGTACTTAAAGTTTTTGGAAATCTTACTCCGCAAAGTGATGGTTACGCAGAAAGTATATTAGTGGTCAAAGGATATGCGGAAATATCAATCAAATTAAAATTTGAGAGTTCTGGTGCTTCTAAAGGTTATTCACAAATACTTGTGAATGGAATGGAGATTTCAAAAAACCAACTTGGTCATCCTATTCCTGTCAAACTAGCCAAGTTGGCTGAATAGAACAACCTCAAAAAAAATCATCTTTCATAATTAGGTTTTATAATGAACCACTATTAGGGGAAATCCAATAGTGGTTTTTTTATTTTCTATAACTTGAATGTCCCTTTCAAAATTGATTTACTCCCATCTTTATTTAGAATAGAAAATTCTATTGTTCCAGAACCTTTGATATTTTCTTTCAAACCGCTATCATCAAAATGTGTAAATGAAATATACCCAGTACCATAGTGATAAGTTTTGTTATCTTCGGTATATCGAATATATGCCAAATCTTTTTCATGATCTAAAATTCTTCCATCTCTCTCAATGTTAAATATCTCTTTTCCATTAATTGGCTTAATTTCATATTTTTTGTTTAAGCTAACACCGCCCTCGACAGGAAAGTATATATTAAAGGTGAATTCTTTATTATTTCGATTTCCTTTTTTGTAAGGCGAGGATGTAAATCGGATGCTTTCTTTAATTCCATTTGGATTAATCGTAGATGGAGTATTATATATAAGTCTGGGCCCATCATATGCTCCTGGTGGAAGAATAATTGATCTTTCATCGACATAGGTCACGCCATCTTTCTGGATCTCAAGTTTATTGTCACTTGGTATTGGTCCCCCTTCTTTGTCACATGAAAAAAATAGGAATGTAATCATCCCTAAGAATAGTAAAGCTTTTTTCATAATTATAGTGTATTTGATTAATTAGTAATACGGTCTGCAATAGGAAAACGCTACAGTTATTAATTGTTTGATTACTTAATTTTCTCAAAAACGCAATATCTATCTTCGCATCATAATGTATCCTAAATTGTTTTAAATTATTCACTCCGTGGATCAGCTTTCAAAGGCATTTTGGCGCACCGGATCACTTCAATTGAAGGACAACCATATTCGACTACCACTTTTCCTTCGATTAGATAAATCCCCGCTCCTCGTAAGGGATATTGGTTCAACGTTTGGGGAAAGTGAACAGTGTCAAAGAACTTTCCATGAGAATCTAAAAAAGTTCCAAATTTCATAAGCTCACCCCGTTTAGTTTTGACGAATTTTTCACAAACAAAATCCCCAACCATACGGAGTGTTTTTCCTTCATATTGACAAAGATCAGTTGCGGGAACATCCCCACGAAAGTCACTTTTAACAAGATCGAATAAGGTGCCGGTGACACAAAAACCGATTAATTCGATTTCGTCATAATAATCTTCCAATGTATTTTCTTCCAATAGTGGAAGGATCGGTTTTCGGGATTCTGTTTCGAATAATAAATTTCCTGCCGGCACAGGTTTATGTTTACTCATTTGTAGATGCGCTTGCCAGAGAAGTTGCTTTTTACTATCACCTGTAAATCGTAAAGCACCAACACGGATCAAGATCACCAATTGCTCCAATCCGGCGCCGGTTCTTTTAGCAAAATTTTCCAAATTATGATATTCACCATTAAGCTCCCGTTCTTCGACTATTTTTGTGGCTAACTTGCCTTCTAGGTTTTGGAGGCAGTCGAATCCCAGATATATATCTTTTCCAAAGATAGCTGTGTTATAGTTGGATTTATTGATACAAGGCAAGCAGATATTTGCGCCTGAAATACGGGCTTCATTCACATAAACCTTCCGATTGTAAAAGCCACCATAATTGTTCAAAACGGACACCATGAATTCCAACGGAAAATATGTTTTTAGGAATAGGCTTTGATAAGATTCAACAGCGAAAGAAGCCGAATGGGCTTTGTTGAAAGAATATCCCGCAAAGCTTTCCATTTGCCGCCAGATCTCCCGACTGATTTTTTCATCGTATCCTTTTGCTCTACAATTATTAAAGTATTTGTCTTCGATCTCGATCAGGTGGTCTTTACTTCGATACTTACCTGACATCATCCTGCGCAAGACATCTGCATCCGCCATGTCCAGTCCACCGAAGGCGTTAGCAATTTTCATTACATCTTCTTGATACACCATTACTCCGTACGTCTCTTCAAGCTGCTCTTTAAATACAGGATGCGGATAGATAACCGTGCTGGGATTATGATGCCGTTTGATAAATTCTGCCATCATACCTGAGGACGCAACACCTGGTCGGATAATGCTTGATGCAGCGACCAATGTTAGATAATCATCGCATTTGAGTTTTGTGATAAGTTGCCTCATTGCAGGACTCTCTATATAGAAGCAACCTATCGTATCGCCCGAGCGGAGCTGATCCGCAATTCTGGGGTCCGAAAAAAATCGTTTGGGATTATCAGTGTCTATTACCTCCCCTAAGTTTTCACGGACAATGGATTTACAGTCTTTGATGTGTCCTATGCCACGTTGGGACAGGATATCAAATTTCTCAAAATTAATATCCTCAGCTAGGTACATATCAAACTGCATGGTTGCAAGTCCCTTCGGCGGGTTATCCATCGCCGAATAACTGGTTAAAGGTTCTTCCGAAATCAATACGCCACTGGCATGGATAGTCCGTTGGTTAGGAAAATCCGCCATTTTGTTGTAAACACTCAATATCGTATTTGTCACTTCATTTTTATTGAGGAGGTGCTCAGGTTCATGAACTAGACGGTCTATTTCGGCTTTTGGTAGACCATATACTTTTCCAAGTTCCCGAAGGATACTACGGGAACGAAACGTGCTCATAGCTCCCATGAGAGCAGTATGTCCTGTTTGGTAACGATTGAAGATATAATCGTACATTTCGTCTCGTTCAGCCCAGCTGAAATCTATGTCAAAATCTGGCGGTGATTTCCGTTTAGGATTCAAAAATCGTTCAAAAGGCAAATTCAATGCAATAGGGTCCACGTCTGTTATTCCGAGACAATATGCTACACAGGAATTCGCACCAGATCCACGACCTACATAATGAAACTGTCTGGAACGGGCGTATCTACAAATATCATCGGTAATCAGAAAGTAAGATGAAAAACGTTGATTTTCGATAATGTCCAGTTCCCGTTTTATACGTTCAATGGCTATCTTGTCATTCTTTGAATATCTCCGTTGAAAACCGTCCATTGAATATTTAAGTAGAAGCTGTTTGTCATTGTAGCGATTACCTGTAAAAGTAGCTTTGTTCTTTACACTTGTAAAATCGAAATTAAAAGAGCATTGGCCCAATAACCTGTTGGTATTGGCCAAGATCAAGGGTAGCTCAGCGAACAATCTCATTAGCTTGGCCTTGGATATAAAACATTCGTCATCTGGAGCGACCTGCTCACTATCAAGTTGGGAGATAAGCAGATTGTTGTCAATAGCACGGAGCTGCCGGTGAAGGGTATAATCTCCTTTTCTAAAACTTACCGGCGCTAAGATAACGCAGCGTTCGACAGTCCGCTTTTCCATTAACATGACTTTCGTCCGCTCTGACGGTTTTATGCCAATAAACTCATATTCCCTTAACTCAAATTTTCCAACCAAGGATAATGGGTAGATGACAAAGACATTATCAAATTCAGGACTCCGTTCTTGAACTTGACGATTTTCCATATTGAGCTTTGTACGGAACTCATTGATTTCTTTAAAGCCTTCTTTATTTTTTGCTATGGTTATGAACCTATGTTGACTACCCTCACGAAATTCCATCCCGGTTAAAAGGTTGAGCCCAGCAGCTAACCCCTCTTTGATAAATTCTAATGAGCCGGAACTATTGTTTATATCTGTTAACACGGCTGTATCATACCCATTAGCAATCATCCCTGATATAAGTTCCTTAGGGCTTAGCGTACCGTACCTTAGGCTATAATAACTATGAAGATTTAGCAGCATACCGACCTCCTTTCTCTGGAATAGGTGCGCAGATGGCTTTCATCAAAAATTCCGTCCCATAGCGTTTCCTTATTTTGTCCATGGCCTGCATGAGATTCACATCTTCAACAGAATCATTAAATAAATCGGTTTGATAGGAACCATAGATCAATCCTGAGAATTTGACACCGATAAGACGGATAAGCATCCTTCTACTATATAATTTCTTAAAAAGCGATAAAACAACTTCCGTTAGCTTTTGATCAGAATTGGTATAAGCTATTTTTATCTGTTGCGTATGCGTATCGAAATTACTATACCTTATTTTAAGAGTTACATTACTTGTAAGTTTTTGATCCTTTCTCAGTTCAAATGCAAGCATGTCAACTATGCCAATGAGCGTCTTTTTCAAGATATCCATATCAATTGTGTCATTTTGAAAGGTGGTTTCTTTGCTCATACTTTTCTGTTCACGGTAGGGTAAAACAGGACTCTCATCAACACCATTGGCTTTTTTCCAAATGCTTATCCCATTTTCACCCAATACTTTTTGCATGGTAGAAACTTCCATACGTTGTAGGGTTATAATTCTGGAGATACCCATATTCCTCAATAATGTGTAGGACTTTTGACCTACCATTGGTATTTTGCGAATGGATAAGGGTGCCAAAAAGTCTTTTTCGGTTCCGCTATTTACGTGTAGCGCTCCACAGGGCTTTGCTTCACCAGTTGCGATCTTCGATACTGTCTTGGTGGTAGACAGTCCAAAGCTTATCGGAAGCCCCGTTTCTCTCATGATGCGGTTTCTTAGCTCTTGTGTCCATTTCCAGCAACCGAAAAATCTGTCCATACCGGAGATGTCCAAATAATGTTCATCAATGCTGGCCTTCTCAAAGCTTGGCGTTTCTTCTGATATAATCTCTGTGACTATGTTGGAGTATTTGCTGTATTGATCGTAATCGCCTCGTACCACGATGGCTTCAGGACATATTCTTAACGCTAGTTTCATGGGCATTGCGCTATGTACGCCATATTTTCGAGCTTCATAAGAGCATGAAGCTACCACACCTCGATCACCCGTGCTACCAATGAGGACCGGCTGTTTTAAAAGCTTACTATTCTGTAGCCGTTCAACCGATACGAAGAATGTATCGAGATCACAATGCACAATATTCCGTTCCATATAATTTCCGACAATGGTTAAGATCTTGACTTTCAATTAAATTCAAGAAAATTGCCTAATCAAAATTACTAACATTTTTAGTAAACTATGAAGTGGTAAATTGTGTTTTTGTCCTATTTTATTGATTATTAGTCCTATAAAATTTATTTGAAGTGTTGAAAACTATTCGGGTGCTTTGACGGTTTATTGAAAAACATCATATTTATGGTACTAGAGGAGTTGATCAATTTAAAAGCAGATGGGTATACTTGTTTATTCAAAAAGAAGGATAGTTATGCTTATTATCCATCAAAAAAATCATTAGAAGAAATTATTGAGAATGTATCAATTACACCGTTGGCTGAGGACGAATTGATTACTTTGGATGATGCTATCGAATTTTTTAATGAGGAAGATTTAAGGTACGGCCGCATTCTATTTAAGACAGAAAATGGATGGCTAATTTCAGATTAGATATTTTTAAAAAAATAAAACGATATCTAAATGCATGTTGTACTATTAGCCAAAGTATAGATCTAAAAGCAAAGGGCGATGGATAAGAAGAAAGAACTCTTAAAATTGAGGGAAATGGGTTTCACTTATCTCATTAAAATGAAAGGAACAAACTCGTTTCGTCCTTTGAGGGGCAATTATGAACAAGCCAATCAATTCGCTACTTCTTTACCAACATCCAACAATGAAATCCTTGCCATTGCTGACGCGCTTTCTTTAGCCGATCAGGGCTTTGAGTATGAAGAGACAATATGTTTCGATTGGACGCTTACAAATTTAATTTAAGTCGCCAATTGTTTTATTGTCATCTCTTACTATAGCGAGTAGTTTCTGAACAGCAGGCTGTCTCCACTTTTCGGGCATATTTCCTCCTAGATACTCAAGATCTTCATCTATAATTAGTTCGTGCCCTTGAGAAGATATTTTGGCATATTGGCCTACCTGGCCACTTTCACCAACTTCAAAATCAAATAATTGTTCGGTTTCCGTAGTTAAAACAACCGGTATGTCTTTATATATTGTAGTTCTTGCCATAGACTGAATATTCATTAGTTCTTAATATAACATCTCAAATTTTGAAAACGTTGGCAAAACTTTGAAACGATCGGTAATTGGTTCTGTTCTATATGCAGTATGTTATTTAAAAATAAGTTATGGCAAATCCAAAATCCAGAATGCCAAAAAAAATCAAGCCAATGCTCTGTACGCTTACGAGGGAACCACTACGTAATGAAGATTATTTATATGAGGTAAAATGGGATGGTTATAGAATCGTGTCTTTTGTCCAGGATGGACAGGTTAAAATGAATTCTAGAAGTAGTTTAGATTATACATCCCGATATCCAAATATTGCTAAAGCGTTAAAAAAACTAGGTCATGAGGTAATAATTGATGGTGAAGTAGTGGTTTTTAATGAAGAAGGAAACGCTGATTTTGATGCTCTGCAAAAGTATAATGGCCTTGCAAGCCCAATCTATTACTGTGTCTTTGACTTGTTGTGGTTGGATGGTAATGATCTACGGAATCAACCTTTAACAGTCCGAAAGGAATTGTTAGAAAAACTTATTCAAAATGATAGCACATTTAAGTATAGTGAATCCTTTGAAGATGGTGAAGACCTCTATCAGAAAATGCTGGATCTGAATATGGAAGGTATAGTTGCCAAACGAAAAGAAAGCCACTACATAGAAGGAGATCGTGGTTACAGTTGGCTTAAAACTCCGACAAGAAAAAGGCAGGAGTTTGTGATCGGGGGATGGGCTGAATCCGAAAAAGCCAGATCTTTTAAAAGTTTATTATTCGGAGCCTACGAGAATGGGAAATTTATTTGGATCGGCAGAAGTGGTGCTGGATTCAAGGACAGGGAAATGCCCGAAATCCTCAAAAAGCTTCAGGCACTTGAAACTAATAAATCACCATTTGTGAACAAGGTTTTAGATACAAAGGGGGCGACAATCCATTGGGTCAAACCTCAACTTGTCGCTAACTTTGAGTTTGCTACCTGGACCAAATCAGGAAGGATCAGAAAGCCTGCTACCTTTCTTGGATTCCGTTCTGATAAAGAACCAAAGGATGTTGTCCGTGAGGTGCCAAAGAACGTTTTGAAAATAGAAGAACTATCTCGTGAAATTGAACCTGGTATTTACCATGATAAACCGAAACTATATTTAAATGAAGGAAGTAATTGGAAAAGGGTAGACGAATCAATAGAAGGAAAGGAATCGGATGATTTCCTTATGACGAACTGCAATATAGTTCTCCATGATATTGGAAGGGAGCTCTGGAAAGGTATCCCAAAAGGTGAGCTTGTATTATATTACAACCGAATCTCAGATTATATATTGCCCTACTTAAAAGGCAGACCACAATCTTTAAATTTAAAGCTGACATATGCAGGTGGTCCTACCACATTCATAAAGGATATGGAAAATCGACAACCTGACTGTGCCGATATCTATACCGACCATAGGCGAGTATATAAAAAGGGTAAAAGGAGTCAAATTGATTATCTGGTTTGTAATAATGTAGAAACTCTTCTTACAATGGTAGATTGGGGTTGTGTGGATATCAATCCTTGGGCTTCACAAGTCAATTCCATTGAATCTCCTGATTATATTTGGCTTGATCTAGATCCGACCGTTGAACATTCAGGTGAAGAGGATAAAGGATTTGAAATGGCCATTGAGGTTTGTAGGGCGGCAAAGGATGTTTTGGACAAGTCAAAATTAGTAGGATATATAAAGACATCTGGTAAAACTGGCCTTCACATTTATATCCCAATTAATGGGTTTAATTTTGATGCAGCACTATTTTTAGGTAGGTTTTTAGCGGATCAGGTTAATGAATTGGTGCCGGATATAAGCACAAGATCAATAACAAAGAATCATCGAAAAGGGAAGGTATATATTGATGCTGATCAGAATAACTATGCTGATACACTGGCGTCGGCGTATTCTATACGCCCTTATCACGAACCTACTATCAGTACGCCTTTAGATTGGAAAGAGGTTAAGGCTGGATTAGATCGTTATTCTTTCAATATTAATACGATTGAGAAAAGAATAGCGAAGAAGGGGGATCTATTTCTTCCAATACTTGACGAAAAAATAAAAAATAGAAATTATTCTATATTGAAAGATCTTCTTTAATCCAGATTTTATTTTGAACTGATTTGCTTCCTCAACTCGTCGATCAGTTGTTGTTGAAGCAATATAGTGCGCTCCTTTTCTTGAATTATTTCATCTTTTAATTTCAACTTTTCGTTGAGCATTTCAATTTCTTCCAATGATCGCTGTTGCTCTTCTTTTTTGAATGCAGCAATTGGATCTTTATCATTCAAATAGTCCAAAAAGTTAACTCCTGCACATTTGGAAAGTTTAAGAAGACGGCTCAGTAAAATATCATCCTTCGTTAGAATTTTCTCAAAAGCAGATTCCGAAATGCCTATTGCCTGACCAGCAACTTCATTTGAAATACCTTTGTATCGTAGCGTTCTTTGGATATATCTTCCGATTGACTCTTCCATAATACAAAACTGTACACTAGAATCTGTCAAACAGAATTTAAAACCTCCAAATTGATGAGAATAATTTCCAAAATTTGGAGGTTTAATATATATATTCTATTTTTGAAGATAGGGTTAATGTGCTATCGGCGCAAATTTTGGTTATAGATATAATTCAAAAGACTCATTTGCCATACTATATACTGTTTTTATTTTTTGCGAATTTGAGAACTGCGTTGGTAAATGAATTTTATAACCATAAAAAAGCTAAAATAATTTTATATGTTTTCGAAGAGATTAATTCTTTCGCATATTTAGAAACCTAATACACTCTTTTAGTTCTTAAACCATTGTCAGTAGCCACATATATTTTTAATTTAAATAGGAGATATGAAAGGAAGGATATATAATTTAAAAGCGAAGAACTCACAACGAGTAACCCAAAATATGGTTGAGAAAATGGAAGAGGTTGTAAACGATATTGATTTAACAAACTTTTCATTATCGAATGAATCTTCTGGCGATAGAAATTCTATCAGTGAATTCTCTATCAATATTGATTCTGCGGCATCTCTTTTAAATACATATTTTAAAGTTAAAGATCATTGGGGCGGTTCCGGTTTAATAACACTTAATAGTCTTTTAAAATCTAATCAAACTAAATCAAATGTATTTCTTAACGCATACATGAAAAGTCTTTTTCAGATCTTTTTGCATGATGATGAAATGCAGTGGATTATTATATCTACCCTACAAGAAAATAATCCTGATCTGGATGACCTTTCAATAAGAGTAGAAAAAAGATGGAATTTATTTTTCCCCTTTTCGCAAGTCATCAATAATGAGAATTTACGTTTGAGGACTCTTATATCTGTTCTTTTGTCCGGCCTACATTTTTATGTATTGCAATCCAAAAGTGAGAGTAGTATATTCTATAATATGGACTTCAATAGTAAGGAATGTATTGAGCAGATTGAGAGGTCTATTTGGAGTATTCTCGATTGGACTTTTCAATAGTCATTCACTTCTAAGCTCTATTTTTCTGAATGTGTAATTGATCGAGTAGATCACCTATTTCGTATGGGTGAATTGTTGGTTCGTCGAGAATATTTGGAAAACTATTTAATAAGATATATACTTACGAAGAGAGTGAACCTTTATAATTCAAAATGAAAACAAATAGAATATTAATAATCCTTTTCGTAGCATTATCCTTTTTTTATTCCTGTTCCCAATCCAAAGAAGATAAGTATATCGGTTATTGGATAGAAGATGGGAAACAACACTCCGAAGTGTTAGAAATAAAGAAGGAAGGTGATAAGCTGTACCTCAATAGCAAAGACATTGATGCGCCTGCCACATATAATAAAGATGAAAAGACGGTTAGCGCTCAAATAACCAACGGTTCTGCTTCGGTTACTTTATTGATGAATCTGTTAGAAGATACCGATAAAATGAAAATGAGCATCGGGAACCAAGGAGCTGCTTTTTTAAGGGTCTCCAAAGAAAAAGCAGAAGAATATAAAAAAGAGAATGATGCTTATTATGATCCCGATTTCTTTATTGGTGAATGGAAAAGTGACGTAGAACAAGAAGTTCCCTTGAAGATCGTTAAAGAAGGCGATTCCTATTTCTATGTAAGTGGCTTTCTAGGTAAAAAGAAGTTGGCTTACGATAGCAAAAAGCATTTATTGATCGGTAGTATGGGAATTAGTACGATTACAGTAAGACGGAGCGGGGAGCAAGAAATAACTGCATATGGAAACAGAAAATACAGGAAAATAAAGTAAGAAAACTTCGGTAGTAATTCCATCTTTTTAGGAGGTATTGGTGGATGCGCTAATTATGGTGAAATAGGTAATTCCATGTTGTTAAAAGTTCCCTAAATCACAGTTGGAATTATTAAACCAGTTTATCATATTGGATTATGTTCTTATCGAAAAATCACATCCCAATGCGTGAAAAACATTAAATTTGCTTTATTATTTAGAAAATAGAAAATAAAACCGAATAGATATATATATATAATTAAAATGAATAATCAAATAAAGTTGGAACAATTATCAGCGATAATGGATGTACTGAGATTAGCTGAGAAATTAAAGTTCGAATTAAGGCATAGTTGGTTGTCTAATGGGAGACAAGAAAGTGTCGCGGAGCATACTTGGCGAATGTCTCTAATGGCTATTTTGATTGAGCCGCTTTTGGATGAGAAGGTAGACCTTGCTCGTTTGTTAAAAATGATCATTATCCATGATCTTGTTGAAGCAGAAGCAGGTGATGTATCTGTTTTGGATCAGATTCGCAATCCAGAAATCAAGAAGATTAAACAACTAAATGAAGAAAAGGCTATCCTTAACATTAGACAGATGCTTGCAAACAGCAGTGGTCAGGAGATATATGATCTTTTCTATGAATTTGAGGAGAAAAAGACCTTTGAAGCAAAAGTAGCCAATGCTATTGATAAATTGGAGGTACAGCTACAGCATAACCATGCTGATATATCCACTTGGGAAGAAATTGAATATGACTTGTCTTTTGTGATTGGTAAACATGTACAATTCGATCAGACATTTATCCTATTAAAGAATCTAATAGAGAAACAAGCATCGGAGAAACTGGAAGAAGCCGGTTTGAACGTCGAAGAAATTCGTATTCGTGCAATTTCGACTTTTAGCTAGTAGAAGATTTAACAAAAAGAGGCGACATGCGAGTAGATCTCGGAAGTCACCTCTTTTTTTATATTTCATATGAATCAGATTTCAATTTTCTAGAAAAGGGTATTATTAGTGAGCTAATAAATAACAGACAAACAAAAGCTGTTCTTATCGAGAAATTTTGTGCTATTATTCCAATAAAAGGTGGAGCAAATAATAGTCCTAAAAAACTAATTGAGGATATGGTCGTAATATACTGATTCAATTTGTCTGTGCCTATTTTAGCCAGTGTACTATAGACAACAGGCACTACAGAGCTAGTGCCTAAGCCAATAAAAAAATAACCCACTAAGATAATTGTATAATGTTCACTTACGGAACTTATCAAAAAGCCAAAAACAGATAAAAATCCGGCTAGTGTAACGGTTGAATAAAGGCCAAACTTGCGTACCGAAAAATCAGAACCAAACCTTCCAGACATCATCGCAAACATAAATGTAGAATATCCCAAAGAGCTCAAAAAATGATCTGATTGTACTGTACGTTTAAGATAGATTTCTGACCAATCATACATCGAACCTTCACCTATCATTGCACAAAGAGCAATTAGGCCTAGAATTAAAACTTTTTTATTTTTAATCTTAAAATCAAATATCGTAGACTGTTTATTGCTTCTGTTTTCATTGATCAGATTCTTATGAGAAATAAATAGTACTATGATTACAATTATAGCGATAACAAAGAATTGAGTAGACACCGGTATATGCTTTGACATGCATAATGAACCAAATAGTGAACCCAAGAGTGCGGATACACTCCATATTCCGTGAAACGACCCCATAATAGATTTTCCAAATAAACGCTCCGTTTGGGCAGCCTGTAAGTTGGCTGTTAGATTGGTCGCGTTATTCGAGAAGCCAAATAGCATTAGACAAAAACCAGTAAGGTAAATGTTTTTGATAAAAGATAGCGCGACCAATGTTACCATTAATCCAATGACGCCAGAAATTAATACACGTTTGCTACCGAATTTTCTCGTGAGGTTACTTGAAATTGGCAAGGAGAGTAAAACACCAAATGGCAGACAGAACAGTAATAGACCAAAACGGCCATCATCTAGCTTTAGATTTTCCTGAATATATGAAATCCTGGAAGTCCAACTCGAAAAACAAAGTGCTGATATTAGGAATATTGCAGATACATTTTTTCTAATTCTTTCCTTTGGTATAAATATGTTTAGGTTATCCATGCTTTTCAGCCTTAATCAAGCCCATTAGATAAAATTGAAAGATAGAACTCAACGTTATAAAAGCAGCATTTAGCAATAGAGATGTTTCCAAGGGCCTATTGTAGAGGTAGTTGATTAATACAAGTGTTAAAGCAGCGAGTGATAAGAATGTTTCCAGCCTGAAATATTTGACCAGATTGTAAAAATTACTGTTAACTTGGTTATCATTGGTGTGAGGGGTAATCTTGAATGGCATTGTTTTATGCCTAAATACAGCATATGTTCCCCTGCTGAAGGATGTTGATAATGATTTTAACACCATCATACTTACAGCTATTGTTTTCATCGAAAATCCTTCTTTTTTGCAAGGTGGAGATGCGTCATTAAGTTACCGATGGCCTCCATGATGTAAATACCAAGTATAACAAATGATATGGCATTGAGGTATTGATTACTATAGAAAAGACTAAGGATCAGAAGTAGGATTGTTATAATATAATAAGGAAGACAAAATATATTGGCATGTATACTCGGTATGGGATAATAAGACATGGCTAGTTTGGTTCTTTTTGCTACATCCTTTACAAAGAAGTCCCTAAATATCTGCGCATTACCAAACGCCCATCTATAAAACTGTTGTTTGGCATTTTTTAAGTTTGAAGGAAGCAACGTTTTTCCATATGGGTGATCAACAAATATGGACTCATTTCGATCTAAGATCAGTCTTCTGGATAATTCCATATCCTCGCAAAGGTATTTTCCGTTCCACTGTCCTTTTTCTTCAAGTATTGAACGTCTAATTATCCCCATGTTTCCAATGAATGGAACTCTCCGTTTAGAATGTGCATAAGTCAAGACCTGAACAGCCTTGCTGGAAAGATATTGCGCCTGAACCTCAACGGTCAGCCGGCCGAGGGCAATCCTTTTCCAAATTCTGGTCTGTATATCAGGAGCATCGTTCGATTTGAAATACAGCATGGAGGTAGCCGGGTCATAGGCTGCGCCTCCCCATTCCGCACCACCACGTGTTCCGGGCATCATCAATGTACCTTTAAGGTCAGGGGGAGTAAACAGTCCCTCATAGCGTAATGAACGGAAACGCTCTACGAGGGCTTTATGGTCTGCCTCGGAGTAACGGGTGAGGTCTGCTTCGGTCATCAACTGCCGTGAAAATGGTGCTGGTTTTAAGGGGAATGGTTGTGTTGCCCAAGATTTTTCGCCGGGCATATTGGATTGCGGTACTTTGCGTTCTTCTATCGGGAAAAGTGGCTCCCCGGTTTCACGGTTAAAAACAAATACAAAACCGTGTTTCGTCAACTGCACAACGGCATCTATGTCCTTGCCGCCCCTTTGGATAGTTACAAGGTTTGGCGGTGATGGCAGGTCATAATCCCATATATCATGGTGTACTATCTGATAATGCCATACATAATTTCCGGTAGCGGCATCCAAAGCCAATACACTGTTTCCGTAAAGGTTTTGCCCCTCACGGTCAGCTGCATAAAAGTCGTATGAGGGTGAACCCAATGCCATATACACGATACCCCTTTTGTTGTCGAGGCTCATGCCCGCCCAATTGTTTGCACCTCCGGCATATTTGTAAGCATCCTTTGGCCATGTTTCATACCCCGGTTCGCCCGGATGGGGTATGGTATGAAATGTCCAAACAAGTTTTCCGGTATTACAGTCATACGCCCGGATGTAACCGGGAGGGGCATCGTAAACATCGGGTAGCCGTGAACCGATTATGATAAGGTCTTTATAGATAATACCGGGTGTGGTCAGGGAGACGGAAATCTTTTCGGGGTCATCCCGCAAACCGATATTCATGTTTACTTTTCCATTATCGCCAAATGACGGAACAGGTTTACCCGTGCGGGCATCCAATGCAATGAGGTGGTTGTCTGCTGAAAGTATAATCCGTTTGTCGCTTCCTTTTTCCCAATAGGTAACGCCACGCAAAGGGCCGTTTCCGTCCCCTCCATCAAAAGGGTCGTAAGACCACAGTTGCTTGCCCGTTGCGGCATCCATCGCATAAGCCAGCAATTTAGCAGATGTCGTGTATAGCACACCGTCTACAATAATCGGGTTGTTTTGGCTCAATGCAGGGCGGGAACCGTCCGGCATATCCTTGAAGTCAAACGTCCAAGTGGGCTTTAACTGGCTTACGTTTGATACATTAATCTGTTCCAAAGGGGAATAACTCGAACTATGCCCGTCTGCTTTATAAACAGACCATGTCCTGTCCTTGTTGTCTGGTGATTTACAACCCCCGATAGCCAGCAATACTGCTATGGTCAGCAAACTACAAGTTACATTATTGATTGTTTGTTTTTTTATCATGTTTAAATCATCGTTTAGGTTATCAATCCAATATTTCTATGTCCGAAGTCCTACCAGCATTGCCGGGTTGCGGCGAAGCAACAAATCAATATCTTTTTCTGAAACACCTTCCGTTTGTAAGGTTCGGATACAGGTATTCATACCATCAATAGGATGCGGCATACCCATCTGTCCCAAATCTGTTGTTATAAAACTGCGCTGTGGATTGATGCGGGCAAAGGACAAAAAAGCTTCATCGCTCATGCGGGTAAATTCCGGTAGTCCTGTTCCCATTCCCCAAAGATTGGTGATATAACAGTATTCAATAAATGCACCTAAATCAATACTCTTGCACCTAAATCAATACTCTTGCACCTAAATCAATACTCTTGCACCTAAATCAATACTCTGTTTTATTTGGTCTTGCGTCATTGTCCAAATACCGCTATTGGCATGGGTAACAACGAATTTCTGTAAACCTACTTCACGTGCTTTGCGAGCCAGTATGATTGCTTCTTCAGGTGATGAATGTCCAGAGGCAAACATAATTCCAGCTTCTTCACAGATTTCCATTACTCTGACCACTTCGGGCAGAACTTTACGTGAACCGCTTAATATGGGAATACCTTTTTCTTTACTCTTACGCTGTTTTAGCTGGTACATGGCATCACCTGTCGGCATCCATATACAACGGCAGTAATTACCTGACGTTGCCACTGCTTTTTCGGCTGCTCTAACATTGACCTTATCGCCATGTACAGCGTTCATTACCAAGCTGCCGAAGACTTCAAAATCGGGAACTTCCTCACGGATGAGATAAACCCGGTCATGACAACTAAAATCGTTGCTTTTATACATAATCGAGCGGTAGCCTGCCTTATGTGCATCACGGGCAAAACTAAGTTCATCTATCAGTCGTGGTTTGCTGTCAGGGGAAGCATGGATATGAATATCGCATACACCTTTCAGAAGTGACTTCCTCTGTATTTGGGTTTCGTCATCACTCTGTTCTCCCGATGTAATACCGGGTAAGCTGGTTATGCCACTTGCCGAAACAAGTCCCGAAGCCATCAGGGAGCCTCCGGTTATTGCTGCTGCTTTAAAAAATTGTCTGCGTTCCATGCCTGTTTGCTTCTTTAACTCTGTACCTGTTTTTGCTCGGAAGCAGGATAGCGGTCGCCCACAATGGTAATACCTGCCACTGCCGTTTCAAGTTCGCTCCATTCCTGCGCAGTAAAAGAAAAATCCAATGTTCTTAGGTTTTCTTCCAAATGTGAAAGTTTGGTCGTTCCCGGGATTGGGACGATGAACGGTGCTTTTTGTAGCAGCCATCCTAAGGCTATCTGGCTGGTGGTGATACCTCTTGTACGCCCGAATTTGTTCAGTTCTTCCACTATTTTAAGATTTGAACGTATTGCTTCGGGGGTAAACCGTGGCAGGATGTTACGGTTGTCGTTGCCTGAATTGAAGTTGGTATATTCATTTATAGCTCCCGTGAGGAACCCTCGATTCAATGGACTGTACGGAACAAAACCGATATCCAATTCTCTACATACGGGCAATACTTCTTTTTCCACTTCACGCCACATCAGGTGGTATTCGCTCTGTATTGCGGTAACAGGCTGTACGGCGTGCGCCTTGCGGATGGTATCGGCTCCCACTTCACAAAGACCGAAATGTTTTACTTTTCCCTCGGCAATGAGGTCTTTCACCGTTCCCGCCACATCTTCGATGGGTATATTGGGGTCTAAACGGTGCTGGTACAGCAATTCTATCACATCAATATTCAGTCGTTTCAACGATGCTTCCACCATTTCACGGATGCGTTCAGGCTTACTGTTTGGTTGGCGGGCATCTCATTTTTTTTGTTGCCTGCATAATTAAAGCCAAATTTTGTAGTCACGGCAATCTTGCCCTTAAACTCGGCAAGTGCCCTTCCTGCCAATTCTTCATTAAAGAATGGGCCATAGGTCTCTGCCGTGTCAAAAAGGGTTACGCCACGCTCCACCACTTGATGAGCCAGCTTAATCATTGCTTTTTCATCAGGATGTGCGCCCCGGTGGTAATTCATTCCCATGACACCGAACCCCAATGCCGAAACTTCCATAGCGGCACTGTCTTTTCCCAAAGTGCGGCGTTCAGTAATGACAGGCATAGTATTTTCGTTTTGACTTTTTTTTGAAGATGTTGTTTTCTGCTCTGTACAGCCTTGTACCAAAACAGTAGGAACGCAGGCAGCCGCTCCGAAAAGAGCAGCATTTTTTAAGAAGTCCCGGCGATTGGACGGGCTACTGTTTCCCTCGTTTAGAATTTGCTTTTTGTTACTCATATCTATATTTTTTTAGTTTATAATATGCGTTTATTGGATGCTATAACCACCATCCACTACCAAGTTATGACCTACGACAAGACTTGCTGCATCACTGCACAGAAATACCACCGTACTGGCTATTTCTTCGGGACGACCTAAGCGACCCACAGGTACTGCTTTTAACATCGCATCCAATGCATCCGCCTGTCCTCCGGCTATCATCTTATCCGCCATTGGCGTATGGATTAGTCCGGGACTGATGGAATTTATACGTATGCCTTGCGAGGCATATTCCAACGCTGCACTTTTTGTAAGTCCGATTACACCATGTTTGGCTCCATGGTAGGTTCCCCTTTGCGCACCGCCTAAAATGCCTCCAATGGACGAACAGTTTACAATAGCACCGTTACCCTGTTTGCGCATCTGCTGTAACTCGTATTTCATGCAACTCCATATACCACGGAAATTTACACCCGTAACACTATCAAAATCTTCCCTTGTCTGGTCGGCTGCATCTGCCAGTACATTTTGGATACCTGCATTGTTGTATGCTGCATCCAGTCTTCCAAATGTTGCAACCGTTTTATCGACCATAGCTTTCACCTGCTCATCGTCCGATACATCACAGACAATAGCGAGCGATTTATACCCCTCTGCGTTTAGCTGTTCTGCTGCTTTGTTTACCAAATCTTTATCATAATCGGCTAAGGCAACCGATGCCCCTGCTTGCGCAAAAGCTTTTGCGCTTGCAAATCCAATACCTTGTGCTGCCCCTGTAATAAGAACAACTTTATCTGCCATCAGTTTCATAATCAATTCTTTGTTGATATTTTTTTTAAAAATACTTTCGATATTTGTAGTGATTTTCACCACGTTTTAAACTTTATAGTACAAAGTTCCCATCTTATTAAGATATATGTCTTATACAATCCACGGATTGTGCTACCATTTTCACTGATTTGCACGTATTTGCAGTGAGGGTTAGAAATAAACAATAAATTTGTATTGATTTTTAAATGCAGATAAAATGAGCGAAATATTAAGAATTGACACGGTAAGCGAGCATGATGCCTTTTATCATAAGGAGAATTTGCATCCTTTGGTGAGCATCATGGATTTTGACGGCAGAATGCCGGAAATCTACGCATCCAAGATGAATTTTGGCTTTTATGCAGTGTACCTAAAAGAAGTGATGTGCGGCGATATGAAGTATGGCAAGAATACCTACGATTATCAGGATAAGACACTCGTTTTTGTAGCACCTGGTCAAATTATCAATGTGGATATCAATAAAGATTACAAACCACAGGGATACGCATTATTGTTTCACCCTGACCTGATACGGGGCACGTCTTTGGGCAGGCATATTGATGAATATACATTCTTTTCCTACGAAGCAAAAGAGGCTTTGCACCTTTCCGAAAAGGAGCGAAAGATTGTATTGGATTGTTTCGACAAAATCAAATACGAGTTGGAGCGAGGTGTTGATAAACACAGTAAGATGCTGATTGTTGATAATATAGAATTGTTCTTGAATTATTGTATACGTTTTTATGACCGCCAGTTTATTACCCGTAACAATGCAAACAACGATGCCTTAGTCCAATTTGAGAAACTTTTGAACGAGTATTACCAATCGGATAAACCGCAAACTATAGGTTTGCCATCTGTTACCTATTGTGCAGAACAACTCAATCTTTCGACCAACTATTTTGGCGACCTGATTAAAAAGGAAACGGGGAAAACTCCTTTGGAATATATCCAATTGAAAATAATGGCTTTGGCTAAACAGAAGATATTGGACAATCAGAAAACGATTAATGAGATTGCCTACGAATTGGGGTTTAAATATCCGGCACATTTTACTAGGGCTTTTAAGAAAAGTACAGGAGTAACACCTATAGAATATAGGTCATTAAATTAAAGGATATTTATATAAAAAAGGCCCCTGCACTTTCGCACAGAGACCAAGTTCTCTATCTTTATATGTAAGCTTTTTTAGGTTCAATTTTTACCTGAATCTTCGTTTTTTCAAAGATATAAGTTTTTAGTAATTCTTACCTTTTTCCGATTTTTCTAACGGTTCCATTATCAAGATTGCTATCAGCTTCTTTACCGTTTCCTCCAGAATTGTTTTTAAATTTTTCTAACTCTGCTCTTAGCTCTGTTATTTCCTGATCCTTGCCTGTTAAAATGCCTTTAAAAACGTTGATAATTTCCTCTACAGGATGGATGTTATAATTATTGACTTGATCATTAAGGATATTATTATTAATAATAGCATTTTCGTCGAAGCCTTTAATTGCTTCTACACTAGCTTGCAGGACTTCTGAAACTTTTTTTAATTGTTCCTCACTGATTTCTTTTTTATTTTCCATTTTCGATACATTTTGTTGGGCAATGCCTAATTCCTTAGCAAATGTTTCCTGTTTCATTCCTCTTAGTAAACGAATTTTTCGGATATTTTGACCAATATGTTTTTTAGCAAAATCGTACATAACAAAGGAAAAATTATTATACGAATATACTAAATTTTTAAGATATCATCGTAAAACTATTCTGCCTAGAGGTGTATTTTACACCTGATCTAACTATACTATTTTTTAACGGTTTAGTTATATTTGATTGATATTCCTATTGTGAAAATGGGATATTAAACAAAAATGAATTAAATTTAAGCACTTAATTGATAATAATAGGTGCTTATACGAGCCTCGCACAACAAATCTGACAATTTACCCTGCGAGTGTGAGTAGTGCTACCTGACCCTATAGTTCAATAGGGTCGGTACCTGCTTATGTTCTAATGGGGACCCCTTCCTTTGGAAGGGTTGGCTTTGTCAGAGCCAGTTGCATTAGACTTTGTAAGGGCCGGCCCTATTGTTTTTTGTAACGCTTATATTCTTGTTGGGAGGCTCACTCTTAAAATAGTGAGTAGATGAAAAAACAATTATTAAAAAATATTAAAAAATCCCCGGAGTAATTTTTCGTATTTCAGATGGTTTATATTTATTAGTAAGCTAACAACGCCATTATTTATTAAATAACGATTATGAACTCGAAGAGCTAGATTCTACCTATCAAATATCAGCTTTTCTTAAATACCAATGTGATGCGAAATTTAAGCAAATGGGATTTCTATGCCCAATTAAGACCGAAATTAAAACGAAGTTCCCTACATCATAACCTTGGAAATAAACGATTTAAAGCACTTGCTATGATCGTTTATTTTGTTTCTATGTTTAGTTTATTGTCCCAAGCTCAGCCTGCAAAAGCGCAGGCTGTTGCAAGGGATATTGTGCCATTATTAGTTGGTCAAAAAGTACCCGATGAGTTTTGGAAAAAAGAACATCTGTTTTACCAAAAAGGGGATACAATTAGAAAAAATTTGAGTTCGTATAAAGGCAAACTTCTCCTGTTTGATTTTTGGGCGACTTGGTGTGGAGCGTGTAAAGCCTGGTTCCCGATTAACGAAAAGCTCCAAACAGAATATGGTAAAGATTTAAAAATTATCCTTGTAAACAGTGATGTCAAACATGACGATGTTAGAAAAATTAGTTCCGTTTTATCAGACGATCAATTTTTTCAAAATGAAGATGGTGAATCAATAATCTTTGATAAATATTTAAAATCTTTATTTCCCCATAATTCAATTCCAAGATATATATGGGTTGATCCTAAAGGGATGGTAAGAGCAATAACAACAATGGACTTTGTTTCATCAAAACAAATCGGAACGATCCTTAATAGAAAAGAATTCTTAGAGTTACGGAAAGGAGATAAAAATGAATAAGATTGGGCTATCAACTGTATCCCTGATGTTCGTTTCAAAAATAGCTATTTCTCAAGTGATGGTAAACGGACAGGTTCTGGATTCAACTGGTAATGGACTTTCGGAAGTGTCTATTAAATCTGATAAATCGAAACAGATAATTAAAAGTTTGAAGGATGGTAAGTTTGTTCTATCGGTTCGTGATTCAATTGGTTCAATAAGATTAAGCGCTGTAGGATATCATAACTTGGAGGTCAATTATGGTCCAAGAGAAATTTTACATGGCCTGAAAGTTGAAATGAGGACGGAGACAAAGCAAATTGAAGAGGTAAATGTAATTTCTACTGGATATCAACGATTACCAAAAGAACGAAGTACGGGAGCATTTACATTTTTATCGGAAAAAAATCTTAATGAACAAGTCAGTACTGATATTCTAAGCAGGTTAGAAGCCGTGGCAAGCGGGGTTAGTGTTAATAGAACAGTTGTCGGTGCACAAGGATTGACAATTCGTGGAATAAGTAGCATGCAAGGATCGAGAAAACCTCTTATAGTGGTAGATAATTTTCCTTATGAAGGTGATTTGGAAAATATTAATCCCAATGATGTTGCCAATATTACGATTCTGAAAGATGCTGCTGCTGCTTCAATTTGGGGGGCGAGAGCTGGAAATGGAGTAATCGTAATTACGACCAAAATGGGACGAACGAACCAACCATTGCAAATCCATACAAACTCGAATTTGACAATTTCATCGAAGCCTAATCTTAAGTATTTGCCAGTTTTATCTAGTGCCGACTATATAGACATTGAGAGATTTCTATTTAATAACGAGCATAGGTTTTCAGATACGTCCTCACGGTCAAAAGTTCCGTTCACACAACTTTATGAATTGTTATTTGCAGAAAAAAATGGAAAAATAAGCGCCGAATTTTTGGAACAGAGAATTTCAGAACTAAAGAATATAGATATCCGAGAGGAATATTTGAAATTAATGTACAGACCCGCATTTAAACAACAGTATGCTGTTGATTTTAGCGGAGGAACGGAAATGGCGACTTGGTATTTTTCAACTGGTTATGATAATAATATAAATGAATCGTATGCGAATTATGAACGTTTCAATCTTAGTTTTCAAAATACATATCAACCATTACCTAAGTTAAAGATAAGTTCGGGGATACGTTTTACTACTAGCAAGAATAGAAAAGGTAGAACTAAGTATGGGGATGTGAGGATGGTTAATTCGGAATTACCACCTTATACACAGTTTTTGGATGATAATGGTGAATTTTTGCCAATTCCAATTACCTATCGAAAAAGTTTCCTCGATTCAGTAGGTGGTGGAAGACTATTGGATTGGAATTATTATATGGATGACTATCTACATGTAAGTAATTTTGCAAAACTGAATAATATTTTAGTAAACGTCGGTGCTAATTATTCGTTTACTAAATGGCTAAATTTTGATATTAAATATCAATTGGAAAAGCAACAAAATGACACTGAGACTCTTTATGGTGAAAACTCTTATTTTGCTAGGAATATAATAAACCAGTTCAATGAGTTGTCGGATGGCAAATCAATAAATAATGTACCGATTGGTGCAGTGTATGATCCTTTTCGGAGTAATATGCTTTCAAATTCTATCAGAGGACAAGCAAATGTTCAATATGACTCGAAGCGACATTCTTTTACAGGAATTTTAGGAATGGAGGCCAGAAGTTTATCGGACAAGTCCATTACCGATAGATTTTATGGATATGATCCTGAGGTTGGTACTTTTTCCTTTGTAGATTATAATAGGACATATCCAAGTATTGTCAATGGCTCTCAATATTTTATACCACAAAATATAGGGTTTTTAAATCGTGAAAATAGGTTTGTATCTGTATTTGCGAATGTTGCTTATTCATTTAATAATAAATATACACTGAGTTCGAGTGTAAGAGGTGATGCTTCAAATCTCTTTGGGGTAAATACGAACGACAAATGGAATCTATTATGGTCCATTGGTGGGACTTGGAACCTAAGTAGCGAAAAGTTTTATTCGATTGACTGGTTACCTTACGCAAAATTAAGGGCTACGTACGGTTTGAGTGGAAATATTGATCTAAGTAGAAGTGCGGTTACTACAATTAGCTATGCTCCTTCTACAAACCCATATACACAACATAAAATTGCTAGATTCAGTCAATATGGTGACCCAGAATTGAGATGGGAAAAAGTGGCTATGACTAACATTGCATTGGATTTTGGGGCCAAAAATAATAGAATAAACGGAAGTATAGATCTTTTCTTTAAAAAAGGAAGTGATCTCTTTGGGCCTGCCCAAATTGACTATACTGCGGGAACAGATATTACATTGACGAAGAATGTTGCGGCACTTAAAGGAAAAGGTGGTGACATTATCATAAATAGTTCCAATATAAAACGGAAATATTTTCAATGGCAGAGTAATTTAAATTTCAGTTGGTACAAAGACAAAGTAACAAATTATTATAGAACAGACATAAATGGAAGGTTCTATGTTACACCTGAATCCCCAACTTTTACAGGAATTATAGGAAAACCATTGTATTCTTTTTATTCATATAAATGGAGAGGGTTAGATTCAAATAATGGCGACCCTGTAGGGATTATTAATGGATACGATAGTAAAAATTATAATGCGATAACTGGTGACTCTACCTTAATTACAGATCTTATTTATAGCGGTTCCGCAATTCCAGTTATATATGGCTCTTTAGGGAATTCTTTTAGTTGGAAGAGCCTTACGCTTTCATTCAGGGTACAATATAATTTGGGGTATTATTATAGACGGAAAGCGATTGATTATTCAGGTCTCTTTTCGAATGGAGATGGAGGACATTCAGAATATGCCAATAGATGGATAAAATCAGGAGACGAACAACATACTAATGTTCCATCAATGGTTTATCCAGCCAATTCAAACCGAGATTTTTTCTATAAAAATGCTGAAATCAATGCTGTAAGAGGAGACCATGTTAGGTTGCAGTATATAAATGTTGCTTATGATTTCATTCGCGATAATTACAATAAAATGAGAGGGTTTGAGAAGATCAATGTGTATCTAAATATTGCCAATGTTGGACTTTTGTGGAGAGCCAATAAGGAAGGAATTGATCCTGATTATAGATCAGGACCTCCACCTACAAGGACGATTACAATTGGCACAAGATTAACTTTTTAATACGAAAAATATGAAACAGGCGATAATTATATTTCAGGTTATATTGTGGGGGCTTATATGTTTTGGGTGCAAGGATTTTTTGGATGAACGCCCTGATAAAAGCTTAGTAATACCATCAACCCTTGAGGATCTTCAGGCTATTCTTGATGATTATAATAATATTGTTGGTGATCCAACCTATGGAGAGATAAGTGCTGACGATTATTATCTAACCGATGTAGGATGGAGTACCATTCCCGAAGAAGGCCATAGAAGGGCATATATGTGGGAGAAAGACTACCTTTTTAGTGAATTAACTTCCTTAGAATGGCTGAATGTATATAGAAATGTTTATAAAGCGAACACAGTATTGGAGAAACTTGACGAGATAGAACGTAATGAAAAGAACAAACAGTTATGGGATGATATAAAAGGGCAGGCTTATTTTCTTCGTGCAAGAAGCTTCCTTTCAGTTGCAAATATTTGGACAGTTGGATATGATCCAACTACTGCAAAAGAGAAATTGGGAATACCTCTACGGCTTGAATCAGACTTTAATATCCAATCCAAGCGAGCATCACTAGACGAAACATATTCAACGATAATAAACGATTTGAATAATGCCATCGGCTTATTGCCAATAAATTTTACTCATCCCACAAGAGCTTCGAAAGTAGCTGCATTAGGATTACAAGCACGGACATATCTCTTAATGAGAGACTATGAAAACTGTAGAAGATTATCTAATGAGTGTTTAGAATTGAAAAATAATTTAATGGATTTTAATCATTTGGATCCAAAGAAGAATTATCCAATTTCTCAATTTAATGATGAAGTTATTTATGTGAGTCAAATAGGGAATCCACAACCATTAAGGGCTACTAGAGCCAAAATTGACTCTAATTTAATGTTGCTTTTTGATAAAAATGATCTTAGAAAAACTGTATTTTTTCAAAATAATGGCGATGGTTCTTTTGGCTTCAAAGGAAGTTATCAAGGTAGCAATACTCTATTTTCTGGTTTGGCGACCGATGAGCTATATCTGATGCGTGCGGAATGTAAAGTTCGAAATGGGGATATTAAAGGAGCATTAGATGATTTAAATAAACTCTTAAAATCAAGATGGAATAACAAAACAAATTTTAAACCTGTCGAAGTTTTTAAGAAAGAGCAGTTGTTAGATCTCATTCTCATAGAAAGAAGGAAAGAACTTTTAATGAGAGGAATTAGATGGCCAGATATCAAAAGGTTGAATTTAGAAGGGCGAGGGATAAAGTTAGCTAGAAGAATTAATAACCAAATGGTATTATTAGAGCCAAATGATCTAAGATATGCGTTGCCAATTCCAGAATCTGTAATTGAAATAAGTAAAATTGAACAAAATCCTCGTTAGAAAAAACTAGAGCTTGGATTTAAACCAAGCTCTAGTTTTTTGTTGATCTGTTCTATTTATTTAGAACGCTTGTTAACATTCGGATCAGCCATGATCTGAGCAGGTGTCTTTCCAGATAGATAACTTTCAATAGATCCGGTCAAATTAACGGAACAAGGAAGTTCTGGTTCCGCATCACAATTTTGAGCGTCACCTGGATCATCCGACCATTTCGCTGGATTTGTAGCCTCAGATAAATCTGTGCCAATGAAGTGGTAAGTTGTCGCTTTTACTATTTTAACTTCATCTTTTTTGTTCATCACTGCTGCTATGGCAAATGTTCCAGCTACCATAAAAGCCAAGATTAAAGTGAAAAGTGATGCTTTCACTATAAAATTTTTTCTCATCATAACATTATGTTTATGATTGTTAGTAAATGTCTTTAGGGACATCCTAAAGGTTTGATAAAATTAGGAAAGAGTATTTGCGTAAACCTGTTAGAAATTGAGAGGAACAAAAAAATGTAACCCATTTTTCCTCAATTTTGAATAGCATTTTAAATAACGATAATCAACAAAAAAGGGTAGAAATTACTTCCTACCCTACAATTTATAAATTTGGAAAATGAAATATTTATTATTTTTCTAATGTCCAGACCTGTGTTTTGTTATCAAATTTCGCAAAAACATCGTTCTGTTTTATATCAATTAACTTATAATCCTTGCAAGGTGAGTTCTGGTCAATTTTGGTAGTATAAGTTATTTTATCAGTAACGTCAGGTTTAAGTTCAATATAAAAGGTACCAATTTCTAATTTGTCTAATGTTACAGATAGGAATTTTGCATCCTTATTAATAGTGAAATTAATTGGAGCTGTTTGGTCATTTGCCAATACTTTATACATTTTTATATTTGCTGGAGCATACAATGGATTATCTCCAAAAATTAGATCTTTTCCGCTATTATCTATATAATTGATATTTGCGACCAAAGGAACGTAAATATCAGGACAGGCTACAATTTCATCTTCACTTTTACATGATCCGATGGAAACAGCAATAACGGATAGAATTAGAAATTTTAAATAATTTTTCATATTTAGTTTGTTTAATTAGTAATAGAGAGAACGTACACCATTGTAATTTCGCTACATTACCTATTGGATATCAATAGCTACCATCTCCTTAAGATCTCCAATAGTAATTTCTATTAAATAACGTCCCTCCCGCAATTCTGGAACATCAATTATCTTCTGTAAACCTCCATCTTTGTAATTAAGATCTACGATCGCTCCTGTTCCATTTGGTGAATATAATTTGATGTTTTTAATATATGTAGCTTTTGTATAATCCTTTGGATTGTTTCCTTCAATCGGACTTATATTGATTTTTTTACTTTTAGAATTATAGTCTGCTTTGAATAACGCCGACGTTGGACATGCCGCATATATCGTTACACCGCCACCTTGTGGTCTGCCACAATTGTCTGTATAGCTACAATTAATTGCACCTCCGCCACCTTTGATAGATACCCACGTTGTTGTTGAATTGGGATTATAAATATTTACCTGGACATTTGGAGGCAAGGTGCTTGTGTACCAATACCAGCCAGAGGTACCGTTGTCAGAATTTCCAACTAGGAACCATTCCTGCCAACCGCTGGAATTACAATTTCCATATTTTGTACTTTGTATGGATGTTGATGTTAAGGTTGTAATACGTTTTTCAGCTAAAATAAAAGAACCAATTTTAGCCTGTAAAATATCGCTGCCATCGCCGATTTTAGTTACAGTTGCTGTTGCTCCTGATCCTGAGACAGAAAATACACCCGATCCATAGGTTGACCAAGTTATGGTCGCACCCACAGGTGGAGACTCTAATGTGTATGTTTTAGAACCAGAGCAATTTAGTTCAGGGCCAATAATACTACGTTGTTTTGTGTATGCGATAGCTAATCCTGTCCCTGTAGGGTCAAGCCAGTCTCTTAATCTACGTTGCGCAATTGTTCCACTGTTCCACGACCAGTCAATTTTACCATAATATTTTGTAACTGGGGCGCAGATATTGTCACCCCCATGCAGTTGACCAATGATTAATTTGTTTTGATTTAGGATAAATGAACCAGAAGACCCTCCTTCTGTTGTACCATCTGTAAAATTGACTGCCCAATGTGAATTTGCGGGAGAAGTTCCTCCTCCTAACCAACTTATCGAACTAGGATATGAAGTTACGTTTTGATAAGAAAGCGAGATTTTTTTAATCATGCCTGCAGGATGATGAATTCCCGTTGCCGATGTTGCGCTGGTTGTATTTCTATCCCATCCCACCCAAGCAGGGTTATAATTTGTTAGATTTTTTGGGTCTTCTGATAGGCGGAATAAAGCCATGTCAGATGGCTCATAGTTTGCCACTAGCGTTGCTCCACTGGTTGTAAAGTGTGGAGGTGCTGTAGAAGGATTGGAACAGTTTGGACTTTCATAATTCCACCAAAATGTCCAGTCTGACGCATCTGGATTATTGACTGCATCCAAAGAACCTAAACAATGATTTGCTGTTAAAAAATAAGGGCTCATATCTCGTGTAGCAGTAGTAATTAGTGATCCGGTACATAGTGCATTCCCGTTTATTACGATTACTGCTACTGCTTGTTTTTCTATTTGGAACTGTGATCCTTCAGGGCAATTGATGTTGATGTAGCAAGATAAAGCCTTATTAGATATTTGGGAAGGTTGATCTCCGATTATTACATACCTATATCCATGAACAACATAACTAATTGAGATAATTGGTAGGTCAGTTACTCCTTTAGGTTGATAGTATTCGAGTATAGTATTATCACCATAGATTAATGCGGTAGCAAATTTGCCTGGTTTTTCTTTAGTGCCTTTATTATTTATACTGGTGAAAGCTCCAAAGGTCTGTGATTTACCTTCATTATATATGAATAGTTTTCCTCCTTCAGGTAGCCAAAATTTATCATATAATAAATTAATAGAAATGGCTTTTGGGCTGTTGATCTTAAAACGCCATAATCTGCCACCATCGGGGAGATCTTCCCAGGTTCCAGAATTCTGAATATTCCAATCTACTTTAATTTTATATCCAAATCTCGGAGGTCGATTATTGATGCTGTCTTGTCTGTCCTCTTCTATTAATCTTTTTAAATCTGGTATACCGGAAGTTTGTTTAGTGTCAATACCTTTCTTTAAATCAAGTTTCAGAGTTTGGGATATAGGATTTTCGTTTGTGCTTAATTGAGCAAAACATAATTGAATTACAAATAGTTGCCCAATGAAAATAACCAATGTACAAAAACTTGGTATTCTAAAATTCAACGAACGCCAGGTTAATAAGGATGTTAAGCTTTTCATATTTAATAGTTTATAGTTATGGAAATAAGTGATTCCTAAAATATCAATATGATTTGGTGTTAACCTATTGAAAATGGAGAGAATTATTCGTTAATATTTTTAATATTCTCAATTTTCAATAGCTTTTTTTGCTTTTCTTTCGAAAGGTAGTTGGGGAGTAACCTGTTTTATTTCTAAAATAATTGGAAAATGTTGTTGGTGAAGTAAAGCCAATTCGAACTGTTATTTCATTAACGGTCAAATCGGTTTCTAATAAAAATTGGATAGATTTTTCTAAGCGAAGATTATTGAGATATTGTCCAATTGAACAGCCGAATATATTTTTGGAAATTTTTCGAAGCTGCCATTCGGTTAACTTAAGTTTTATTTGGATTGTGGTAAGCCTACATTCATCTTCAAACATATAATGATTATGTAAATAAAGTTTGATATTTTCGCCAATTATCTCTTCTGGTCTATTCGTGTTTTTGTAGTCTTCAACAATATATTTATGATAAGTTGTCAAACAGGTAGAAATCTGTTTTAGTATACCAATATGATCTTCCATGTTCCTTACTACAGTCATCCTTAGTCTCCCTAATATGCTCCAGACCTCTTTAATAATTCTTTTATGGGGAAGTATTATCGGTGTATTGGAACTAGTCAACCAGGCATTGTATAATTCATCAAAAATCGAAGGAGATTCTTCCGTTGTAAAAGACCAAAGCTGTTCCAATGCGATACCTAGAATAGCATGATGACCGTTCTCTAATTTCATCTTATATCTGACCGCTGGCCCATAAGTTAGATAAAATGTTGGTTTGCGCATTTTTGTAAGCTTTTCACCTTGATAAGTAAAGTATTCAATCTCTCCGCACAAATGAAAAAAAAGAAATGTCGTTGGTTTTGTCAGTCTAAATAGTATTGATGCTTCTTGCTTTACTTCAAATTCAAAAAGTTGCATATTTGCTCCCATTAAACTTCTAGATTGCTCAGAAATCACAACCTCTGGAGTTTCAATTACTGTCCATGGGAGACCGGTCACCGGAAATCTGCAATGATTAGGTTTATGGCGAATTATTTTAGAAACTGATTTTCCACGATTCTCTTCAATAGGCTCTATGATTACTATCTGCTCCATGCCTTTATTACTATAAAAAGGGTGCAACATCATTAAGTTAGATTTCTATCCAAAAATTGATAGATGCGGATAAAAATTCTAATATCAATTTATAGCCGATTAAAATACGCTTATAAAGCCTTAATTTTAAATATTCTCGTCCAACTGTATTTTGACCTTGATAAATCATGGGATTTGCCCGATATTTTGGAATGTAACGATTTGGTATCTTTAGGCTTACCAAAAAAAGTGAATATTTTTTTTAATTGCTTTAGTTAGAGGTTGTTAAGTTTTGCGCAAATTATTATTGTATCATGTTATGTGCCGATTATCTTTCTTTAAGATCTTTCTTTATTATATTTAGTAAATTTTTGACTACATATTGCATAGGGAGATATTAGTAAGTAAACCAATATTACATGAGAAGAGAAATTATTTGGGGGAAATGGTACACCCCTTTCGTTAGGGTGATCGTGCATATAATTTTTTGGATGTTGGTCTTTTTTACGTATTATTTTACTTATAGAAGGCTAGGAGGGAGCTATATCTGGATTTTAGTAGCAAAAGAACTTTTTGTTACTACATCCTTGTTCTATTCCGGTATTTGGCTTATTTCAAAATGGATAGAAAAAAGAAAAGTACTTCCCCTCATAATATTTATTATCCTATCATATATCTGGTGGTTAAATATTACTTATTTTGCATGTGAGTTTCTTACTGATTTTGAATTAAAGGAAGGTAGTGGCATTTATAAGTATGTGAAATTTTTTACCAGTGATGGCTATTTCGGTATTTATCAACTTAAAAAATTTCCTGGTGCATTTCCTGATTTTTTAACCCTTGTATCCCTACCATTAACACCAAAATTGGTTAAGCATCTTATTGTTCAAGGCAACAAGATGCTTTTATTAGAAAAGAACCAGGCCGAACTCGAACTTGAAAAAGCAAATTTAGAATTAAAGACTACTAATCTTGAATTAGATAAAGCAAATCTTGAATTAGATAAAGCAAATCTGGAAAGAGATAACCTTAAGATGGAATTAGAAATTCTTAAATCTCAGATCTCTCCCCATTTTTTATTTAATACGTTAAATAGCATATATAGGCTGGCTGAAAAAGGAGAACCCAGTACTCCTAATACCATAATGAAACTGTCTAATATGTTACGGTATTTGCTTTATCAGACCAATGATGATAAAATATTCATCGCAAAAGAAATTCAGTTTTTAAATGATTATCTGGACCTTATCCAGATCAGATTCGGTAATAACATAAATCTGAATTTTAATATAGTGAAGATAAAGGAACCTTATCGAATAGTCCCATTAATGCTATTGCCTTTTATCGAAAATGCGATCAAACATGGACCGGAAAGAAGCAGAGCAGATGCAAGGGTTGATGTTTCATTAACAATTGATTCAGGTGTATTGAAGTTCGTAGTTGCTAATGGAGTAAATAAAAGCAGTACCGAACCACCAAAAGGTGGCATCGGATTGAAAAATGTTAAGAGGAGACTGGAACTTCGGTATAAGGATAGATATAAATTAGACATATCTGATAATCTGAATAGTTACACTGTCGTACTTGAAATTGAATTGTAATAAATCTTGAAAAATGATTAAATGTATTGTAATTGATGATGAACAACTGGCACAGGAAATACTCGTGTCTCATTTAGAGAAAATTCCCGATATAAAAATTGTGGGAGTATTTAATAATGCATTTGATGCAATGAAAGTGTTAAGATCAAACGAAATAAATCTGGTATTCTGTGATATTCAAATGCCTGACTTGGATGGTGTTAATTTTCTTAAAAGCCTTAAAAATCCTCCTTTATTTGTATTTGTTACTGGTGATCCATCACATGCTATCGAAGGATATCAATTAAATGTCCTAGATTATATACTTAAGCCATTTGGCGTAGATCGTCTTTTGCAGACTATAGAAAAAGCCCAGGCGTACTTAAACTTGGAGAAGGGAACCAAACCGGAACTGAACTTTCTTATAATTAAAGATAGGTCAAATATTATCATTACACCTTATGATGAAGTATATTCAATCAAGGCAGATAAGGATTACGTTTGGGTTGAAACATTGGAAAAAACATACCATGTGTGGAAAAAACTGATGGAAATGGAAGAATCCTTGGTCAATGCAAAGCAGTTTATCCGAGTACACAAATCTTACATCATTAATCTAGATTATGCTAAGCAAGTTGAAGGTAATATAATAAAAATGAAAGGCAGTTTGGACGATGTACCAATTGGTGGTCAATATAAAGCAGAATTGTTTAAACGATTGGGATTAACTGGAGGATAATTGCTTTTTAACATCCAGTTCTCCTGAACTCACTATTTAAGATCTTAGCAAGGAAATGGTAAATTACCATTTCCTGTTCTCTTTGTTTGGTGAAGAAAATTCTATTCAAAAGCATATGTGTCAGAGAGCCAATTATTCTAACGGTCATCATTTGAAAATCTTTATTCTTATTGCATTGATCTGCGATTAAAGTCATTTGGTCCTTATATTCTTTGAGTATCGAGCCGTAATTAATGTTCTCTATTTTCATAAATGAAGAAATCTCATCCTTCTTTTCCCGGAAATTTTTATCCAGTTTGTACTTTAATTTTGGTACAGTGCCAAATTCTTCAAGAAAACTGTCTCTCCATAAATTAAGCAATGATATTTGTTCAGCAATTGTATAATTGAATGCTGAAAGAAGGTTCATAGTCATTCCTAATGCCAGCTTCCATCTAAGGCTTTCACCTTCACGTTTAATATAGGGTAATAATTTGGTAATCGTTTCACTCTCTAAGTGGAATATAGATTCGCAATTTTCAATGTTTGAGAAACCATAACGTTCAAGTTCCCGTTCATAAGTATCAAGCATGAACTTTGAAATGCGGCGACTTTTAATTAATGGCTCCAAGATATTGTTGATACTTTTCGAGACTATTAAAAATGTACTTTCCAATTCTCCATTTAATTGAAATCGTACGCGGAGATGCGGTTCTGGATCGGCATATCTGATATAAAACCATTTTTGAATTTTATCATGTTGCTTTAGCCCTTGAACTATCCGTTGCAATTCTTCTTGAATGATCCTATCGCTTTCTCTTTCACCACAATAAATTTTGAGATATAGCCATTCGCTTCCCGGAACAAATGTTCGCTTAATATTACTTTCGGACTGAATAGGCAGGGAAGAGGAACCTCTAGTGGAATTTCCAATAATTGGAATAATCACTTCATTGGACAATACTTCGCCGTCAGAATTAACAACTGGACTACTAAATTCATCATAAATATTTTCAATTAGCCTTAGATCCTTATGATTCAATTCTTTTAAAAAGATCTGTTTCCCGATTTCGTTACCTAGATCAATTAAAACTTCATTGTCTCCATTGGCGATTAAAACTTTTGTAGGAAGCTGGTATTTTTTTATAAAATATTCGATTTTTTCATTAGCATCCCTAAGATTCAAAGTCCTAAATTCTATATTTGGGATATGCCATTCGGCACGGGAAAGAATAAGATGCTTATAGCATATTCTGGGAAAGAAATTTTTTTTTGTATTTGGATGCCAATCCCAAGAGATTTTAATGGAATTTTCTTGTTGTTGAACATCACATAAAAATCTATAAATAGTCATTCCATAATGGAAGTTATGCGCGCTGCTGAGTCTAGGAAGTATACGTTTGTTTAGATTTTTTGATCTTAAAATTACCTTTCCGTTTACTATTTTTAAATATATATCACTTAATAGTATTGTATGATCCTTATCAACGGCAGCTTGACCAATAATAGGAATTTCATATTCGTATAAACTTGGCCTTGCAAGAATGTTTCCGGCATTGGATTTAGGATAAAATACGATCTCTGCCAGAATAGTTTCATTTAATTGGTTTTGTTCTTCTCGTGCAAGCTTTAAAAGTTTGGTCTTTAGTGTCTCATCAAGATATGAAAAACGGGTGAGCAACGGTAAAGACGATGAGCCTCCACAACCTTTTAAATGAAATCTGAAATCCTTAATATCAGATTTTGTTTCTAATAGGTTTCCGAATATATATAAGCCAAGGGGTAACTTGTTTTTTTCTGAATTATTCTTCGTCCCAAATATCTCAAAGTCTTTTTCTTTCAGTTCTATTGAACGTTTACTATAATCTGGCTTTTCAGAATACTTTTCTACAATTGATTCAACAAATGCAGAATAATCGGGGAGATTGTTTGTTTGACTGCCAGTTAGTCCATTTAGCAGTGGGAGTTCTCTTTCTAAAATTGAGGCTTGGGTACCATATCCAATACCTTGTTCAAAATCTAAAGCCTCCATCAAGGGAATTTCCTGATCTCCATATCGTGAGTAAAATTTCTTTGTGAAAAGTTGTAGATCGTCAGCTTCTTTATTATGATTTAAGTGTATTAATTCGAAAATCTCGCGAATTATAATTGAAATTTCGATATTATTTAGATTGCCTTCGGTCATTTTTCTCATTGAATCCACTTGGAACAAATTTTTGGGATCTTTGTGAAATAAACTCGAAAAAGCTTCCTTGATAATACATTTCGATGAGCTGATTCCCTCTGACTCACTGTACGCTAAAATTTCCGAAAGTTCAATAATACTATTATAAAAATTTGTTCCCTTAGATATATTAAGGGCTCTATTGAAAAAATGATCTAAGCTATCAACTGTAGTAATAGGATCAGTTTCTGGTATGAGAATTTTATGCTCGATTAGCTCAAATATGAATTTTCTAGCCTGAATTTCTGTTACCCCAAACTGTCCGATAGAATTTATTATTTGTTTGATTGTTTGCCCTTTGCTCGTATTGGCAATTACTGTATTAATTAAAATGTTTGAGTTAATCCTCGACCAGTTAAATTTTCTGTCAGAAAAATGCTCTGTATATTCGATGTATGAGAAGTTGTCGCCATTATTGATGAGCGTTGAATTTGGATAAAAGATTATATTCTCAATCGTAATTTCATCGTTTAATAACTGTTTATTTATTATTTCCTGGCTCGCATAATCCAAGCGGTATTTAGAAAGAAACTTGTTATTTAAAACAAGTTTGGTATTTACATTTGAAATATTCCCGATTGAAATAGATGAAAACTTTCCAAATGGAGTAGGGCGGTTAGACATTCTACTGAGGTATTTATATATTGACGGCAATATATTCCTAGTTTCCTGTGTAAAGGGTTTATTTAATAATGTTTCTAATTGATTGAAAAGGTCTTGACTGGCTATAGCAATTGCATCAAGCAACTGTGGATCTTTGAAAAATTCAACGATAAAATCCCAAAATTCCAATTCAGTCTTGCAATTATTCACTCTATCGAAAAAGCTAATTGACAATCTTGGGTTTCTAATTATAAAGAAATCTGCAGGTTTTACAAGCCTATACATTAGTTACCTTAATATTTCTTAAAATTTTGTCTATACATTTATTGAAATCTTCGAAAGAAATCGGCTTCAATAGTTCATGTATTTCCCCATTGGGAATTTCTCCATTATAGTGGCTTATTGGTGTAGCAGAAATTATAACAAAAATTGAGGACTCTGGAAATTTTGAATAATTGAAATCATTTTTATCTCCATAAGGTATAACTAAATCAAGGAAAATTATTGTAGGAGAACAAATTCTCAGTAGACTTTGGATTTCTGATCGCTCTATAGCAGTTCCCAAAAGGATTAGATCATTCCTACGACTAATATAGTCTTGTAGCATCTCAATCGCTAATGCTTCATCTTCAATAAGTATACATGAAAAACCATTCTCCATCATGTTAAATTTTAATAAATAATCATTTATGAATAGGAAGTTGTCATTGTGACTGTACCAGTTTGTTCAGTCTCGTCAAAAATTCCTTTACCTGTACTATTTGAATAATCCGCACTTCCGATAATTTCCTTTTCGATTTTTAATAATTGTTCAATTTCTGAATTAGATAGTTCCATAATTTTTATTGTTTAGTGACTAATATTTTTCACTAAAATCTGCCTACTATCCACTCAAAAAAAATATTCTCGTCAAACTCGTGTTTGACCATTATGAACTACCTATTTTACCCTATTTCTTTGTTTTATAGGCTTTAAGGGCACTTATTCTATATTTTTCCAGTTTGTCGAGTAATTCCATTGTTTTGGATAGGTGAAAATTGAGTTTGACGAGAAAAGTTGGTTCGTGACCCTTTATGTATTATAATAATTGACAATGAAATGGAAGCGGATTAATTCATCATATAGAATCTTATATCCATGTACCTTAAGATCATAGTAACCAAGAACTAGGGTATTCGAAGTAGTATGGCAAGAATCAATAACGGTTTATATAACGGGAATATTAATGTCGATTTCTAAAATATGAGGTTGACATTTTTCTGTGTTTATAGACCTAGAAGCCAACTTTATTGATAAAGATTAATTAAAATGAGATCAGCCTTCAATAGTGGCAAATCTTATTCATGTTAAAAAAATCTTCCCGAAAAGCATTAACCCATAAAAATTAGGAAGGTTATCTTAAATCGAATACTCAATTATATCAGACTAACAAATTCTAAACCTATGCAATTTGCTAAAGAAATTATATATTCGGATTGGTCCACTAGTAAATGGTTATTTAAAATTGAAGAAGTATTTTGTCCTCTAGAATATTTGGGTCATAAAAATTGTATGACCGATCAAACTGAATTTTTGAATTCTCTTAAATCTAACAAGATCTATTTCCTTTCTAGTTTTACTGAAATTATTGGAACCACTACCAAAAAGGCAAAAACAGCATTATCACAGCTCATATTGACCAGTGATAAAATTTACTCTTTTTTAATCAACGTATCTAAGATTAAAATTATGATTGAGAACCTGCATGAAATCCGCAAATTGTATCTACAAATATTGTCAATCATAGAATCTCTATTAGATGACTGTGAGAAACTAAATGAAAAGTTACTACGAGAATTACCACTAACAAAATATGCGTCATTTATAGGGAAAGGCTTATTTAAGAAGAATGTTGAAATTGTTAAACTAAGATTTGTTAAAGCATCATTAAGTTCTGTTCTTATTCAGGTGGTAGTATCTAGTATGCTGAGCATAGTACAAAGAATAGAGATTAAAAGGGGAGAATTAAAATATGCACAAATGTTATTGTCTAAGCTATTAAATATAGAGAATCCAACAGCTGAAAGTGTAGAAGATCTTCTCATTCAATATGATTTTAATTCTCCTGAATATTTCAATTACTTAGGTAAACAATGTACAAACTCAATGCTTCAGAACACAAGTCTTCATTTTCAGATGGAATTGCTGATATCATTGGAAGATAGGTTAAATGAGCTTCCATTCTCAAGCAGCTGGCGATTTAAAATTGAAGATGAGTCAATAAGGGAACAAATTAAAGCTTTCTATAGAGAGAAAAAAGATAATATTAAACAGCGTATAGAGTTAAGAAGGGCCGAAATTTTGGATTCTAAACTTTGGGAGGAAAATGACCGGTCTCAAATAAACCTGCCGGTGCCACAGATAGGACTTTTTATACGTCTATTTATGGAGAGGGGAATTATTCCTAAAGAAGACATCGGTAAAACTTTCAGTTATTATGCGAAGCATTTCAGAACACCGAATACCAGCTTTATTTCTGCCGAAAGTTTACAGAAGAAATCATTGGATGTTGAGTTTTCTACAGCAAAAAAAATAAAAGGCCATTTAATCGGAATGGTAAACTGGCTAAATGAAAATTATAATACCTCCAATTATAATGATTTATAACTGTCTTCGCACAAATTGATTCATCAATCCCTGACTTTCCAAAAATTGTAATAATTCAAAATACCAATTGTAATTGAAATTTTCGTTTTTGCGTAAGTTCGGGAGATTAACATTCATGATATCTTCAATGGTAGTTATACCTAAGGTATGAGCACGAAATAAAAAATCACTATCGAGATCAAAAGAAGAAAGGCTAATTTTTGGCGTAGTCATAACTCTAAATTAAGAAATACCAATCACAAAAAGTCTTGTTTGTGCATACTTTATTAGTTCAGTTATAAATATAGGCAATCTCCATTTAATGCGGTTTATTCATTGTAGCAATATAACTACTTATCAAAATTTTAATAATATTCCGATTTCTTCTTTTGTTATAAAACCTGCATTGATGGTATTCTAACAGAGTTTTTTAAGAGGGGGTGAAAAGATTCTTTTCACCCCCTTTCACTGTTTCTGCCTTGCTCATTTTTCGTGCTTTGCAACCAATGGAACAATAAATCCATGAAGTTATGAGAACGAATGTGCTATCTTTTTTTTCATCAGGATCAGTTGCCGAATCCTTTGCAAAAGCTTGGGAAACGATAGGTTCAAAACTTGGCCTTAGTATTAATATCCAGCTTAATAATAGAAGACCCAATGGCGATGTATTGATCCAAGAAAGCCTAATTCCTATCTCTAAAACAACTTCCAAAAACTTATCGAACAATGTGCAGCCGGACTCATTTGTCCCCTGCTTTCACAAAACCGACTTGTAAGCAATGAGAGGTAAATAGTCCACCGCGAGGGCAGGACGATATTGTTCTTTGACGTATGGGGATGAAGCATTATCCTGATAAAAAAGGAAATTATGCGAAAGAAACAGTAGCTAACTCTAGTTGACCGTTTTTCTGAGAACGCATAGGCAGGCAATTGGCGGCCCGGTCTGTACAGACTGACGTGAGTAGTCCCGAAAAAAACACAAGCCGGCATGAATGAATCTTTTGGGCTCGTTACCCAATGCCGGTTCTAGATTGAATCCATAGACAATCTTTCCATTTTTTTAGAAATCTTAAACCTTTAGATATGACAGAAAAAACAAATACCCAAGATGAGGGTATGTCCCCTAATCATTTTTTATCCATCAAATCTTTATTGAATCATCTTGGTTTTAAACCCATCGAATCAAACGATAAAGAAAGTTTTTATTCTAATATTTTTAAAGCAGCCAAATTTATTCCAAAGGGCTTCAGGTTAGATCATGCACTAGATGCCTGGTTTGATAAGACGTTGGGCAAAGGAGGTAATATCGTTGATTTTGCTAAGCATTATTGGCCAACATTGGAAGCAAATGAGATTAATGAAAAATTGGCTTCTATTTCTGAGACTTTTAAATACCATCATTTATTTCCGATAAAAGAAAAACCGAGAAGGAAACGCAAACCCATAAAATTGCCCCACTATCAAGTTGATCGAATTAGAAAGTTAGAATTTTCAGGTGAAGTCTTCGATTTCCTGAACGAATCTAACCTTTGGGAATTTGCGGACTCCAATCTTGTCGAGGTTCATTATTATGTTATTGATCAGATGGGCAAGAGAAGAGATTTTTGCGCAGCAGGCTGGCCTAATGAAAATGGCGGATGGGAAGTATATGCAAAAAACTTTAGGTTATGTATTGGGCCTAAAGGGATGAGCATTTTTCAGGCATCGACTAGAAATATAACCATCTTCCAGGAGTTTACCGACTACCTAAAACACAGGGATCAATTGTATGCACTCTATTCTTCCATTCTAGTACTTAATTCTCCACAATTCATTTCCGCCGCAATCAGAAGAGCCAGTAAATATGACAACGTAAGATTCTATTTGAATGAAAAACGGGACGGTTATAAAGAGGCTAAAATAGAAGTACAGGGTAGCTTGCCAAATTGTATTTTTCTTCCACTATAAATCAATCTTTTTAATGACAAATTATATCGACCGAAAAAGTGTCGAAGGGTTGTCCATTGTGGATTTTCTTGGCCGATTGGGATACTTCCCTGTCAAAAAATCTGGCAGGGAATTTTTTTACCATAGTATGCTCCGGGAAACAGGAAAAAACACTCCGTCCTTAACTGTATGGGACGAAGGGGGGAAATGGATGGATCATGGTGGTGCTAATCATACAGGAATTCATGGCGGTGGCATTGTCCAACTTGCGATGGCTTATTGGCCGAACCAATCTTATTTTGAAATTTTACAAAAGATCCAATACACTTTTGACCATTTTGAAAAAGCCGAAATTCCAGTCTTTGACTCCAGTAAAGCTGCTGATCGGGAAACAGATAATATCCTCGAATTTTCACACAGCCAGCAATTGGGTAGAAATTATGTTCTTTCCAGGTACCTACAGGAACGGGGAGTAGATTCTGTAGCCAACGGACTATTATGGGAAGTTTATTACAGTAATAAATTCTATTCCGATCCTACGAAATTATTTTATGCGATAGGTTGGAAAAATGAAAAGGACAATTGGGAAATATCCAGCCCGAAAGGATTCAAAGCCAGTATCGGAAATAAAGATATTTCAATTATACGGGGCAAAGAAGATCATCTTGCGATATTTGAAGGTTTTTTTGATTTTTTAAGCTGGCTAAGATTGACAAAAAAAGAAAATCTACCAACTGTTATGGTGCTTAACTCGGTTTCTCTGGTCAAACGTGCTACCGATCGTATCAGTGAATTCAATCAGATAGATCTTTATCTGGATAATGATGAAGTAGGGAAACAATGTACCTCTACTATAAAGGTATCTTACCCTTATGCGAATGACCGGGCAAATATTTATTCGGGGTATAAGGATTACAACGAAATGTTAATGGACTCTTTGAAGTATCACTATAGCCGTAAAAATAGATAACTATTTATAGTAACAAATAATCCGATTTCTGTATATCCAATGATTTGAATGTCTATGTATCCAGCTATATCGTATTCAGTATGTACAACTATCTGGTAATATCATTAAAGAAATATCTATTCCATTATATAGTTCAATAGATGGATATTCTGGGATAGGTTAATATACATTTCCCAATATGTATATGACCATATATACACCTAGACAGATATTCTTTTATCAGGCTGATTAATTATATAAATCTATTTATATTCAGATAAACTGACCTAAGGATATAAATTAAGAACAAAAAGAAAAGATATGGAAGATGCAATTAAATCCTTTGTCCGTCTGATGAACGACAAAAGATACTTAGGACCATTTAGTTTAATCAAAAATAATCATATTCCACTTTGTAAAAATAAAGATCTGGCGCATTGCCTAAATCTACTCTATTCAGATCTGGATGGATCTGGGAATAATATTAAGCTGCGCCCGTTTGTTT